>NZ_JAFLRG010000002.1:1800000-2100000 GCF_017315725.1 Trinickia acidisoli
CGCCCGTTCTGCCTCCGACATACGAACCGAACATGTGCCCTTTCGGATATCCACCGATAAATGCCTCGGGGAAGACCACGAGTTGCGCTTCGCGCTTCACAGCGGACGCGACGAGTTCGTCGACTCTCGCCAGCGTGCCGTCGACGTCGAAAGGCACGGGCGTCCCTTGCACGACCGCGGCGATATACGGGGAAGAAGTGCTGTTGGGTTTCATATCCACCTTGTGCATCAATAATGGACAGTGTAGTATCACTGTTAGACACATTATAGACGCGGCACATCCACTTGCAAGGGTGCAGCGTTAGAGCGAGGGTAAGTACGATGTCGGAAGCGGCAACCATCAGCAGCGTGAGTCACGCAGTTCGCCTCGTCGAACTGCTCGCGCGGGCGTCGAAAGCTATGTCGGTGAGTGAGTTGGCTAAATCGCTCGACCTCCCGCGTCCCACGGTTTATCGACTATTAAGAACGCTCCAATCCTTCAACTGGACAGTGCAGGACGGGACGACGTACAGGCTGAGCTATCGGTTGCCGGGCTTGTTCGCTGCGCCCGATGACCTCACGGCACTGGTGGACCGCATCAAACCGCTGCTGTCTCGACTGGCGGCCGAAACGCGGGAAACGGTGCACTTCGCGGTGGCCGAAGGCGATCGCGTCGTGTACTTGGCGAAAGTCGATTCGCCTCATCCTATTCGCATGTTCTCTTACGTCGGCTGGCACGGCCCAATGCACGCGACAGCGGTAGGTAAAGCGCTTCTTGCATGGCCCACGTTATCGCCAGCGATAGACAGAATCTGCGATGAGGGTTTGCATCGCTATACTGCGCGGACGATCGTGGATAAGGATTCGCTCCTGGCAGAGCTCGAACGAACCCGCGCACGCGGCTATGCGGTCGATGACGAAGAACTGATCGACGGATTGATTTGCCTTGCCGCACCGGTGTTGAGTGACGATCGCGTCATAGGCGCGATCTCCGTTGCAGGGCCCAGCAACCGAATGCGTGAGATCGACACGTTTGCGTCGTTGCTGTTGGCATGCGCCGCCCAATGACCGCATACGTATCGATTGACTCATCCCTCTCTGGACGCGCCATGACCCAAAGCCATACGCATTCGATACAAACAAGAACGTCCATCCATGAACTTGCCGGCTCCTTGATCCGCGAAGTCGCCAATAGCGGCATGGGCAAAGCCGATGTCTTGCCGTTCTGGTTCGGGGAATCCGATCTGGCAACCGCCGGCTTCATCCGGGATGAAGCGGCACGCTCGCTTGCCAACGGCGAAACCTTCTACTCGCAAAACCTCGGGCGCCCGTACCTGCGCGAGGGCATCGCAAGCTACCTGACGAGCCTGCACAACCAGCATGTCGAGACGGATCGCATCGCGGTAGTCAGTTCCGGCGTAACGGGGCTCATGATCACCGCGGAATTGCTGCTGGCCCCTCGAGATCGGGTCGTCGCCATCACCCCCCTGTGGCCGAACGTTTGCGAAATTCCAAAGATTCTGAGCGCCGAGGTCGAGCGTGTCCCGCTCTGTGTTCGCGAAGGACGATGGACGTTGGATCTCGATCGCCTCCTCGGCGCGTTGACGCCGAATACCAAAGCATTGATCGTCAATTCTCCGAACAATCCCACGGGCTGGGTGATCGACGAGCAAAGCGTGGCGGCCATCTTGCAGCACTGCCGCCAGCACGGCATCTGGATCGTCTGCGATGACGTTTACGAGCGGCTTGTTTACGACCCGGATTTGCGCTCGGCGCCATCGTTTCTCAAGTACTACAAGGAAGGCGACCGAATCATTTCCGTCAACAGCTTTTCCAAGGCATGGTCGATGACGGGCTGGCGCGCGGGCTGGATGGTGGTGCCACAGGAATTGACTGCCGATCTCGCGAAAGTAATCGAATATAACTTTTCCTGTGTGTTCGAGCCTGTGCAGCGCGCCGCCTCGGTTGCGCTTTTGCATGGAGAGCCGGAAGTTGCGCGCCTCAAAAGAAGGCTGGCAGACACCCGGGCATTACTCAAGGATGCGCTCGTCAGCCTTCCGGATGTCGAAGTGCCTGACGCCGGCGGCGCAATGTATATGTTTTTTCGCATCGCCGGTCGCGACGACTCACTGGCTTTGGCCAAGCAACTCGTGAGCGAAGTCGGCCTCGGCCTTGCCCCGGGCTCGGCTTTCGGTGCCGAAGGAAATGGCTGGCTGCGCTGGTGCCATGCCGTCAGCGCCGATGCAAAGTTACTCGATGGCGTGGACCGGCTGCGCACGTTTCTTTCGCAAAGCAAAGGCTGACGAATATGAGTTCAAACAGTGACTAACGCAGGGTGGCAAACGCGGCCGACGTGAAGTCGGCAATCTGGTCGACGCGATTTTGCCGTATCTTCTCGAGCCACGCAGGGTCTTGCAGCAACGCACGGCCAACTGCTACCAGATCGAACTCGCCGCGCTCCAGCCGCGTGAGCAATCCGTTCAGCGGCGCGAATTGAGCGCTTTTGCCCCCAAAGGATTCGTAGACGTCACCGGACAGCCCGACGGCGCCGACGGTTATCGCGGTGACGCCCGTGAGTTTCTTCGCCCAGCCGGCAAGGTTCAACCCCCCATCGATCTCAGGGAAGGCGGGCTGCCAGAATTTTGGCTGCGAGAGATGGAACGCATCCGCACCCGCTTCGGCGAGCACGGTAAGCCACTGTTCGAGCGCCTTCGGCGTCTCGGCAAGTCGTGCGCTGAAGTCTTTTGGCCTCCACTGCGAAAGACGAAGAATCACTGGGAAGCCCGGGGTCACCACCGTCCGGATTGCCTTCAGAATCTCGACCGCGAAGCGAGAGCGTTCAACGAGCGTCGAGCCGCCATATCTGTCGTTGCGCAAGTTGAGGTGGTCGTAGAAGAACTGATTGATGAGATAGCCGTGCGCGCCCATCAACTCTATTGCGTCGAATCCGAGCCGCTCCGCATCCGACGCTGCGCGCGCGAAGGCGTCGATGGCATTGGCTACATCGGATTCGCTCATCGGTCGACTGATGCGCCCGCCTGTCACTGAAAACCCCGAGGGACTTTCATAGGGCGCGGATGGTATCCAATCGGGTGTCGAGTTCGAGCGCTTATGGCCCACATGAACCAACTGCGGCGCGATGCGCCCACCCGCCGCATGAACCTCGTCCACCACCTTCTTCCAGCCTGCGAGCGCCGCTTCGCCATGAAAGCGGGGCATATCAGGTTCATTGAGCGCAGCCGGACGGCCGATCCCCGCCGCCTCTGTGATGATGAGACCGACGCCATTCTCAGCGCGGCGGCGATAGTAGCCGGCAACCTCGGCGGTCGGCACACCGCCCGGACACATGGAGCGAGTCATCGGCGCCATGACCACGCGGTTCGGTAGGTTGAGGGCATTCAGCCGGTAGGAATTGAACAGAACGTCGAGGTTGGGCATGGGATGTCTGTCGGCCTGTTCGTGAATGACAGGTTCATGGTAGTTACCTTCGGCGGGAATGATAATGCGCGGATTTCCCATAAGATCTATTCTTCAAGAGAATGAGTCAGATGAGAGAAATGCGATGGCTCGGCAGGAATTGAGTGCCTTTATCGGCCTTCGAACGGCTCTGGAGAGGCGTGTAAAATCGACTGCAACGTCTCTTTGGGAGTCAGTCCCATGCTAAGGGTACTTGAACCGGGTGACTACTTTGGCACCACTACCCTGCAATATGGCGATGACGGGATCTCAGTCGTGGAGACTCATTTCGCAACGGATCTGATCATCCCGCAGCACGAACACGTCAATCCGTTTTTCTGTTTCGTGCTGGACGGTCACGGCACACGATCCTGGCCGGCACGCCGTGGCGAAGACGGGCCGATGTCACTGACGCTTTTCCCCGCAGGCGTACCGCATGCAAATTGTTGGTACGGAGCCGGCGGCAAGGCACTCCATGTCGAGTTTTCGCCCACGTGGCTGCAGCGGCTTGGTGGCCGAACCCGGGTTCTCGATCGTCCCGATGACTTTGCCGGCGGAGCTCCGCTGTCGTTCATGCGCCGTCTGGTCCGCGAGTGCCGCGAACAGGATTTCGCTACGTCGTTGGCGGTTGAAGGGCTGGTACTCGAACTTCTTGCGGCCTGCGAGCGGTCCGTCCCGCGTGCTGCAACAGTTGGCGGCTCACGTCGATGGCTCGGCCGCGTGGAAGCATTACTGCACGATCGCTTTCGCGAGGCACTAACGTTGGATGAAATCGCTTCAGACAGCCATGTTTCCGCCGATCACCTCGCACGTGAATTCCGTAAGCACTTTGGCCGCACTGTTGGAGAATACGTGCGCCAGCTTCGGCTCGATTTCGCATGCGCCCAATTGGCCGGTGGACGCCACTCGCTCGCAGCCATTGCGGAGGCCGCCGGTTTTGCGGACCAAAGTCACTTTACGCGTGTCTTTCGGCGCCGAATGGGACTGACGCCAGGCGCGTACCGCGCGCAGTTGCTTGAAGATCGCTCCTGTACCAACGATTGACGGTTCGGTACAAGATCCACGGAACGGTTACGGCTTAGAGTTGCTCGCATGTTCGACACGAACCAACGTTCAAGGAGATCGATGTGAGCAACGACGCCTTTCCGTATCTGACCCGCCTCAACGTCCTCCACGCCTTCGGCGAAATCATCGACGTTCCTGCCCTCGTGGCGGCAAACAACCACCCCTGGTATAACCAGACGCTATGTGAGGTGAACCAATCGGTAGTCCGGCTTGGCGTGGTGCAAGGCGAATATCACTGGCACAAGCATGAAGCTGAGGACGAATTCTTTTATGTCGTGAGTGGGCACTTCCTCATTGACCTCGAGGGCTGGAGCGTGGATTTGAAACCGGGGCAGGCGTTTGTCGTGCGTAAAGGTCTGTTGCATCGCCCTCGAGCGCCCGAGAAAACGGTGATCCTGATGGTAGAGGCGGCGGGAATCGTTCCCACCGGTAACACGTGATGCACTGAGGCTGGTTACTCGTTGCGTGATCGTCTGCGACAAAACATAAACGGACCATGCCGAGCATGAAGCTGGCGTCCGTATAGTGCAGAGGTCCGGTCACTAGCGGTTGCCGCAAACCGATCGCTTGACGGCAACCCGAAGTTTTAGAGCCGGGCACCACCCGTCGCGTCGATGACCTGTCCCGTGATCCATCGGGCGTCAGACGACGCGACGAAGGCGATGACGTCTGCTACGTCGGCGGGTTGACCGACACGCGAGAACACCGACAGGGCTTCAGCGCCGGCGCGTGCTTCGGGAATCGTGATCCAGTCCGCATTCATGTCGGTCTCCGTGACGCCCGGCATTACCGTATTGACCGTGATGCCGCGAGGACCGAACTCGGGTGCGAGCGCCAGCGTTAGCGTTTGAATTGCGCCTTTCGACGCCGCGTAGGCGGGATGCGTCGGCGCCGCGACACGCGTAAAGCCTGTCGAAATGTTGATGATCCGTCCGTTATCGCGGATATGATCAGCAACGGTCTGGATCAAGAAGAACGGTGCCTTGAAGTTGATCGTCAACAACTCATCGATGGACTAAACCGCTCGCGCGGTAGGGGCTACGATCCGACGCTGAAGGTCAGGGAGAGGCCGGTCGCGCGGCTTTATGTTGGCGAATGAGGCAATCCGCCTCGTTCTTCAGCAGGAGTCCCATCATGACCTCCTCACAGTCAAACGTCAGTCCGCTGCGCCAGCGCATGATCGACGACATGCGCATGCGCCAGCTTGCCCCCAAGACGCAGGACATCTATCTGCACATCGTGCGTGAGTTCGCGCGGTTTCTCGGACGCTCACCGGACACGGCCACCGTCGAGGACCTGCGCCGCTACCAGCTCCATCTGGTCGACCACGGCACATCGGCCGTGTCGCTGAACCACGCGATCACCGGCCTGAAGTTCTTCTTCACCGTCACGCTCGACCGGCCCGAGCTGATGGTCAGAATGCATCCCGTGCGCGTGCCCCGCATATTGCCCGTCGTGCTCAGTCCCGATGAGGTCCGGCGCCTCATCGAGGCGGCCGGCAACCTCAAGCACCAGACCGCGCTGTCGGTCGCGTACGGCGCGGGGCTACGCGCCAGCGAAGTGGTCGCGCTGAAGGTCACCGACGTCGACAGCGAACGCATGACACTGCGTATCGAGCAGGGCAAGGGCCGCCGCGACCGCTATGCGATGCTCTCACCGGTGCTGCTCGAGCGTCTGCGTGCGTGGTGGCGCGTGGCGCGTGCGCAGGGCAAGATGCTCGATGGCGGGTGGCTGTTTCCCGGCCTCGATCCGCTCGATCAGTTGAGCACGCGGCAACTGAACCGCGCCATTCATGCCGCCGCCGAGGCTGCGAACATCGACAAGCGCGTGTCCATGCACACGCTTCGGCATAGCTTCGCGACACACTTGCTTGAACAGAAGGTGGACATCCGCGTGATCCAGGTGCTGCTCGGCCATGCGAAGCTCGAGAACACCGCGCTCTACGTCCAGGTGGCCACCGACCTGCTGCGCGAGGTCACCAGTCCGCTGGACCGTCTGCCCTCCGAGTAGACCCGCGTGCTGTAGCGCCTCATGCTGGAGGTTGCGGACATCTTCCGCAGCCACGGGCCAGCGTGGCGGGCCACCACACAGTTGAGCCTGGGGCAGCTGAAGGTCATGTCGGCCATCGAACGGTGCCGCACGGCGGCACTGGGCGGGCATGTGCTGCGCTGTTCAGGCTGCGCAAGGACAGAGGTGTCCTTCAACTCGTGCCGCAACCGGCATTGCCCGAAGTGCCAGGCCAGCGCAGCACACCGCTGGCTGGAGGCACGCCAGGCCGATCTGCTGCCCGTCGAATATTTCCACGTCGTCTTCACGCTGCCCGCGCCCGTCAGCGCCATCGCCTGGTACAACAAGCGGATCATCTACGGCCTGCTGCTCGACATCGCCTTTGAGACGCTGCGCACGATCGCCGCCGATCCCAAACACCTCGGCGCCCAGATCGCGGCCACGCTCGTACTGCATACCTGGGGCTCGGCCCTCACGCATCACCCGCATGTGCACGGCATCGTGCCCGGTGGCGGGCTGTCGCCCGATGGTGAGCGCTGGATCGCCTGCCGGCCCGGCTTCTTCCTGCCGGTGCGCGTGCTCTCACGCCTGTTCCGCCGACGCTTCCTCGAAGCGCTCGAAGTGGCCCACCGCAATGGCCAGCTACAGTTCTTCGGCGAGTACACCGGGCTCGCGGACCCCGCCACCTTTGCCCGGTGGCTGGCACCGCTGCGTACCTGCGAATGGGTGGTCTACGCAAAGCGCCCGTTCGCCGGACCGAAGGCGGTGCTCGAGTACCTCTCACGCTACACGCACCGCGTCGCCATCTCCAACCAGCGTCTGCTCGCCTTCGACGAGCGCGGCGTGACGTTCCGTTGGAAGGACTATCGCGCGAAGGGGCGCACCCGCTACAAAACCATGACGCTAGAGGCTAGCGAATTCATGCGCCGCTTCCTGCTCCATGTGCTGCCCGGTGGTTTCCATCGCATCCGTCACTACGGGCTGCTCGCCAACCCGGTCCGACGCGCCAGTCTCGCCAAAGTGCGCGAGCTGCTGCACGTCGCACCCGGCATCGCCCCGTCACCGGACACCACCATCGCTACCCGGCCCGTCTTCGTCTGCCGCCACTGCGGCGCGCCGATGATCGTCATCGACGTATTCGCGCGCAGCGCCCCAATCCGCGCACCCCCAACGCACCGGCCGCACACATGAACTCCACGGTTCCCCGATATCCGAACCGACCGTCGGCTTTGCGGCAACGCGGCCCACGAGCGGACGTTTGCGCGTGTCACGTCGCCACGCTCCTCGCACGGCCGCCTCGTCATCGCGATTACACGACGGCACCGCTTCGCTACCCTGTCAGCGCCCAGCCAGCATCCAACTCCGTCCAGTTGCACCCGGCACGATTGAGCATCCCCGCCTATCAATCGCCATAGCCGCGAAATCTCCAACCGCATCGGGGCACTCCGCGGTTTCCTCCATCGGGCTTATTCGACGCCTGCCGACATGTGCAGAGGTATGCACATTCATGCGCCCGATGGCTGGCATCGAATAAACCTTAACGATTTAACGATAGCCGCGAAATCTCCAACCGCATCGGGGCACTCCGCGGTTTCCTCCATCGGGCTTATTCGACGCCTGCCGACATGTGCAGAGGTATGCACATTCATGCGCCCGATGGCTGGCATCGAATAAACCTTAACGAAGATGGACTCACTGGTCTGCGCCAGAGAAACGGCAGGTGCCACACCGGCATTGTTGACGAGAATGTCGAGCCGAGGCTCACCGGTAGCGGCAACCGCAGCCCTTGAGAACTGTTCCCAAAGGCTGTCCGTCGCTTCCTTACCCCCTCTCAGATCGGCCTTGATAGCGACGGCTTTTGCACCAAGACGCTCGATCTCTCGGATCGTTGCGGCGGCCGCATCGGTATTGGTGCCATAGTGCACACCGATCAGCGCGGCACCTTCTCGTGCGAAGGCCAGCGCTGCTGCACGGCCGATCCCACGTGAGCCTCCCGTGATAAGGGCAACCTTGCTTGATAGCTTTCCAGACATCGATCACTCCGTTTTCAGTTAATTTTCTAGGGATCGCTATAATATTGAGCGGCGAAGAGTGCTGTCAACGATTTTTATAGGCTTCGATACAAAATGAGCGAATCACCTCGGAAACGCGGCCGGCCCAGGACGCTGGACCGCGATGTCGGGCTCGACATCGCAGCGCGGCTATTTTGGGAGCGAGGATACGAGGGCACCTCGATAGCCGACCTAACCCAGGCCATGGGCATCACGCCTCCGTCGCTCTACGCGACGTTCGGTTCGAAGGATGATTTGTTTAGGCAGGCACTCGACCGGAACGGTGAGCGCGAGAACCAAAATCGTCTTGGCGCGCTGCAAAGGCATACGTCGGCTTACGACGCTATAGCGTGCTACTTGCACGATGCGGCGGCGGGTTTTACGGACCCCAGCAAGCCGCGGGGGTGCATGGTGTCGACTGCCGTTCTTCAGCATGGCGACAAAAGCGAGGCCGCAGCGCGAGAAGTCGCTGCACGGCGCGATCTTGCAATACAGTTGATCGAGAAACGGTTTGACCGCGCGGTCGCCGAAGGGGAACTTGCAACCGAGACCGACACCAACGCACTCGCACGCTTTTATGCAGCCGTCGTGCAGGGCATGTCTGCGCAAGCATGCGACGGAGCTTGTTCTGAGACATTGAGGCGTTTGGCCGATATTGCGTTGTCGGCATGGCCAGGAATTTCAACAGGCCGCCGGGCACAGGCTTCGCAGGCGTAATTTCGTTCTTCCGCGAAAAGAGTACGTTCAGGTGTGCCCAATTTCGCGCTCGTCAGCCGGCCATGATCATGTAGCCGGCTTCCTCGACCTGCGTCGCAACCATCGAGTTCAGTCGCCGGCGACATCGCCGGTCGGCACCCAATGCTGCCCGTTGAAGCGGAGAAGATAGAGTTGCTTGATCGGGCGATAGTCGGTGGGCGACGTCGAAATCCGAATTCCGGGGCGCAGCATGCCCAGTTCGAGGTTCAAGCTCGCGGCCTGCTTCATCACGTTCTCTCGGGTCAAATCGTTGCCGCATTGCTTTAGCACCGCAACCAGCGTCTGCGCGACTTCATAGCCGTAGACATTGTTGGCGTCACGCTCGTTGGCTTCGGTGTTGTATTGCTTCATCCAGGCGAGAAACGCGCGCACGTCCGGGTCCTGCCTCGAACGAGGATCGCTCCAGCCCTTCGAGCGCGCGTTGGTGATGATGCCGTTGGCTTTCTCGAGACCCGCGGGTTCGATAAACGCCGCAATGGAAAGCGACCCGTTTGGGATGAACTGCAACGGATGCCAATCGATATCGTAAGCTTCGCGTATCGCTTCGGTCGCGAACCGGCCGAATGTCATGTTCAGGAAAACGTTGGCGCCCGAGTCCTTGAGCGCAACGACGTGCGCGTCGATCCCAGTAGGATCGCCGTACGAGATCGCCTCTTCCTTGACGATCATCGTTGCCGCTTTTTCGCCTAGCGCTTCGCGAATGGCGGTCACATATTCGTGTCCTGCTTCGTCGTTGCCGTAGAGCACGCCGATCTTCGCGTCGGGCTTGTTGCGCAGGATGTACTTGGCGTAGGCGGCCGCCTCGGTGTGCCGTGAGGCTTCCCAGCCCATCGTCCAGGGGAAATGCTGCGGATCGTCGAACGTCGATGCGTTGCTCGCAACGAAGAGCTGAGGCACGTGTTTCTCGTTCATGTACGGGCGGATCTCGAGATTGCTCTGTGCGCCGAACACACTGACCAGCAGTAGCACCTGATCCTCGTCGACGAGTTTGTGCGCGAGCGCGACCGCGGTTTGCACGTTCGAGCCGCTATCGACGCTCACGAAATTGATCTTGCGGCCGTTGATGCCGCCTTCATCGTTGATCATCCGAAAGTACGCCGCCTCGGCGCGTGCGATCTGGCCATATTCGGCGAATACGCCGGTGTAGGCCGTCACGTTGCCCACTTTGATCTCGGTATCGGATGCGCCAGGGCCATATTTGCCCTGTGCCGATGCAACGGTGCACGCCATGCATGCCGTCATGAACGCGAGCGAAACGAAGCGCAGCTTGTGGCTGTTCATACGTGGCGCCTCCGTTCGACTTGTTGCGTGCTACGGCGAAAGGGGTACGGCACCCGATGATGCACCCTGCCCTGCATGTCATCTTAGTGGCGGGTGCAAGGGCGGTCTAGCGCGCTTTGAGGGTTGGCCCTCAAAAAGGACTCTTCTGGTTTGATCGCGATGGTCCAAAGCTGGACTGCGGCAGTTTCATCGTCGGGCTGGAAGCGGCTACGGGCAAAGCAGCGACAGTCACAGGCAAGCCGTCCGAAATGTTCTTTGAGCAGGCACTCACTCATGTCGGCTGCGGCGCCAACGAAGCGCTGATTATCGGTGATGACATCAGCACCGATGTGCTCGGCGCAGCGCGCGTAGGCGCAACATCGCGCATGATGAAGTGGAAAACGCACCTTGAAGAAACCCTCGTCCAAACGCTTGAGGGTTGTCGTCTCGGCTCGCTGCGCATCGATATAGGTATATCTTCATCACCCTATACTTTGCTAGATTTCAATATAGACCACCTCATTCGCTCTCGGGTGAGCGAAGTGGACTCGACAACTACAGTTCCTTAGCTCGTGGAGCGTTGCAGGTGGGAAGTATGGCGAGGCGCGCTCCGCACGCAGTAGCTCGACATCTCATACGGCGCTCCTTAGCGAAGTGCCGCCGCCACCGCCTCGTCAATCTGCAGTGCAAAGCGCGCGTCGACATCAGGCACCGTGAAGCCAATCGACAGTTCCAGATACGCGTCGCCGAGCACCAACTGAACGAATGTCGTTGCCCGCAATGCAGCAGTCGATTCGTCAAATCGCTTTCGCAGAATTTTTGCGGCGAAGGCACGCACGACCTTTGCCCCATTTTCGTAAAACACCTGGCCCAGCTCCGGAAGACGCTCGGCCTCGGCAACGATGGCCCGGTAAAGTCGCAGGTTATCCGGCGTGATAAGGATTTGGGCCAACACCCACCCCAACTCGCGCAACTCGACTTCGGGGGATTCAGCGGATTGCTCGTCCAAAGCGCGGGCAAGAAATCCACCCACCTGAGCGCACATCGAACTCACCAGACCAACGAAGAGCGCCTCCTTCGACTTGAAGTGACGGTAGACCGTCTGTTTGCCAACGCCAGCGGCCGCGGCAACATCGTCCATCGTTGCCAGACCGAAACCTTGACTTAAAAAAACGATTTTCGCGCCGTCGAGGATTGCAGACCGCTTGCGGCATTGCAGCGGGCTCAGGCCGGGGAGAGAAGAAGTATCCATGCCAGATAAATAGCAGATCACCGAGTAGTTGACAAGACTGGCTAGTCTCGTTTAGATTTGTCAAAACGAGACCGATAAGTCTCGTTCGTGAGACTCATCAACTTCGCAGGCAATCATCGAGGGGAATGCTTTGAAACTGTTCATGACAGGTGGTACGGGCTTCATCGGGCAAGCGGTCGCGCGCAAGGCAATCAGCCTCGGCCATCAGGTGACGGCGCTGGTGCGCGATGACAGGTCGGCGGCCGCGAGCGCGCTGGCACGTCTCGGCGTGCACCTGCATGGCGGCGACTTGCGTGAGCCACAGTCTTTCGCTGCGGCTGCCGGTGCCGCCGATGGCGTGGTGCACGCCGCGTCGACCAACGATGCTTCCGCCGCTGCCGCTGATGAAGCCGCAGCCGTCGCGATGCTTTCGCATTTGCATCCGGGCGCGGCGTTTGTCTATACGTCCGGCACTTGGGTTTACGGCAATACGGAGGGCAAGCTCGCGACTGAAACATCGGCGCTGAACCCGACTCCACTCGTCGCCTGGCGGCCCGCAGTGGAGCAACAGGTGCTGGCGCTAGCAGGACGCCGCTCGATTGCAGCGGTGATCCTCAGGCCGGCGATGGTGCACGGCCACGGCGGCGGCGTCTTCGGCATGCTTGCCGGCATGGTCCGTCAAACCGGCAGTGTGAGAGTCGTCGGCGATGGCCGCAACCACTGGCCTGCCGTGCACGTCGATGATCTCGCCACGGCCTACCTGAGCGCGGTGGAGCGAGCGGCAAGCGGGGATGATCGAGTCGCGGGACAGATCTTCAACGTAGTCGCGGAAGATGCCGTTGCCGTTGCCGAAATGGGTGAAGCCATTCGAGCCTCGGTCGGCGCCGATCGCGTCGAATTTTGGCCGCTCGACGATGCTCGCAAATCGTTTGGGCCCTTTGCCGATGCACTGGCGCTCGACCAAACGGTAAGCGGCCAGCTTGCCCGGCGAGTGCTTGCGTGGGAACCCAACGGCCCTGCCCTGCTTGCGGACCTCTCCGCATAGAAGCACTTTCAGCAAAGCTGACGGAGCATGACGATGGCGTTAAACACTGCATCTTTCGAATCGATTCTCGCGATGATCGTAGCGGTTCTGTTCGCGGTTGCTGGGGTGGTCAATCTCGCAGGACTTGGCGCGGTGAAGCGTGACTTCGCACGCTGGGGTTACCCGGCATGGTTTCGGTTGCTCTGCGGCGCTCTCGAGCTCCTTAGTGCAGCACTTGTTCTGGGACAACAAACCAGCGTTTTAGGCTTAGCGCTGGCCGGGACGATCATGATTGGCGCGCTCTTCACGTTGCTACGAAATCGAGAGCCGTTCCGACATCTCGCCCCGGCGCTGATCTTCTCGGCTCTCATTGTGGTGGCTGTGGCGGTCCGCGGTTGAGCTTCCTTGATGCTCCGCGCTACCTGAGTGAAATGATGGCGGCGTCCAATGATCAATTCGCCGAACCATAGTCCCGACGCCCCTCAGGCTGCGCCGGCACAAAAAGCAACACGAGCAAAGCGGAAAGCGTAAGCATCGCAGCCGTCAACATGAGCCCCGATGCTAGCGTATGCGTCCAACTCTTCAGCCAGCCGATCACCGTCGGACTCACGAAGCCTGCCAAATTGCCGGTGCAGTTGATGAGCGCAATGCCAGCCGCTGCAGCGGTGCCACCGAGGAACGCGGTGGGCAGCGCCCAGAACATCGGCAGCGCGGTGATCACGCCCGAGACGGCCAACGTCAGGCCCACCATCGAAAGCAACGTGTCGTTGCCATTCGCCGCGCAAAGCGTGAAGCCCGCGGCCGCGGTCAACGCGGGAACGATCACATGCCAGCGGCGCTCGCGCGTGCGGTCGGCATGACGACTTACCGCGATCATCGAGACGAGCGCCGCTGTGTATGGGATCATCGTGAGCAAGCCGATCATGAGCGGATCGGCCACGCCCGCATGGCGGATGATCGTCGGCTGCCAAAAGCCGATCGCGTACGAGCCCATCACAATACCGAAGAGGGTCAGGCATAGCACCCAAACGCGAGCGGAGCCGAACATGGCCGCCACCGAAGCGTGAGTGCGCGTCGCCTCTTCCGCTGCGATCTCGTCTTGTACCCAACGCTTCTCTTCGCGACTCAGCCACGCCGCGTCGGCAACGCGATCGTCGAGCCAGCGATAGACGATCACACCCAGTAGCGCGGAGGGCAAGGCCTCGACAATGAACAACCACTGCCAACCTTCTAAACCACCTAGGCCGTTCAACGCATCCATGAGGTAGCCCGATAGCGGGCCGCCCAGCAAGCCGGATACGGGAATGCCGGCCATCAACGTGGCAACCATGCGTCCGCGCCGCCGCGCGGGAAACCAGTAGGTCAGATACAGGATCATGCCGGGAAAGAATCCGGCTTCCGCCACCCCAAGGAGGAAGCGCACCACGTAGAACATAGCCGGCGTGCGCACCCACGCGGTGGCCATCCGTCAGCACCGCCCACGAGATCATGATGCGTGCGATCCATCGGCGAGCGCCAACTCGATGCATCAGCAGATTGCTTGGCACTTCGAACAGAAAGTAGCCGATGAAGAAAAGTCCGGCACCGAGCCCGTATGACGCATCGCTGAAGTGCAGGCTGGAGAGCATTTGCAGTTTTGCGAAACCTACGTTGACGCGATCGAGATAGGCCGCAACGTAGCTCGCAAAGAGAAGCGGCAGGAAACGCCGCGCGATGCGGCGGAACGCGAGGTCGGCAAGATCGGGGGCGAGCGCCTCCGGATAGGTGGTACGGCTGAACATGGTGTGTCTCCTCGACCGCCGGTCCGTGGTTCGCCACGGTATCGCGCGGGTGCATTTGTCGTAGGTAGTGCGCGTCGGTTACTTCAATTTCGCTCTGCAGCGGCAGCAAGAGCGACTGCGCCCTCAGCGGCGGCGCAGAGCGAGCCGGCATCGTCGATATGAAACCCGATATCCGTCAGAGCGCGCTGCAATTCGCCCTGTTGAGCGCGATCCAGTTCGACCAGCGGCGCGCGGACGGCCGCCCATTGCACGTCTCCCGACTGCCATGCAATCGCCGCTTTCATCGCGGCAATGATCGGATAGCGCTGGAAGATGGCCCGCGTATCGTTCAGTTGGCGCTGCCGTGCTTCGGCGTCCTGCGCTTGCCAGCTTCGCTCAAGCGCCACGATCGCCGCGGCATTGACGTTGCCCGTCGCTGTAATGCACCCCGCGCCTCCGTGCTGCAATGTGGGCAGCAATACCGCTTCGGTGCCTGCGAACACGTCGAAGGTCGGAGACTGGAAAGTGTCCAGCAGCGCGCGCGTATGGATCCAGTCGCCGGCGCTATCCTTGATGCCCGCCATCACGCCGGGGTACTGGCGAAGCAATCGCTCGATCAGACTGAAGTTGATACTCACCTGCGATACCGGTGGGATGTGATAGAGGTACACGCGCAGCCGTGGATCGGCTACGGTGTCGATCACGGTAGCGAACGCGCGATACAGCCCTTCGTCGCTCACGCCCTTGTAGAAGAACGGAGGCAACATGAGTGCGCCGGCACAGCCAGCTTGCACTGCGTGACGCGTGAGCTCGATCGCGTCGAGCAATGCGCAAGCGCCGGTGCCAGGCATCATCCGCGCCGCGGGCAAGCCGGCCTCCAACAATGCGTCCAGCAATCCGCGTTTTTCCGCGACCGAGAGCGAGTTTGCCTCCGAGTTGGTGCCGAACAGGGCTAGGCCTACCCCTTGTCGCATCAGCCAGCGGCAATGCTTCACCAAGCGCGGGATCGAAGGCGCTTGCTCGGCATCGAACGGTGTAAGTACCGGCGAAAGCACGCCACGCAGGCGCTCGTCGGTTGGGTGGCTGGGGTGGACGCTGGCCGAATGTGCACTCATGCGCTCTCCTTCAGGTGATGTTCAGGGCAGTCGGTGCAGTGCCGCCTGTTCGCCTGCCGAGCCGACGATCTGACGCTGCCGGCGCAGTATCACGCTGCCAAAGCGCACGTGAAAGTACGGTCCGCTTGCTTCACACCTCAGGAGTTTTTGTGTTCGACGAAGGCCTTGGCCGCTTCGAGGAAAGCGCGCACGAGTCTGATGCGGGCAGACGAGCGATTCCACAATAGGCCCACGGTACGCGTCGGAAACGCATGCGGGAGGGGCCATTTCGCGAGCGAAAGACCGGCAAAGCGCGAACTGAGCCAGTCCGGCACAAGCGACACGCCAAGGCCCCGATCGACCAGCACGGCAATGGCATCGAGGCCGTCCAGCTCGCAGCGGTGGCGCGGCTGCAGCCCGTGTTGGCGCAGATAGGCGTCCGCGAGCTGCCCGCCCACCGCATTGCGGTCGTAGCGCACGAACGGTTCGGTCTCAATGGTGCGGTGCACGTCGTTCACCCGCATCGCCGCAGGCGTGAGGAGCACGAGCGGCTCCTCTCGGAAGGTGTGCCAGTCGCAACTCTTCGGCAGGTCCGTCAAAGGATGCACGAGTACAGCGGCATCGAGTTCTCCGTGCGTGACCCTGCGATAGAGTTCGAGAGAATTCGCGGGCTCGAGCCAAATATCGATCTGCGGATGCCGCGTGAGCATCTGCGCCAGTGCATCCGGTATCAAGCCGGTCATCATCGTGGGCGTGCCGCCCAACCGCAGTTGCCCTGCCAGTACGGAGGCATCGACGAGATCCGACGTAAGGTCGCGGATGCCATGCAGTATCGAGCGCGCCCGCTCGAGAATGCGCTCGCCCGCCTCGGTCGTGCCCACGGTGCGCCCATTACGTCGTACTAACTTCGCACCGAGTTCCTCCTCGAGCATCTTCACACGCTGCGCCACGGCTGCGGGTGTGAGGTCTAATCGACGCGCGGCTTCGGCGATCGAGCCCAGCTCAACCACATAGACGAAACTCTGCAGATAGCGCGAGTCCATCGATAGAAACTCTATGGTTTGAAGAAGGCGAAGGATACTGTTTTTACGGTCCGGCGGCTATCAGACTTCACCCGGCCCGCTCGTACACGACACGCGAGCGGCATTCAACGAGGAGGAGTCAGTCATGCCGAGAATCGAATCAGTTTCAGTCTGCGCCGTCGGCGTACCGCTCGACAAAGTCACGTCGTTCGCCACACGCACGGTTTCCACTCGCCACTACGGGCTCGTCAAAGTGCGTTCGAGCGACGGCGTGGAAGGTATTGGATTTTGCTACGTGGGCAGCAGCGGCGACGAGTTGCTTCGCGTGGCGGTCGAACAGTTGTTGGCACCCGTGCTCGTCGGCCAGGATTCGTATGCGGTAGAGGGCCTGTGGCAGGCGATGTATCAGGAAGCGTTGTTGCAGGGGCGGGCCGGCACTGTCATGCGCGCCATCAGCATTCTCGACACAGCGCTGTGGGATTTGAACGCGCGCACGCATCAAGTTCCGCTCCACAAATATCTAGGCGCGGCAGAGTTGGAAAGCGTTCCCGCCTATGCGAGCGGCGGGTACTACCTGGAAGGCAAAACGCCAGCGATGCTCGGCGAGGAAATGGCGCGCTATGTGGAAATGGGGTTCAAGGCCGTGAAGATGAAAGGCGGCCGCCTCTCGCCGCGCGAGGAAGAGGCGCGCGTGCGGGCAGCACGCGAAGCGATCGGGCCCGACGTCGAACTCATGATCGACATCAACAACGGTTGGACCGATGCGACGGAAGCGCTTCAGCACGTGAAACGTATCGAGCAATACGACCCCTACTTCATCGAGGAGCCGTTCTCGCCCGACGACATCGCCAACCACGCGCGGCTAGCAAAGCTCACGCGCGTACCCATCGCAACGGGCGAAATCGGCTACGGCCGGTGGTATCACCGCGAACTTCTCGAACGAGGCGGCGCGGCCATTCTGCAGACTGATGCCCTGGTATGTGGCGGTATCAGCGAATGGCGGCGCATTGCGGCCACTGCGGCGAGTCACGGTGTGGTGATGTGCCCTCACTGGTTCCACGACGTGCATGCGCCGCTCGTGGCGGCCACGACGAACGCACGCTATGTCGAGTACTTCTGGGACGATCAAGTACTGAACTTCCGCCGGCTCATCGACCACCAACTCACTCATCGCGATGGGCGCATCGTGCTGCACCAAACGCCGGGACTCGGCTTCGACTTCGACGAGGCGGCCGTAGGGCGATACGGCACCTGGACCGTCGTGAAGTGAGGCTGGGCCGCGCCAATACATTGGGGTGTTACCGAGCCCACTAAAGCAACATGGAAGGTCTCGTATGCTAGAGGAGTTTTTCACGGCCCCACTCGAGCAAGGAGAACGACCATGCGCATGCTTCTGAACGTACGAATTCCCCATGAGCCATTCAATGCCTTCGTGCGCGGCGGCACCATCGAGGAAGTGATAGCGAAGATACTCGAAGAGATGAAACCGGAAGCCGCCTATTTTACGGAGCAAAGTGGCGGACGCGGGGCCATCCTCGTCATCAACCTCGATGATCCGTCGCAGATTCCCGCATTTGCCGAGCCGTGGTTTCTCACGTTCAACGCCGACTGCGAGTTTCGCGTTGTGATGGGACCGGAAGACCTGCAGAAAGCCGGGTTGGCGATGATCGGGGCGAAGTGGAAATAGTAAGCGCTGCATGCCGCAGAGCCGACCCCTTCCAATCCCGCACACACGGGATGGCCTAGTCCGATATGCACATCTTGGCTCTTCTGACTAGGCCATGGCGGCGCTATCGTGCATACCATCTCAAGCGGAGAAACGTATGGCCGATTCGCTCACTTTCGATCATTTGGACACGCCCGCGTCGTTTGCCGCGGCCTTCGAAATCATGAAACAATTGCGCCCGCATTTGACGGACGTCAACGCATTCGTTGCACAGTTGGCGCATCAGCATACCGAGGGGTATCGCCTGCTGGCGGCACGTGATGGGACGGAGGTTGTCGGCCTCGCGGGCTATCGAGCGCAAACCAATCTCTTGCGCGGCAAATTTATTTATGTCGACGATCTCGTCGTCAACGCCGATCTGCAACGCGGCGGAGTAGGTGCTCAACTACTCGAGGCCGTGCGCGACGTTGCGCGCAATTCCGGTTGCGCGCACCTTGTTCTTGATACCGGGCTAAACAACGCGTTCGCACAGCGGTTCTATTTCCGTCAAGGGCTGCTCGCAACAGGGATGCACTTCGCCGAGCCGCTCACCCTCGTCACAGAGTGAAATTAATGAGAATCTTATCGATCAATGCCAGCCCACATGGCAGTGCCAGCCACGGACACAGCCTCGTACGCGAAGTCGAGCAACGTTTGAGTAAGAACGCGTCGTCTAGTGTCGAGGTCATTTCCCGAGATCTAACGGCCGATCCCCTGCCGCCCGTATCGATCGAATATGCGCGGGCGATCACGTCGCGCACGCCGGACCCAGCCATGTTCGAAACCTCGGAACGATTGATCGCCGAGCTCGAATCCACGGATGTTCTTGTTATCAATACGCCGATCCACAACTTCACGGTGCCGGCGGCATTGAAATTGTGGATTGATCATGTGCTGCGCATTCACCGCACGTTCAGATCGACGCCGGAGGGAAAGGTCGGTCTCATGAGGGACCGCCCGACAATCGTGATCGTGGGGTCCGGCGGCTTTCACTTTGGCGAACATGCAAGTCAACCCGATTTCCTGACGCCCTACCTCCGTTACGCGCTCGGCTCTATCGGAATCACGACCGTACAGTTCCTGCCGCTACAGGGGCTCGTTAGGGGTGAAGACGCGGTGAAGCACGCATTGGATGGCGCTCGCGCTGAACTCGAAGCGCATTCGCTTTTTTCTTCCGTTAAGCCGTCCTAGCCGCGACGGCAGCCGGGGGAGCGCTCTCCCCCGGTCCTCTGGTGTCGTCGAGACACTACACCCGCATTTTCGCAAGCGAAACAGCCACACCCGCATCTTTGGCGTTCGCAAAACCCATTACTAGCCCGCGAGACATCGTCGGTCACGGCGTTGTGGCGATCGGCATCAAATCGGTGCATTATTGCAACCGCTCGGCGAGTGGGATAGCAAGCGTCTATCCGATTAGGTGGTTCCTCAATGCCTACGTCGATGCTCTGTCCGGCGATCGATCTAGGCGAAGCGCCGTGAAAAATGAGCTCAACGTATTGCGGTAGCCACAGGCAGCGGTAAGTGCAATCCTCAAACAAGAAAGGCTAAGCATATGGACCGACTGGGGCCGTTCAATGAAGCGCATCAAAAGGTTCTTGCCGATGCGAAGCGCTCACTGGATACGATCCGTCGTCTTTCGTCACTCCCCTGCGAGTCGACCGAGGCGAGCATCGACGTTTTGCGACGGCTACGACAAGAAACGTACGAGGACCTCAACCAAATTCAGCACGAGCACCTCATCATCCGGGCTGCGGAGTGGCTCTCCGCGTCGAGTGCTGCCTCCAACGAAGTCGCTTGGTTTTGGAATCCTCGGCAAACCGGAGATAGTTCTGAACCCGATCTTCGAGGAATGCTTTCAGGGCGAGTCGAAGTGTCCGCCGAGGTGACGACTTCGGAGCGTCCTGTAGGAACGATTGATACCCGAATGCAGCAGACTCTAGCGAAACTCGCACGGATGGATGGAAAGAAGTTCTACTTCGTTCGTACGGGAGAGATGCGCCAGCGTGCGGCCACGAAGGCTGCCAAAGGCGGGTGGGCAATTGAGGTTGTTCTATTGGGTTCGGTAACATCGTTCCCGTCATGAGCCCTCGTCAAACACCATGCGTTCGTCGCGTTCAATCCCCCGCTCTTATCGCTCCGTGTCTTCGAGGCGGTCGCGCGACATCTAAGCTTCACTGACGCGGCACAAGAGCTTCATGTCACGCAAAGCGCCATCAGCCATCACATCAAAAAATTGGAAGACGATTTGGGGCGGCTCTTGTTCGATCGACGTTCCCGCGCGGTGACTCTCACTGATGCCGGAATCGCGTACTACGAAAAGATGCATGCTGCGTTCGCACTCCTGCGCCACGGCACGGATGAACTTCGCGCGCCACCGGGAGCGGCAGGCACCCTGACCGTCGGGCTGTTAGCTTCATTTGGCACGCGCTGCCCGAAGCGGCACTCGACGATCCGGAAATCGGATGGTGGCTCGTCACGCCACGCGGCCCACGCAGCGAGGCCACCACGGCGTTCTGCGACTGGCTGACAGACCTTGCGAGCAAAGACTCATTCAACGTGACGGATTAGTTTTGCTAATGCAAGGGCGACAAGAATTGATTGGCCATCAGGCGCGCGAATCGATAGGATTGTCGTTTCTCAAACTCGATCCAAAGCGATGCAGATGAGTCAATCAATTTCCGCGCGTGTAGCCGAACTCGGCCTGAGCCTTGGTACGCCGACATCGCCCGCGGCGAACTACGTCTCGTTCGTCAAGGAGGGGAACCTCGTCCACATATCCGGCCAGGTTGCGCGCAAAGACGGGCAGGTGGCGTACGCCGGCCGCCTCGGGGCCGAACTGACTGAAGACGATGGCATCGAGGCGGCTCGCCTTTGCGCCCTGAACGTTCTATCGCAGATTGCGGCTGTCACGGACGATCGGATCGATCGCGTGGCACGCGTTTTGAAACTGGGTGTTTTCGTGGCTAGCGCGCCGGGGTTCACGAAACAAAGTGCGATCGCCGACGGGGCATCCAATCTAATGGTTCAAATATTCGGCGATGCCGGACGGCACGCACGCAGTGCTGTGGGCGTGGCGATGCTCCCTGCTGGGTCGGCAGTGGAAGTAGACGCTGTGATCGCCCTGCGCGACTTCTAACCGCGATCTTCATTGGGAAATACCATGTCCGCGCCTTTCACTCGCATGGACGTCGAAGCGTTGCGCGCTCAAACGCCGGGTACACACGGCACCGTCCATTTCAATCACGCTAGCGCATCGCTTCCCTCCTCCGCCACGCTGCGCGCAATCACCGATCATCTGGAACGCGAGGCCACGCACGGCCCGATGGAAGCCGGCGCAGCCGCAGCCGACGAGGCCGATCAAGCACGTACTCTTGCGGCCGCGCTACTCAATGCCCAGCCTGACGAGATCGCGCTGACCGGCGGAACTTCCCAGGGATGGGGGACTGCATTTGCGGCCATGGGAGAGTGGCGTGCCGGCGAAAGGATTCTCGTCGGACGGCACGAATGGGGCGGCAATCTTGCTGCGATGTATTTGGCGGCGCGGCGCAACGGGGTATCAATCGACGTTATCCCATCTGACGTAAGCGGCGCCGTCGATCCCGAGGCACTGGCTGCCATGTTGGACGAGCGAGTGCGGTTGATCGCACTGACTTGGTTACCGGCAAACGGCGGCCTCATCAACCCTGCCGAAGCGATCGGGAAGGTAGCTCGGCGCCATCGCATACCGTACTTCATCGATGCCGCCCAAGCAGTCGGTCAATTGCCGGTTGACGTCGCGCGGATCGGTTGCGACGTATTGAGCACGGCATGCAGGAAGGCGCTGCGCGGCCCGAGAGGAACGGGACTGCTTTACGTGCGACGCGATTTCCTGCATCGGCTGACGCCACCTTTGGTCGATCGATATTCCGCACCTATCGATGCACATGGAGCGCCGATTCTTCGCGAGGACGCAGGTCGCTTCGAGTCGGCCGAAACATCCGTGGCACTACGCTGCGGCCTCGCCAACGCGCTCCGCGAAGCATTGACGATTGGCGTCCCCGACATACGAGCGCGGATCGACCATCTCGCCACGAGGCTGCGCGAGCAGTTGTCCGAGATCCCATCCGTCACACTGTTGGACGATGGCGTGGAGCGGTCCGGGCTCGTCGCCTTCAATGCGGCCGGTCGCGACGCGCATCGGCTTCAAAGCGAGTTGGCGACGCGAGGTATATCGATTGGCGTCAGCGGCGTTCCTTATACCCCGCTTGATATGCAGGCTCGCAAACTCAATCAGGTGGCGCGAGCGTCAGTGAGTTATTTGAACGACGAATCGGAGATCAATCACCTCGTGGATACGCTACGGGCTTTGATGCGCTGACCGGGACTCTCGACCTCACTATGGCTGTCGCAGCCGCGCGAGTACGGCTGCGACGATGCGATCGCAATGCTTGCCGCCAAATTCGAACAACTCCGGCCCGAGCCGCTCGAGTTCTTCGGCCAACGATTCACGCAGCATTTGCCTTGCCCTGAAATGGCGACTGCGTACCGTGGCCTCGGGAATATTCACGCTCTGCGCAGTTTCTTCGATGCTCATCTCCTCGACTGATCTCAGCACGAACACCGTACGAAAATCCACGGGCAACGCGTCGAGCTTGCGTTCGAGCAGCGCGCGGATTTCCGTGCGGGAGGCTGCGTGATCAGGAGCGCAGTCATCGTGGGCGTGGGTCAGGTCCATATGAATAGACATTTGCTCGTCGTCTGGACAATCCGGCAGTGTCGGCATCGCATTCTGGCGGCGAGCCTCACGACGCATCTTGCCGAAACATTCGTTGAGCACGAGACGCGAGAGCCACGTTGCGAGCGCCGCATCGCCGCGGAACTGCGCGAGCGCCCTGAAGGCTTTCAGATACGCCTCCTGCAAAGCATCTTCCGCGTCGGCGTCATTGCGCAGCGTGGCGCGGGCAAGCCGATAGAGGCGCCGATTATGGCGGCGCATCAGCAATTCGAAAGCCGACAGATCGCCTTCCACGATGCGACGCACAATGTCCCCATCGCCATCCGTCAACTCGCCTGCGTGCACATGGGCCATTGCCGCCCCTGGTTCTGTCATGGTGTCGGCTCGACGATCAGTGTGCCATGCATCGTCGGATGAAACAGGCACTGGTAGGGATAACGCCCGGACCTGCTCGCGACGTATCGCCATGAAGCTTCGGGCGCGATGCTGCCCGAATCGAAGCCCTTTGCGTTGGTGCTCGCCGTATGGGCCACGAGATCCTTGTTGACCCAAACGACGCTATCCCCGCGATGCACGATCACGGTAGGAGGGGCGAAGTGCATTTGCTCGATTGTCACGATGTAGGTGCTCGCATACGCCGGCTCGGCACCGGTCACACACAGGATTGCACTCACGCCCAGCAAGATACGACGCAACCGGCTCATTGCGCTTTCGCCAACGACGCCTGCACGTGCTTCGCATGATCCAGGTGGGCGACGAACGCCGGCCTGACTTTGACGAGCAGCGCCTTCAGTTCGGCGTTTTGCGCGCTCGGGATCAGCGTCTTGTCGAGCGCATCGATGACCTGTTCGTGATAAGTGACTTCGTGATCAATATACGCTCGATCGAACTGCGCGCCATGCAGCGATTTTAGATTCGCGATGTTGGCCTCACCTTCCTGCGTGAGGCTGTCGCTGGTCGGATTCGCTTCGGGCGTGACACCGAGCTTGTGCACGAGAGCGACGGCCGCTTGGTTGACGCTTGTATGATCCGCAACCATGCGTTGCGCGAACATTTTCACGTCCTTCGATTTCGTTTTCGATTCGGCAAGCTTGCCGGCGTCGATATCTGTCTGATTCGCTGCAACGACAATCGCGGCTATCTGAGGATCAGTCGGGCCGGAACCCTGAGCCCAGACGATGCCGCTTGTCAACGCGAGTGCGGCGGCCAACAACCAGCGAAGGGTTTTCATGTGAGTTTCCTCGATGAGTGGATGGTCTGCCGTTCATGATGAATGTCTGGCGCATTCTCGGCATCCGATGACTTAGATGTCGCGAGCCGGAAGGCTGTTCCCAATCCTCGTCCCCGCGAGCTTGGGAAGCGACTGCTGTTCCCGAATGACGTTGATCAACGTGAGAAGAGCCGGGTGATTGTAGCGACGACTGCTGTAGTAAATATGAAACGGATCCTCCACATACGTGTTCTTCTTCAGCACGATCTGCAGTTCTCCCCGTGCCAGTTCGTCAGCGATCCGTGCTTCGAGTAAGTACGCAATTCCCAACCCTGCCTTGCACGCGCTGATCGTGGTCGCCGTGTCGTTGATCGTAAGCATGCCGGGGACTCCCAGACGGCGCGGCGCTCCCCCGTCATTGATTTCCCACCGGTAGCTCGAATTGTCGCCAAGCAAGAGTTGCAGGCAATTGTGCTTCGCCAACTCATCGGGCCGGCGAGGTATGCCATGTCGCTCCAGATAAGCGGGAGAGGCAGCCATTACCCACCGCTGTGGGCCCGTCAGCGGCACCGCCACCATATCTTCCGGAACGTAGTGACCATATCGAATGCCCGCGTCGTAACCCTCTGCCACGATGTCGATTGGTCTGTTTTCGACGACGACGGTAAGCCGCACTTCAGGACACCTGCGCACAAACTCGGGTAGCGCGGGCGCAACGAGTAAATGAGCCGCATCGGCGAAAACGTTCAGCCGGATCTCCCCGAACCGCGCTGTGCCGGGCGCCTCGAATGTCTCGAGTGCGGAGCCGATCTGATTGAAGCCGTCTTCCAACCGCGCGGCCAAGTCTCGTCCAACAGCGGTTGCGGAAACGGCCCTGCTCGTTCTGTTCAACAGCTTTGCGCCGAGACGATCTTCCAGTCGACGCATTGCGTGGCTGACGGCCGATGGCGTTTGCCCCAATTCAATCGCCGCAAGCCGGAAGCTTCGACACCTCACGATCGTAAGGAATGACTTTAGGTCGGCGAAGTCGATTCGGTCCGTTTTTACCATGATGAATACAGTTCATCCACTCAGTGAATTCCATTCATTCTATCCCGTGCAATCATTCATACCCGGCCGATGTGAGCCGACGCGTGCTGCGCTGGGCCCACGGCCTGACCTTTCTTGGGGAAATCCATGCCGAGTTTCGAGCACATGCGGATTCGCGATCTGAACGGCACCAAGGTTCTCGTCACCGGCGGTTCCACCGGAATCGGAGCGGCGGTCGTTCGCGCATTTGCCGCACAGGGCGCGCAGGTGGTTGCCCACTACAACCAGAGCGAGGCAGCCGCGCAAGCGCTGCGTGCTGAATCACCCGAGCGGATTCGGCTCATTCAGGGCGATCTGAGCGAACCCGGCAGTGCAACACGTGTGGTGGAGGTCGCGGCGGAAATGCTCGGTGGGCTCGACGGGCTTATCAACAATGCCGGGAGCATGTTGGGGCGGATCGGAACGACGGAGATGCCCGAAGGCCATTTCGATGAGGTCGTGAACCTCAACGTCCGTTCGGTCTGGGACGCAACCTTGGCTGCCTACCCACTTCTGAAGAAAGCCAAGGGCTACATCATCAACACGTCGTCCATCGCTGCCCGGACCGGCGGCGGTGCAGGCGCGGTGCTGTATGCGGCCACGAAAAGCTTTGTCAGCAGCTTGACGCGCGGCCAGGCAAAAGAATTCGTCGGCGACGGAATTCGCGTCAACGCCGTAGCACCGGGACTGATCCGGACACCGTTCCACGACAAATACACGCCACCCGATGTCTTTGCATCGCAGACAGCTTCGATACCCATGGGGAGAGAGGGTTTGCCGGAGGAATGCGTCGGCGCGTTCCTTTTCTTGGCCTCTCCCGCACTGTCCGGGTACATCACCGGCCAGGTGATCGAAGTGAACGGCGGGCAACTCATGCCTTGAAAGAGGAAAGGAAAGAAGATGAATCAACGGCCATTTGGGCAGACAGGAAAAGTAGTTTCAGAAATCGGGTTCGGTGCCTGGGCGATTGGAGGCTCGTGGGGCGACGTTTCAGAGAGCGATGCGAAGGCGGCGCTGCACGCAGCGCTTGATAGCGGCACGACCTTTATCGACACGGCCGATGTATACGGCGACGGACGCTCTGAGCGGATCATCGCGGCCGTGCTCAAGGAACGGGGCGGGCCGCGGCCGTTCATCGCGACCAAAGCAGGCCGTCGCCTCCATCCTCATTTGGCGCAGGGCTATACCGCGGCCAATCTGAATGCGTTTGTCGACCGCTCCCTCGAGAATCTCGATACCGACTGTCTCGACCTGGTGCAACTCCATTGTCCGCCGACGGAGGTCTACTATCGACCGGACGTTTTCGACGCCATGGATGGCATGGTTGCGTCGGGGAAGATCCGGAATTATGGAGTGTCGGTGGAGAAAGCCGAGGAAGGTCTCAAGGCAATCGAATACCCGGGTGTCAAGTCGGTGCAAGTGATTTACAACATCTTCAGGCAGCGGCCGGCCGATCTTTTCATGCGCGAAGCGCAAGCCAGAGGAATCGCCGTCATTGTCCGCGTGCCGCTTGCATCGGGCGTGCTAACCGGGAAGATGACCGGCGACACAACATTTGCAACCGATGACCATCGCCATTTCAATCGTGACGGCCAAGCTTTCGACAAGGGAGAGACGTTTGCCGGAGTCCCCTATGACGTGGCGCTCGAAGCGGTCGACGAGATCCGCCCTTTTGTCCCGAAGGACGTCACCATGGCGCAGTTTGCACTGCGCTGGATTTTGATGAATCACGGGGTCACCACTGTCATCCCGGGTGCTAAGAATCCGGAGCAAGCCAAAGCAAATTGTGCGGCGAGCGAACTGCCGCCTCTGACAGAGGCCGCGATGACTGCGCTGCGCACGCTGTATCTGGAGAAGATAGCGCCCTTTGTGCATCATCAATGGTGAAGCCGGTATGCCTGGTCAGCCGAAATGCGTGCCCGCCGGAATTGCTATTTCCGGCGTCAATTCGTCTGCGGTTCAGCGCGACTAAGTACTTTATGCGCGCGATCAATGACGGGGCGATCAATCATCCGACCGTCGATCATGATGGCGCGTGAGTTTCGCGTGGCTTCTAATACTCGCTTCGCCCAGGCGATTTCCAGCTCGGCCGGTGCGAAGGCCTGACGAGCCGGTGCCGGTTGGGAAGGATGGACGCAAAGTTTGCCGAATGCAATCCGGCAAAGATGGCCGCACGCCGCAATCTGCTCGACCAGGTCTACCTCCCGGTACAAAAAGAAACGTCACGGCCGTTTCCAGCAACGTTCGTCCTTCTCGTTTCGTTGGACGCAATCACTTGTCCCGTGCTGATTATTGGCTCCGTCAACGACAAGCTTGTGCGGCTCGATGATCTTCATGAGATGAACAACCGCTTCCGGGATAGCAGACTGAAAGTGCTCAAAGGACCCGGTCACATGATTCCACTTGAAGCGCCAAAAGAACTGGGAAACGAGATCAACTCCTTCTATCGAGCCAGAGGGTTTCTTTAGGTCCTATCACGTTCGCGGCCCACGAAGGCAGAGTCGCTGCATCCGGGCTGACTCGATCGATTCATGATTCGCCCCTCACCGGTTATCAGCGAAGCGGGGCTGGGTCACGATACAGCAACGAAGGCAGGCCGGATGCGGCCGCCAATTCCCTTTCTCACTCTCTCAGCGGCCGCCGAACCGTTGCTTCGCGGCGTCGGTCACGGGCGTGTACATGCCTACGAGCGTCCCTTCGGGGTCACGGAACTGAGCCGCGCGGTTACCCCAAGGCATCATCTTCGGCTCGTGCACCACCGGCACTTCATCTTTGAGCCTCGCGAAAGATCGTCAAGCGGGTTATCCGCTGAACAGGAAAATGGCCGCTCGTGACAGGAAGCTCTGGACTACGAGCGGCTCACGCGGGTCGCTATACGCGTCAGAAGGGGAACGAAGAGCTACAAAACGGTTAACGTCGTTAAATTTATATTCAATAGACGACGTAGGTGCCGGGTGATACGCTGACCCTCATTGAGATTTCGATTGCAGCACTTCGATAGTTCACGAAAAACTGCCAATGAGACACATTAAGATAAATACTTAGTACTCCAAAAGTTTATTTGTATTTGCACAATCAAAGCAGACTTGCGAGTATTCTATTTATTTGACCCATATCACTTTACTTCACTGCACCATCTGATCAGCTTTAATCGGTCGCCTTCCTTCAAAGCATGCAACAACGTCTGTTTCTGCGGCCCTCATAGGTCAGCAACTTAAATGCGGCCGCAGGCCCACGCGCGGACGTCATTGTTTGGATACGTTGGCCGTAGCTTTTGATTGTGTTCGTCCAATGTCTAACTTTCGTCTGATCTATATCAGATTCTTAGTGTGCCGCCACGCCACGGCTGCGCGGCCTCAACGTACTTCATCGTTCTTTCAACAACTGAACTCGACCAAAAGGGAGGAAAGAGACTAGCCGCTATTAATGGAGGAGGCCGACCCCGTGAGATGAATATCACAGGGCAAATAACATCGAATAAAGAAGGTGGAGCTATGTTTTTTAAAGCAATCGCGGCGGCTACGCTTGCGTCCGTCGCCTGCGCCGCGCAGGCGCAATCGTTTGTGACATTGGATGGAAGTCTCGACAGTGGCGCGCGCTACACCAACAACGGCCACGGTGCGGCGATCACGATGAGCACGAACGGCTGGTATATGTCGAATCGTCTCGATTTCCGTGGACAGGAAGATCTGGGCGCGGGGTGGACGACCGGCTTCACGCTCGAATCCGGCCTCAACTCGGGTACCGGGGCGCTCGACAACACGACGGGGATTCTCTTCAACCGCTTGTCGTACCTGAAAGTGGGCAGCCCGTACGGGACGTTATTCCTCGGTCACCAGTACAGCATCGCGCACGATATTGCCCGCGACATCGACCCGATGTATCTCGCGTATCCGACTCTCGTTGCCGCCGCGCCTTCGAACTCGGGTTATCACTTCGACGATGGCGCGAAGTATGTCGGCGACTACGGCCCGCTCCAAGTCCGGCTGGAAAACGCATTGGGTGGGGTAGCGGGCAACTTCGCCGACGGCTCCGCTCGCGGCATCGGTCTGCAGTACAAACAAGGCTTCATCAGCGCGGGCAGCGGGTATATCCACCGGCGCATCCTGATCGGAGCAACCTATGATTCCGACGATTTCTACATCGCGGGCGCGCGCATGCATTTCGGCCCGGTGATGCTGGGCGGCGGATTCATGGACGAAAACCTGAGCAGCACCGGCGCGTCCGCCGCCGTGCGCACCGTAAACTATTGGGCAGGCGCGACATACGATGTCGATCCGTTCTTGCAAATCGGCTTTCAGGCATATGAAACGAGCCTTCCCAACACGAACGGCAACCGCGACCAGGCTCTGTTCAGCGCAACCTATCGGCTATCGAAGCGCACGTTCCTCTATGCCGAGTCGGACTATGTCCGTTTCCGCGGATCTTACGTGACCAACACGACATTGAATCCGCAGAAGGCACAACGCCAGATCGGCGCGACCGTCGGCATCAACCATACCTTCTGATCTTCCAACGAATAGATGGGCCAGCCACGGGATGGGTACGAATCACGCCTTCCCTTGGCGATCCAGACGAGGTTTTCCGCATGACGAAAGAACGCTCCGGACATGTGATGGATCACCTGAACCGGTACATGACGACCAACATGAACGCACGGCATTTGCGCTTGCTGGTTGCGATAGAAGATTCGCGCAACCTGACACAAGTGGCGTCGAGCCTGTTTGTCACTGTGCCGGCCGTGTCGAAGACACTCAGTGAAATCGAGCGCACGGCCGGCGTCCGGATATTCGAGCGTACCTCGCATGGATTGCGGCCCACCATCTATGGCGAATGTTTCGTTCGCCACGCGCGTGCGGTTCTGACCGAACTGAACCAGACCGCGACCGACATCAAGGCGCTGAAATCAGGCAACGCCGGCCGAGTGCGTGTCGGCATCACGCGCACGTTCACCTCGACGATCATGCCCAAAGCGCTCGCGCTGTTGAAGCAGGGCTCGCCTCATGTCGGCGTGTCGATCTATGAAGGACGCATGACGACATTGCTGGAACAATTGCTGCGCGGCGAAGTCGATCTGATCGTCGGCCGCCTGCCGAACAAGTCCGATCGTGCGGGATTACAGGAGAAGGTGCTATTGGACCTGCCGATCAAGCTCGTGACGGGGCGCCATCATCCGCTAGCTACGCAAGAAAAACTCGCATGGTCCGATCTCGAGGGATTTCCATGGATTCTCCCGCCCGCCGAATCGTTGATGCGGCAGTCGCTTGAAAACACGTTCGCCTACTACGGCCTGCCGCTGCCGCAAAACTACATTGAAACGCGCTCGTCGCACCTGATCCGCGCGTACATCCAACTCAACGATGCCATTGCGCCGCTGACGGTCGACGCGTCGAAGAAATTCGGCTCCCTCGATCCTGTTCACGTCCTGCCGCTCGATCTGCGCTGCATGCGGCGGCCACTCGGCGTCGTCTGGCGAACCGAAAAGCAACTCGAGCCGGGTGCGCTGCTGCTCTTGCGCAGCCTGGAAAGCAGCGTGTCGGGCGATGAGATCGACTGACCGGTGTCACACGATTTCCGCGCCGACACGGCAGCCCTCGACAACCACGCACCTTCCTGGATTAACCGGTTGGTTAACGCGTTAATCATTAATTTCAACCTCGTGGCCGATGGATTGCGCGATGATCGTCATCGAGCGACGCGGGGAGCGTTGCCTGAAATCAGCCGGGACCGAGATCCGGTAGCAGAACGATTACGCATTCCGTGCCGCGCACGCTTGCGGCAGATAGGCAGATTGGGACCACTTCCTTGCCCAAGTGCGCGTTGCCGCTTGCAACCGCCATGCACCGCCTTCCACAACTGCTAGAGACATCCGGGAACCCCATGAAGTTTGGCTGGTACACAGAACTGACGCCGGTAGAACGGCGCACCTATTGGGCCTGCTTCGGCGGCTTCACGCTCGACTCGCTCGATTCCACGATGTATGCGTTGCTCGCGCCGCTACTGATCGCCGTCGTCGGCATCAGCCGCCCCGAAATCGGCGTACTCGCAACTGCCGGCTTGATCGGCAACGCGATCGGCGGTTGGACCGCCGGCATCGTTGCGGACAGATTCGGCAGGGTACCCGTGCTGAAGTTCACCATCTTGTGGGTCGCGGCGTTCAGCCTGCTCGCTGCGTTCGCATCGGGCTTTCATGAACTGATGGTGATTCGTGCTTTGCAAGGCCTGGGTTATGGCGGCGAAGCGGCGGTCGGCGGCGTGCTGATCAGCGAAGTGGTGCGTCCCGAACTTCGCGGACGAGTCGCATCGTCGGTGCAGGCCGGTTTTGCGGTCGGCTATGCGTTAGCGACCGCGTTGATGCCGATCGTGTTCAATCTGTTCCCCGAAACGATCGGCTGGCGCGTTATGTTCGCGATAGGCGTCATACCCGCGCTGCTCGTGCTGATGATCCGAAAGACGGTTCCGGAAAGCAGGATCTTCGAAGCCGAGGCGAAAGCGCGGCGGAACGGCGGCGCGAAAAATCCGTTCTGGCAAATTTTCCAGCCGGCGCATCGGCGCGGCACTCTGTTGGGCTTGATGCTGGCGAGCGGTGTCGTCGGCGGCGCCTTCGCGATGAGCGCGTGGCTGCCGGCCTATCTGCGCATCGATCTTCATCTGGCCGTCGCGTCGGCGGCAGGATATCTCGCGATCAGCATTGCCGGATCGTTGACTGGCCCATTCGCGAGTGGCCTGCTTAGCGACAAGATCGGGCGTCGCGCGAATTTCGTCGTGCTGGTGTTGTGCCAGGCCGCGGTGGTTAGTGTGTTCCTTTTCTTTCCGGTCAGCCCGACCGCCACACTCGCGCTGATCTTTCTTCACGGCATGCTGCAAAGCGGTTTGGCGGCAGCGTTGCTGCCGACGTTCGCCGAATTGTTTGCCACTCATATCCGCGCGAATGGAGCGGGATTTTGCATCACGGGCGGCCGTGGGTTTGCCTCGATCGCGCCCGCTGCGGTCGGCTTGATGTCGGCGACGATGCCGCTAGGTCGGGCAATGGGCATCAGCACGCTAACGGCGTTCGCCGTCGCGCTGGTGGCGGCGATCTTCATGCCCGAGCGTTCCGGCGCGGATCTCGAACAAGACGACCATCCCGAACGATCGGACGAGATGAAGGCGAATCACGTCGAGGCTGCCAGGATCGACGCTGTCTGTCGCGATGATCAGTCGGAAAATCGGATAAGCCGAATCGCGTGAAGATGGCGGAGGTGATTCGCGGCAAGCGCACATCAACGATGCGGAGCAAGCGTGGGGCAACTGGACTGGTATCTGACCGTCAATCTGAAGGTGCGGCACTTGCGCCTGCTGATTGCCGTATACGATTTCCGCAATCTACGGCAGGTTGCGTCCAATTCCTATATCTCGGTGCCGGCGGTATCGAAGGCGCTTGCCGACATCGAGCGAGCACTGGACGTCAAGCTGTTCGAGCGCACTGCGAATGGGCTTCGGCCTACTGCTTACGGCGAGAGCGTGGTCCGGCATGCGCGGTCCGTACTGAGCACACTCAACCAGACCGCCGAAGAGATAAGAGCACTGCGAACTGGCAGCACGGGCAAAGTGTACGTGGGCACCTCGCCCATCATCGTGTCTACCATCTTGCCGAAGGCGCTGACGCTGCTCAAGCAGGACTCGCCGCTTATCAACGTGGAAATTCGAGAGAACGAGATGCGCTCGCTGGTGCGAGACCTGCAGCGAGGCGATCTGGATATCATCGTGGGCCGACTGCCGAACAAGGCGGACACTGTCGGTCTGCGCGAGCAGGTGCTTACCGCGCCGCAAACCAAACTTGTGACAGGGCCGCACCATCCGCTCGCGGGTAGACCGACAGTAGAATGGTCGGACCTCAAGGACTTTCCGTGGGTGCTTCCGCCTCAAGGCTCCTTATTGCGTGAACCCATCGAAAACGCGTTCGCTCGTCACGGCCTCGCCATGCCGGCGAATTACGTTGAAACCTTGTCGAACCACCTGATTCGGGCCTATCTCCAGTTCAACGACGCAATCGCGCTGCATACGGGTGACGTGCTCTGTCCCTATGCCGACGTCGGCGCGATCAACATTTTGCCGATCGATCTGGATCTCGTGACGCGCCCCCTTGGCGCGCTGTGGCGGGAGGACAAGCCGCTCGCCTCGAGCCCCATGTCGTTGTTGCATTGTCTGGAACAGATTTGCTCCACCACCACTGGGATCGAGAAAGAAACCATAAACCCTACGACGAGCCGTGAATCGGCCCGCGCGAGATAGGACGGCATGCACTGATTTAGGCATCATTTGATGCTATAATCCGTGCCTATCATCGGCTTGACTCTGAACGGAAGGAAGCAACGATGCGCACCACGATCGCGCTTGATGACGATTTGCTCGCCAAGGCCCAAGCCTATACGGGTGTGGAAGAAAAATCGGCGCTCGTGCGGGAGGCCCTCACGGCGTTGATCCAGCGTGAAGCCGCCAAACGGCTCGCCAATCTCGGCGGAAGCCAGCCGGGCGTCGAGGCAGCACCGCGCCGCAGACAGGGCGTCAAATGATCCTGGTCGATACGTCTATCTGGATCGATCACATCAATGCTTCGGATCCGGTGCTGGTCCGCCTGCTTACCGACGGACGAGTACTCGTTCATCCGTACGTGATCGCCGAGATCGCGCTGCGCAGCCTGCGCAATCGCGCAGTCGTACTTGGCGCCTTGCGGGATCTACCCGACGCCCCCGTTGCCACGCCTGAAGAAACGCTGTTCTTCATTGAGCGGGAGAAATTGTTCAACCGTGGCATCGGCTATGTCGATACATCCCTGTTGGCCTCGGCGCGATTGCAACCCGGGATTGAGATTTGGACGAGGGACAAGCGGCTGGGAAAGGCCGCCGAAGAATTAGGGCTAACCGCGGGATTGTTGCATTAGCAGGGCCACCCTCAGCCCTCCCCCTCACGATCAATAGCAATCCCCAATTCAAGCGCCATCCGTTCGACAAGCGCACGCAACTGCGTCACCTCACTCGCCAAGCGCTTTTGCTCGGCTCTCAACATCTCGACCTCGCCGGACGAAATCGATCCTTCAGCGGATTCACGCGCTGCGGCGATTTCATCAATGCTCACCTCGCCGCACATCAAATGCATCCAGCGATTTCCCCGTTCGCCTGGGGCGCAAGGCAGCTTCACGGCGAGCGGCGGCGTGCGCGCCGCGAGTTCGTCGAGAAACGCCTCGACGGATGAGTTATCCGCAAAACCATGTAGACGCGCGGCATTCAAACGCAATTCGGCAGCAGTCTGCGGACCGCGAAGCAGCATGATCGTCAGTAGCGCAGCCGATTGACTCGGAATACCAAGCACGCGATTCATGTTGTGCTCGAAGCGCGTAACGCGGCTGCTGCTCGCCTCCATGACGAGGCTCAGACGTTTCAAACCATCGATCGCGGTTTGGACTTCGGGCTCAATGGCACTCATCACCGGAAAGCGGGCGGTCTTCTGGTTGCAGCCGGCGGTTAAAGCATTCAGCGAAAGCGGATACGTATCCGGCACCGTATGCTGCTTTTCGACCAGCACGCCAAGGACACGGGCTTCGAGCGGGGTGAGGTCGCGCAGGGGTTGGGTCATGGGGCAGCTACAAGCGATGAAATGGATCGATATGATAAGCCCGGCACGGATAAAGCGCCCTTCGTTGCTCGCATCACGTGTGGCTGTCCTTCATGCCTTTCCCCTTCCACTGAAAATCGCCGCCAACACACGCACCGTCACACGCACCGCGCCGATGAACGCAAGCACCCATGCGGCGAACGCGATCAGTATCGCCACACGTGGCACGCCATCCAAATAAGCGGCAGGTGCAGCCACCGCATAAACGTGCGTCGCCACGGCATACATACCAATCGGAAAAACAACGGACCATTCGGCAACGGAATAACGAATCGGATCGCGCGCGACCACATGCTTGGCGACGAACAGGATCGCCAACTGCGGAATCCAGAACGTTGCCATGGCCCAGAACGCAGTGGTCAGCGTAAACAGCACAGGGCGCAGATCATGTGCGAACAAGGTCGTCGTTTGCGCGAGCAGCAGCAGACGGCTTCCCGCCAATGCAGCGATGGCCATTGCACCCATCGTGATCCACCACGGCTCGGTCAAGTCGTGCGGCGTCATCGGCACGAAGCACCAACGGTAGAAGATCAGCGTGATCATCATCAGATAGAGGAGCCCGCCGAGCAGCCACAGGCCCAAGGCCAGATGAGCGAAAGGGATAGGATCGGTTGCGGTCCCGGCGACTGCGACGGCGAGAATCGCGCATGCTTCAGTCGCAACGACGAGCAGCAGCCACGTGCCGTCAAGGCCCGTCTGCAAGTTGGGCTTGCGCTGGCTGATCGTCATGGCGGTCATAAACGCATAGATCAACAAGAACCAGAGCACGAGCGACGCGACGAGCAGACATAGCGACACGGCCGGCGACATGTCGTATGCGGAGCTTTGGCTGCCGAGCACGGCCGTGGCCGCAATCAATGTCAGGAATCCGGGGCCACGCTGGTGGTCGGGGAAGTCGACGCGTACCGCGTGCGCGTAGCGGACCAGCCGGCACAGTGTGATGATCCAAAGGAGCGGGTACACGCCTACATTGATCGCGAGCAGCACCCATCCGATCTTCGGATAGCCAAGCAGGCGCGCCGCGATCGACACGATACCGGTGGCCATCACCATGACGAAGGCGCCCGGCGGGAAGGTTTCCAGCCATGATGCCGCGGTGCGTTTGATATTTCCCCCGTTTTGGCCGCCGCTCGGTAGGTGCCATAAGGTTGAGACGCTTCAAATATAGCGCTTCGCGAGGGTGTCCGCGCGTTGGCGATCTCAGGCATCCAGCGATGGTTGTGCTCTTCGCACCTACTTCGCGAACAGCATGTCGAGGTTGGCGAACGATTTGAATTCGAGTGCGTTGCCGCTCGGGTCCAAGAAAAACATCGTGGCTTGTTCGCCCGGCTCACCCTTGAAGCGAATGTACGGTTCGATCACGAACTGCACACCGGCTGCCTTGAGTTTCTCGGCGAGTGCAGTCCATTGCGGCATCGTCAGGATCGCGCCGAAATGACGGACGGGCACGCCATGTCCGTCGACGGCATTGGTCGTGCTGACGCCCGTTTCACCCGGCGCGAGATGCGCGACGATCTGGTGACCATAGAGATTGAAGTCGACCCAGTCGGGCGCGCTGCGGCCTTCAGGGCAGCCAAGCAAGTCGCCATAGAACGCGCGCGCCGCTTCGATGCTATGGACCGGAAACGCAATATGGAACGGCAGGATGGGAGTATTCATGGTGATGGAGCTTCCAGAAGTTGAAGAAAGCGGTGCTTTATCGAGCGTCTGAGCAACATCTTATGCATAATCACACCGAATGAATAGCGACAGATTTCCAGTCTCAGCACCCATTTTTTCGATCAATCGAACCATGCTCAGAGAGCTCAAAACATTCCTCGCTGTCGTGCGCCACGGTACGTTTGCGCGCGCCGGCGCGCAGATTGGATTGACGCAATCGGCAGTCAGTGCGCAGATCCAGCGTTTGGAAGACGAACTCGGCTTCGCCTTATTCGACCGTACCGGCCGCTCCGCCAGCCTCAACGCAGCGGGCAAGCGTACCGTCGAAGTCGCGCAAGAATTGCTCGGGGTGTACGCGCGCTTGGCCACGCAGGGCGCAGTGAGCGAGAACGCGGGGCTCTTGCGGGTAGGTGCGATCGCGTCGGTACAGAGTTCGCTGCTCGTTGGTGCGATTCAACAGTTTCGTGCCGCGTTACCGGGTTGGCGGATACGCGTGTCGCCGGGCGTGTCGCTCAATCTACTCGCGCAGGTAGACTCGGGAGAGTTCGATCTCGCGGTGATCATCAAGCCGCCATTCGCGTTGCCGCGGGAATTGAAATGGCACTTGCTCGTTAGCGAACCGTTCGTGTTGTTGGTACCGCGCAAACTTGCGAAGGAATCGTGGCGGGTGCTGCTCGCTCGCGAACCGCTGATTCGCTACGACCGCAATTCATTCGGCGGACGGCTCGTGGACCGCTTTCTCAAACGCATGCGGATCAATGTGAACGATGTCGTCGAGTTGGACGAACTGCAGGGCATCGTTGGGCTGGTGGCTGCGGGGGTGGGCGTCGCGATCCTGCCGCAGGCGGCGACGCTGCATATTCCCTCGGGTGTGCGTGAGATTACGTTCGGCAATGACACGTTTTATCGAGAGGTTGGGATCGTGGAGCGAGCGGCGGCGGATAAGCAGGGGGCGGCTAATAATTTTGTTGCGTACTTACGGGCGATGGGGGCTAGCGGGAAAGCGTAAATTGCACAGGCGTCATGAACGAACCCTTCGCCCTTCACTGTCGATGACCCGTTCGCCGTCTTCCTTCGCGAACGAACCTTTCTGCTCCGCAGGCAGGATATCGAGCACAGCTTCGGAAGGCCGACACAAACGCACACCAAGGGACGTAACGACGAACGGACGATTGATAAGGATCGGGTGCTGCATCATTGCGTCGAGTAATTGTTCGTCGCTCAGCGACGGGTCGTCCAAGCCAAGCTCAGCGTAGGGCGTGCCCTTTTCGCGCAATGCGGCGCGCACCGTCAAGCCAGCGCGAACGATCAGGGCCATCAGCGTATTCCGATCCGGTGGAGTCTTCAGATACTCGATGATTTCCGGTTCGATGCCTGCGTTTCGGATCATCGCGAGCGTGTTGCGCGATGTGCCGCAGTCCGGGTTGTGATAAATGGTGACGCTCATATCGGTTGCCTCTCGACTGTGCTTTTCGTTTCGTACCAATCTTGCGAGCGATTTACGATCCCGACGACGAGCAACATCACCGGCACCTCGATCAGCACGCCGACTACCGTCGCAAGCGCGGCACCTGAATTGAATCCGAACAGACTGATCGCCGTGGCAACGGCAAGCTCGAAGAAATTGCTCGCACCGATCAGACTCGACGGGCCCGCGACGCAATGCGCAACGCCAAGCCGACGATTGAGCAGATACGCGAGACCGGAATTGAAGAACACCTGAATCAGGATCGGCACCGCAAGCATGGCGATGACAAGCGGCTCTTTAACAATCGCCTGCCCTTGAAAGGCAAAGAGCAGCACGAGGGTCGCGAGCAGTGCAATGATCGAATAAGGACCGAGACGTGCGACGGCCCGCCTGAAATGTGCGTCACCTTCGGTCAGCAAGTAACGACGCAGCAATTGCGCGAGCATCACCGGAATGACGATGTACAGACCAACCGAAATGATCAACGTATTCCACGGCACGGTAATGGCGGACAAGCCGAGCAGCAGCGCGACGAGCGGCGCGAACGCAACGATCATGATCGAATCGTTCAGCGCGACTTGCGACAGCGTGAAATACGGATCACCCTTACACAACTGCGACCAGACGAACACCATCGCTGTGCAGGGTGCCGCAGCCAGCAGAATCAAGCCGGCGACATAGCTGTCGAGTTGTGCGACGGGAAGCCAGGATACAAACACATGGCGGATGAAGATCCACCCGAGGAATGCCATCGAGAACGGTTTGACGAGCCAGTTCACGAACAGCGTGACGCCGATGCCGCGCCATTGGTGCTTCACCTGCGCCATCGCAGCAAAGTCGATCTTGACCAGCATCGGAATGATCATCACCCAGATGAGCACGCCGACCGGCAAATTGACGTGGGCCACCTCCATTCGGCCGATTGCCTGGAAGAGCGGCGGAAACATCTGCCCTCCCAAGATGCCGCCCACAATACACAACGCAACCCACACCGTAAGGTAACGCTCGAAGAATCCGATCGCTGGCCGCGCGCCGACGATTGACGAATCAGTGGTGCTCATTGGTTTCCTCGGCGGGTCTTTCGCCGATCGCGCGCATTTCATGCTGGATGGCGTTGTGGTCGAGAACATGCAGCGGCAGGTTCACGAATTGGCTTACGCTCACGTGCGACTCCGGAAGGTCACGGTGGATGCTGTCGGCGTGCAACATGATTCCGACGGTTGAGAATCTGATCGCGTTTCATCGCGCGAATGGCCGTAAATTGGCGCAGCGTCGAGTGTTCTGAACGTCTCCCATGCGACGCCCTGCGGATCGATCGTCCAGGCCTTGTCGGATCGCGCGTAGCAGCAGGTCGTGTCGGTCTGTATTTGCACGGGCAGTTGCGCCGCCTCGAAGCGAGAATTCATTTCTTCGAGCTCAGCGTCCGTCTCGACCTGAATGCCGATGTGATCGACGCCCGGCTTCGCACCGCGCTGCGAGATAGCGAAATTCACGGCGGGGTCTGCGAGCTCCCATTTGCAGTAATCGCTCTTGAGAACGGTCGGCTCGGCGTTGCCGAACATGGCTTTGTAAAACCGAATACTGTCGGGCAAGTTATCGACAGCGACATGGATGTGCATACGCTTCATGGTGTGTCTCCACAGCAGTCTCGAAGATCGCTTGCAGCACAGGTGGCGCCGGCGCAGCAGTTCTCCGTCAGGAAACCAATCAAGCTTGTCATCGCGGTGAAATTCGCCGTGTAGATGACGAAGCGCCCCTCCTGCCTCGGGCTCACCAAGTCTGCATGCGACAGATCTTTCAGATGAAAGGAGAGGCCGGAAGGGGAAATCCCAAGTTGCTGCGCGATTTCACCCGCGGCCATTCCATTCGGCCCCGCGACGACCAAAGAGCGGAAGATCGCGAGACGCGATTCGTGGGCGAGCGCGCTCAAGGCGCGTACGACGAGGTTTGAGTCCATGGGCGAACCATACATCAATCATTTCTTTATTTCAAGAAATGTTGAAATTATGGATCTGCCGGGGCGTGGCGTGCAATCGGGCGCCCGCCGTCAACGTGCAGCCCTCGTTCGTCACCGAGTTGCCGTACCGCCACCGATGCTCGCCGTCACCTTCACCAAGCTCGATGCCGTCGGACTCGTCGTGCTCGTCCGGTAGGCTCCATACGCCGACAGTGCCGCCTGCGCTTCGGATGGCTGGCTAAAAAGGAGACGTCGCTGCCGTGTAACGCTGCACACCCTCAACCAATGCCGCGCACAGGCGCGTCAAGGGCAGGCGCAGCCCGGCGCAGCGAACCCTTGACGCGCCGAGCACGGCGTTACACTCGCCAGGCCAGCAGCGTGAGTCCCCCATCCACCTGCGCAGAAGGTCCGGCATCACCCCCCGTCAAGGCCGCGCGCGAGCGCGCCCGTAGGGCTTGGCCTTGACGGCGATCGGTTAGCCACGCTCGGACACTGCGGTGCAAGACGACTCGGCAGCTTGCATCGCATGCCGAACCGCGCTTTTTCGTTGGGGGCCTTCCGCCGAAGGCGGCTAGACAGGGAGCCCCTTGGGGGTGGACGGTGGGCGGGGCGCATCGCTTATGCGGCCGCAACGCGGCCCCTAGCTTCGTTCTTGCCCGCCAGCGCCATGCTTCGATTTACTTCGTAGTCCTAATCATGGCCGCACAGCGGCCCCTAGCATCGTCCTTGCGCAGCACATGCCTCAGGGCCGGGGGCGCCCCCGGCCCTTCGTCACCCTCGGCCCAACGGGCCGCACGAACTCTCTTCGTCACACACTCGGGCCGCATGGCCCGCTTGAACCCTTCGTGTCCAATCCTGGCCCACGGCCAGGATTTCCGGGCCGCTCCGGCATGGCACTTTTTCATTCGCTGCAGTCTCAGGCCGCATGGCCTGCTCGAACTCTCATCGGCCCTCGCCAACTGTCACCGCGTCGGTGGCTGGCTAAAGAAGGAAGCGCTACGACAGAACAGCGGCGTTCGCGCCGCAACGGAGGCTCAACCGACGACCACTTTGACCGGCTTGCCCACGCGGGCCAACATGTCCACCAAAGCGTCAATCGTAAACTTGCCGGCCTTCTGGTTCACCACATCCGACACGCGAGGCCGCGAAACATGCAGTATCTCGGCCGCCTCGGCTTGCCTCAGATGGTGGTCCTCGATCCACGAAGCCAGCTCGCTCATCAACTGCTCCTTCAGGGCCAGCGTTTGACTGATCAAGGCTCGCGATTGCTCTTGGTACAGCCGCGCCTCCTCGGGCGCGAAGCCCAATTCGGCAAACAAGTTCGCGCCTGGCTTCGTCACATGACGGATACGCGTGTCTACTTTGCTCATTTCTGCTCCTTTCCGCCGCGGCGTTGCCGGCGTCGTCGCGGTCGTATGCAATCCACACGCGCTCGGTGCCGTGGCGCTTCAAGGCCGTCCAATGGTCTTGCGTAAAGCCGTTCACGCCGTACGCCGCGATCACGTTGCGATACCCCGCGCACCAGAACGTGCGCATCAATCAGCGCCTCGCACACGATCACTTCGCGGCTCGCGATCAAGGCCGCTTCATTCCACACGCCCGCCAGCGGCAACGTCAGATACAGGTGCTTCGGTTGGTTCGCCGGAATCTTATGACCCGGCGCAATGCGTCGGCCGTACAACTGCCGCACATCGCCCGTTTCCAAATCGAGCACCGGCACCACCAAGCACCCGTTCATGTGCTCATGGCCCGAGGCGCGATGTCCGCATCACGCTTAAACGACTTCACGAACTATATGCCCGGCCGATGCCGGGCCCGCGGTTTCACTGAACCATCAGATCCATCAATCTACACGTGCCTCTTAGTTTGATTTCGGCCTTGGCAATACTTCCTCACAGCCACCACACCCCAGCCGAGGGCTTCAATTGAAAGCGCAATGGTGATTGCAATCCGGTAAATCGACAGGGTCGTGCCGTAGCTTGCGACTTGGCGTGCAGACATCGGCGTTAGGCCCCAATGTTTGGTGCCCCAAATCATAGCGTCCGGAAGGTACACAAGTCCGAGATAGGCCAGGACTACTAGAGTTACTCGGGCACAAGCTCCTTTCCAACTGCTGCTCTGTAAGAGTCGGTCAATTCGTGATTGCTTCATTTCATTTCGGTGCTGGTTGGCTAGGGACAAAGGATGCCGTGCCGGACGCTATCCCTCCCGAAGTAGCTCCGGCAAGTCCCGGAACAGGATTCGGAACCCTGGGCTGCAATAGCGCCGGGATCGTCGAGTTGAGATTTTCGTAGATAAAAGGCTTCAGTATCTGGCTCAGCCCTTGCGTCGTTAGCATGCCGATCCCGTAGCCCACAGTCCCGCCCAGTGCCCCCAGCGCACCAGCAAAGGACAGGCTGTCGGATTCCCCATAGTAGGCATTGTTAAACGCGGTACTAACGCTACTGGTCGCGGCACCCAACAGCACATTATTCATAAAACCAACGTTGGCTCCGATAGGCCCGGCGAGCGCTCCAGTCATCGCTGCAAAACCCGTCTCTGCTGGGCGAACAGTACCTGACTGCCCGTATTGCCCAGCCGCATCCATCCCTCCACCTGTAGTGCCTCCGATCGCCGCGTAGCCCAAGGCCCCTATTGAAGCCGCAACGGGAGCTCCAACGAGAAGAGCAGCCCCTGTTGCTCCAGCGATAACACCAGCGCCCATCAGGTTCCGATTCGCTTGATCCCTGCTGGCCGAAGTTGTGATCGCATGAGCACTCGGCATATTTAACTCCGCGCCATTTGGATAATATCCAGCGTACATATTCGGGTCTGCCTTTTGAGCCGGCGTCGCATAGAACATATAGCCTGGCCCACAGCTCGGACAGCTAGGATCGACCGCCAACAATCCGTAAGCCTGATCTAGAAAAGCGCTTGCATTTTGGTCCCACGCCCCGGGCGAACCATTCTGCACCTGCCGGTCGGCCTGAGCTGTCAGTTCCTGCACGGCTGCATCAACGGAAATACCCCGCAGCTTGGCAAAATCCCCCGCGTGATCCTTGATCCACTGCTGCTCATCCGGATGCAACTGCCGATTGTAAAGATCGGCCCCCAGCGCCCCATTGGCCCCACTCACCGCCCCGGCCCCTCCACCCAACAACGCACCCGCCGCCGCGCCCGCAGCCCCCGACACGATGTTCGACAGGATCTTGCCGCCCAGCGTATTGTCTAATGCCGAACTCACCTCCCCACTCGCCTCATCGCCCGCGATCGTACCACCCACCGCGCCGAGCACATTACCCCCGCCCATCGCCGCGCCCAGTCCGGCCACGATCGCATGCAGCCCCATACGTCCCGCTCCGTCATTACCCCACAACTGCGCCTGCAGGGCGGCCGAGTCAGCGTTGGCCTGCGCTTGCGCTTCGGCGTCCGTGTCTCCAGAGTTCGTCGCATCTTTAAGCTGTTGCTCAGCCTTCCTGTAGTTATCCAGCGCCTTATTCTCCAGATACGTCCCCACATCCCCCACCACCTGCATCCCCACCTGCACCGTCTGCGTCTGCATCGCCAAATCGTCGCCCACCGCCTGCGCATCGAACGAGTTCACCAACGCCCCCGCGTTCGCATTCGTCGTATCGCGGCTCAACCCAGCCGTGCTGTCTTGCCCCGTGCCCGCATCGCCTCGCACCGTGATCGTGCCCGCGCTCACCGCCGCATACGTCGTCCCCGACTCGCTGCTGCTCGTGCCCCCCGCGCCGAACCCGCTCGGCCCTAAACCAGCGGAGTTCGTCGCCCCCGGCGTATTGCTCTGCGTTTGTACCACTCCTGTCGTGCCCTGCGCACTCGGCGTCTTAAATCCCACACCGCCACTCGCACTCAATCCAACACTCGAGCCCGAATAGTCCGACGTGTTCTCCAAGTTCGTGAAGCTCAGCGTCTGCGTCGACAGGGTGTTCTTGTCCGCCCCGGCCGTGCTCGCAATCACCCCGCCGTTCAGTTGCGTGTGATTGCCCACCTGCACGTCGAACCCGCCCGTGCCCGCATAGATACCGCTTTGCTGACCGACCGATTGGTAGTTGTCCTTGATCGTTTGCTGACTGACGCTGGCCGAACCGCTCGAGCCGCCAACGCAGAATGGCGGTATGCAAAGGCTCAGTTGCACGCCCGCGCTCGTCTGCTTGCTGTCGTACGTATTCGTATCCTGCGGGCTCACGATGTTCAGATTCCGGCCCACATTCGCATCCACCGTGTTGCCCGACACCTCCGCCCCAATCAGATTCGTGTCGCGCCCGCTCGTCATCGACAACGTCTGGCTCGCCGTCACTTGCGTGTTGCGATTGGTCGTGCCGTCGCCGTTCATCTGCCCCTTCGAGCCGTTGGCAGCCAACTCCAGCGAGAAGCCGTTTTGCTGACCGCCAAGCGTGAAGCCCAACCCGATGCTGCCGCCACTGCTGCTGTTGCTGCTCGTCTGCTTGTTCGTGTCCTGCGCGCTTTGCAGGTCGATGTCGCGCGCGGCGCTCAGCTCGACGTTTTGCCCTGTGATTTGCGTACCGCTTGCCGTGATGTCGCCATCCGTGGCGTTGCCGTTCGCATCCTTCGCGCCACTACCTGTCGCGACGATCGTCACGTTGCCGCCCGCCGTCAGCGTGCTCCCGTCGTTCGTCACCGAGTTGCTGTTCGAGGCGCTGTGGCTCGTGCCGCCACCGATGCTCGCCGTCACCTTCACCAGGCTCGACGCGGTAGCGCTCGTGCTCGCTTGGTAGATCCCATACGCCGACAGTGCCGCCTGCGCTTCGGATGGCTGGCTAAAAAGGATGCCGTTGCAGCGTAACGCTGCACACCCTCAAGTACGCCTCCAATGCGGCACGTCCAGCTCGAATTGACATGCGACGCGCACCGATCCTCTAAGGAAACGCTGATCAATGAGTTCGTCGCCAGCGTTTCCGATGCGTCAGTTTGCAGTTGTCAGAATTGCGAACGAATTTTGTCGCGTTCGCGGTGAGTTTTGTTCGAATACGGGGCGACCTCTCGCGTTTTTCATAAGCATGACGGACTTTCCCCATGTATCGAGCGCAGCCGGTTCTTCGCGATCACCAGGTTCGCCAAGGCGAACAGGCTGAACAGTTGCACCGTGTTCTTGGCTAGACCTTTGTAGCGCACCTTGCGATGACGGAACAGATTCTTGACGACATGAAACGGATGCTCGACCCGTGCGCGAATCTGCGCCTTGGTTCGCTCTACCTGGACCAGCAGGTCCTTAAGCGTACCGTCTCGCATGGCCTTGATCTTGCCGCGCTTAACGGCTACGTGCCACGTCACCGACCTGCCTTGCATCTGGTCGCGCTTGTCTACGCCCGCGTAACCAGCGTCGCCGAACGCTTCACGCTCATGGCCGTGCAGCAGGGCATGAGCATGCGAGACATCCGACTCATTGGCCGAGGTGCCGATCACGCTGTGAACCAGTCCCGAATCGGCATCGACGCCGATGTGCGCCTTCATGCCAAAGTGCCATTGGTTGCCCTTCTTCGTTTGATGCATCTCGGGATCGCGACTGTTCCGGGCATTCTTGGTCGACGCCGGCGCCTCGATAATCGTCGCATCGACCAACGTGCCTTCCTTCATCAACAACCCGCGTTCGCACAGCGAAATGCCAATCTCGTCGAACAGCTTGCGCGCAAGTCATGCTCGAGCAGCAGGCGCCGGAACTTCAACAGCGTCGTCGCATCCGGCACATCCTCGATAGCCAGATCAATGCCGGCAAACGCACGCATTGCGATGCTGTCGTACAGCGCGTCTTCCAACCCTTCGTCCGACAGACCGTACCACTGTTGCAGAAAGTAGATCCGCAGCATACGTTCCAAGCCAATCGGCGGCCGGCCTCGCTTGCCCTTCGGGTAGTACGGCTCGATCGCCGACAGCAAACGCGGCCATGGGACAAGCTTGTCCATCTCCGTCAGAAACGCTGCCGCTTGGTTACGCGCTTCGCGCCACGGCTTTCCGCTTCTGCAAAACCAATCTGCCGCTTCATGTCGTGGGATCCGTTCCGTGAGCCTCTTTCTACAACGCCCTCCGCCGCCGGTGCGATGACCGCCAAGTCGAATAAATCAGTGTTTCCCTAGTAATGTCAGTCGTAGCTCGCGCCAAGCCATTGATGTGGTGAGAAGTTTTTTTGCACCATATTGACGCTACAAGCCGAAGTCTTAGTAAATAGATAACAAATTGCTTCGGCAAACAGGAATGAATAAAAAACTCCGATTCCAAACGTCAACGACGCAACGATTGCTGACGTTCGGACCTTCCGATATGTGTCTTGGGAGATCATCAATTCTTTCACCATTATCGGTAGGAAGTCGGCCCATTCCGAATGCAACCGCTTAACCGCTCACAAAATGGGTTTACTCCCAGATTGTGAGCGTCGCGAGCGTTACCTTGTGTCATGTCAACCCACGTCGAAATCTACGATCTCCGCAGCGCCTCCAATGAGACGATCTCGTCGAAGTCGGGCCAATCTTCGCGCACACGGGCGAGCGTCCCTTGCACGAGGTCGTCCGAAACATAGGCTGGTTGAGACTCGGGCAGCTTATCAAACGGAGCTTCCAATAACGGGTGGTTAAGTACAGGGTTCGTCAGGCCCACCAACTCGCGCAACCTGAACAGGTACAGGATTTCCAGCGGCGTCCGCGGAAACGCGGAGCAGTCGTAAAACTTCGTCTCGCTGTCTCGTTTCGATTCGTGGGTATGGCGGTCACAGGCTGCCAACAACCAAGGCGTCAATATCTCAGGATCGGGCTCGCGCCATCTCTCGAGAATGCCCTCGTAGATGGGTTCTGAAAATGCGTATGGTGGCCATTCGTGCTGCACTTCGCCGCACCATGCAGCAAAGAGTCGCAACATAAAGCTGTGGACTCTGCGATGACGATCTTCGTACGACGATTGCAGCTGATAGGTCCGATTTAGTGCAGCGAGCGTGAGTGCTCCTTGGTAGAGGCCTTCATCCGGCTGGCCCAAGATGAACATCATGGCCATTGTTTCTGTCATCGACTCCCAATTCATCATTCGCAACGGCTGGGGATTTTCTGGGAACAAGATTCTGAACTTGACATGCCAGAAAAAGTACAACCTCGCGCTAAACGCCGCATATCCTATTGCGTTGGACATTTCTTGAGTCCAGGGACAACCCGTAAGTGCCAGCACCTCAGATCTCACCCGCAATAAGGAGGCAACTGGAACGTACGTCGAATTGGGTGGAACCTTTACCGTGTTTTCAGCATCAGTACACGCGTTATATGAGTTGATAGCATCGATTGATCTGGGAATCGCCCTACCGAGCCACTTAGTAACCGCCTGCCGTGTTGGCCAACGAGGATCGATTCCCAATGGAGTGATAGCATTTAAGTCGGTCATAATGATTACTTTGGCAACCAAGGTTGAATCGAGATTTGCGTGGTGCCCGTCGCTCCTGGGAGCTAAAGTCGAATCTGGTGTACGGGGGAGTTGAGGCGGGAAGTTGAAGGCGGTGGAGGTTTCAGCTGAGAATCTGATTGTCGAAGTCGGAAACCAGCAAACAACAAACCATCCACCATGAGCAAGGATACGGAAAAAGCAATCGTCGGTCTATCGGGTGTCGGTCTCGGTCTGGACGAATTGGTCCGAGAAGGGGCGCGGCAGGTGATTCAACAAGCGATTGAAGCGGAGCTGGCAGAGTTGATGGAGCGATTCGCGAACGTCAAGACCATGCACGGACAACGCGCCGTGGTGCGCAACGGCTACTTGCCGGAACGCGAGGTGTTGACGGCCGCCGGGCCGATTGCGGTGAAGGTGCCCAAGGTGCGCGATCGCTCAGGATCGGGTGTGAAATTCAATTCATCTATTGTGCCGCCGTACGTGAGGAAGTCGCCTCGCGTGAGCGCGGCGCTGCCATGGCTGTATTTGAAGGGCATCTCGACGGGCGATATGGGTGAAGCGTTGAAGGTGCTGGTGGGCGAAGACGCCAAAGACCTGTCGGGCAACGTGGTGAGTCGGCTGAAGGCGCAATGGGCTGAAGAGCATGCGGGCTGGAGCAAGCGGGACCTGTCGAAATCACATTACGTGTACTGGTGGGTTGACGGCATTCACACCGGGCTGCGCAGCGAGAATTCGGACGGTCAATGCCTGCTGGTGATTATCGGCGTGAAACCGGATGGGAGCAAAGAGCGTGTGGCGATCGGCGACGGTTACCGCGAGACGAAAGCGTCTTGGCTGGAGCTGCTGCTGGACCTGAAAGCACGCGGCCTGCAGGCGGGCCCCCGGTTGGCGGTCGGCGACGGCGCCATGGGCTTCTGGGCGGCGCTGGAAGAGGTGTATCCGGCCACGCTGGGCCAGCGCTGCTGGTTTCACAAGATGGGCAATGTGCTCAACGCGCTGCCGAAGTCGCAGCAGGCGCGTGCGAAGGCCGACCTGCAATCGATCTGGATGGCTGCGACGCGCGCCGACGCGTACGCTGCGTTTGATCGTTTCGTGTCGATCCATGCGGCGAAGTATCCGAAGGCAGCCGAGACATTGAAAAAGGATCGGGACAGCCTGCTGGCTTTCTATGACTTCCCCGCCGAGCACTGGCAGCACCTTCGCACGACGAACGCGATCGAGTCGACATTCGCGACGGTTCGTCATCGCACGACACGTACTCGCAATTGCGTGTCGCGACCGACCTTCGGGTATGAACAAGGTAAGCGTAAATTCCTATCATAAGCCGTTGGGTTATGGGATCGCCCGCGCTTACCGCTGATGCGTTATAAAGAGCTACCGCTTGAGGTCTCGTGCAGCGAACGCCTGATCAAACTGCCGGGCACGCTGCACCTCGTCGCTATGCAGATACGTTGACGTCGTCGAGATCGACGCATGGCGTAGGTTGTCGCGGACCATGATCAGCTCGGCACCACGTGCGAGCGCGTGCGAGGCGTGCGTGTGGCGCATCCAATGCGGACTCGCTCGGCGCAGCTTCTCGGCGGTCGCTGGCCGCTCGTCCTCAATCGCGTCGGCCACCAGCCCGAAGAACCGTCGCAGCACCCGCCAAAGCCGCGTGCTTTCGATGCCGCGATCCTCCTCGAGGCTTGCCACGAGCGGCGTTGTGGGATTCCAGCGCGCCGGCGTGACCGGCAGGGAGCGCTGTACGAGATACTGATCGAGCGCGGTGCGGGCCAGCGGCGGCAATGCCACCTTGCCGAGCTTGCCGCCTTTACCCAGGACATGCAGCCAGTGATCCCCATGCTCGTCCCGACGAATATCGCCGAGCGATGCGCTGACCAACTCGCTTGCGCGCAGGCCGGTCGCGTAGCCGAAGTCCAGCAGGAATCGCAAGCGCTGGGCGGCCGGCACGCTCCAGCCGTACGACCACTCGAGCCCGTCAGCAAGCGTGCGGATCAGCAGCCACTCGCCCTCGGAGAAGCCACGGGAGACATCCAAGCCCGCGCGCCGGGCGTGGCTCTTGACCTTGACGCCGGCGAACGGATTCGCAAGCACGTAGCGCTGCTCGACCAACCAGCGAAACAACGCCGACAGGACGTTCAATGCGTATGCGGCCGAGCGGGCGGACAGCGGGCCAGTAAACGGCCGCCATTCGATGCTGTGCCGCGGCCGTGATGGGCCGATCCAGCGTTCGCGCGGCGTCGGCCGTCGCAAGAACCCGCGATAGGCGATCGCGTCATCGGTGGTGAGCGACGACAGTGCGCGACTGCGTTCGATGATCGCCCACAGGATCAGGCGCTCTGCCTCTTTCCGATACGCCCGCTGCGTAGCGGCTGATTCATGCAGCGAGAGCCAGGATTGAATCGCCTCGTAGTCGTTGGACGCGTTCAGCAAACAAGCCGCCTGCGAGGCCCGAAACTGTCCACGCGAGCCGTCGACCTCGTGTGGCACGCGGAGTTGCTCCCACGGAACGATGTTGCCGGACGGCGCAGCGGCGATCAAGGCCCGCGCCCGCTCGGTGAGCTTCGGATGCGCGGCGAAGAACGTCTCGACGCGACGTGCGCCAGCGGTACCGAGTCCGGCGATCGCCGACCACCAGCGGCGGCGCCGCGGAATGCGCACAGTCAGGTCGGCCAGGGTGAGAATGCCATGCGCGTGCAGCGACGCGACAATGCGAGGCGGTAGCCACATCTCGATTTGGTCGGTGATCGAGGGCGACGGAACCGGCAGGTTTCGGAGCGACTCGATCGCGCGGGCCACGCGCTCGCCTGAAGTCTTCGTCGGGCGAGTGACGAAAACAGCCGCCAGATCTGCCCGAAGGCGAGCCAAAGCGTACGCGACGAGCTGCCGGCGAATCTGGCCGAGCACGCCGCGCGACGACGCCCCGCTCGCCCGTCGTTCACCCAAATATCGGGCGACAGAGGCCCGTGCGTCCAGGCCAACGTACCAGGCGCGCAGCGCGGCCAGCTCGGCCTCATCTGGGAGGTCGGGGCCCATGTCGTCGATGGAGAGGGTCTCGCGCGTTTCCATGACCGCCAGTTTAGATCAGAAACAGCGGTGGACTGATAAGATTAATTATCTGTCCGGCATTGCTCGCGTTGCTTACGATTCTCTTTCTTCTTGTTGACCAAACTGGTCTGAAACGCTTCCTCTGTCAGAATGGACGCGTTCCAGACGAGACCGCGAACCATGAAGCACTCCGACTTTCACATTGGACTCGAATTTCTCGGCCTGGCTGGTTTCCGTTGGCGCTGTACCGACGTTGGCACCCGAACCATCGTCGCTATCCGCCTCGCGCACGAAGATCCGAACTGGTATCGCGGCCCGCCGTACGTCGCGACAGAAGAAGTGTTCGACGAGCATGAGATGGTGGACTGCCACCTCACCGAAGAGGACGCCATTCGCGCTGCGATCAAGGAAGCGGACACATCTGGCCACCCGGGTTTTCCGCATGACGTCGTCACCCAAATGATGCAGGCGCGCCGCGAGGAGTCCTCGGCCCCATATCCCAATAAAGGCGTGCTGCGCTTTGATCGGCGAGCTGCGGACGGCGAGATCCTTCACCTCTACGCCGCGCGCAGGAACGGCAAGCGCCGGATCGTGAGGCTTTACCTACCGTTCCCGCAGACGTTTGACGAAATGCCGGAGCACGATTTCATCGCCTTGCCGATCGCAACAACGGACGATGTACGCGCTCGCTCCAAGCGTCACGCGATTGAGTAAGTGCGCTTAGTTGCTATAATCGCCGACCAAAATAACGGCACCTGCTGCCGCACGAGAGTATTCCGAGAATTCAGGCCGACTCTTAAAAGGAGCAAGCGTTTATGCAAAACGCAAAAAACGAGCAACAAGAAAATGCTGAAGCAGTCATCGAGAAATATCATCCGTTTGCGACGGAGGGCTCGATTACCGAGCGCGGTGGGCGAGTCGCTCACGGGAGCAGTGGCGCAAAAATCGCCGACCTGACCATCGCCCGTGTCGGCGATAAGGTCGTCTACGAGGACGGAAGCGAGGCATATATCATCGACGGGGCAGGCTTTGCGGCCGTCTACTTGGACAAGCCGCTGGCGCTTGTCGGCAGCCGGCTGAGCAACGGCGATCGCATCATCAAATCCATGCACAACGGCGCAGGCATTAACGAGCGCGCCGGGAAACCGATCGTGGGGTTGTTCGACCCCGACTACGTCCCCCCGCCGGCGAACATCGAAGCGCTTCATTGAGGAGGTGCGATGCAACGATATTTTCTAGCCAAGGGCGACCGCGCGGGTGCTGCGGTGATCGTCGAGGGCTTGCCTACGAGCACGTATCAGGGCGCGGACGGAGTGCGCGTCGAGCTGTCGACCGTCTACATGAAAACTTGGTGCGATGCCTGCAAGAAGGACGGCTACATCTCACCCCGTGGCCCGCGCCATGCCGGCACAGCCGAGAACGGCCGGCAGCACGCTCTTTCCGGCGACGTCAACGCTTGTGATTGCAATCCGCCTCCGGTCTTCCAGGTCGTTCGCACGATGTCCGAAACCATCGGCGACGGCGACATTGCGCGGATGAGCCCGGCCGTTGCTCGATTTTCGGCTGACAACTCGGCCGAAGATGCGTGGCATTGGATTGGGTTTTCCTTGCGTGACGCGGGAAATTACGAAGGAATGCGCTGTGCAGCGCACTTCGCGGACGGCTCGGTCGAGGCGGGAGCTTTCGACGCACAGAACACTGTGAGTTTTGCTCGACCCAACGGTAGCCCATGTACGAAAGTTGAACTCTTGGGGGATAACAACGCCACTGCGGGCTCAGCCACCGAAGCCTTGCTATCCGCAATCTTCGATCGGGAATCGCCAGGCGGCAGTCTTGCCGAAGACGCACGAGGAATGCTATGACAGGAATCCAAACGAGTCAGGCATTCAACGGCACATATCAGACGAAGCACGAGCACGCCCTGGACGGTGCCAATATCTTGCGGTCCGCTCGCGAAGCGTTGGAGAGTGCCGGCGTCTATTTCGGGACGCAGGCGATTAGCGATGCGCAGACGCGGACACGCTACGCCGAGGGCATTCGAAGGATGAGCCAGATGGTCCAGGACGAGGTGAACGCCGGGAACATGACGGCTGCCGAGGGAGCAGCGTTCTGCCAGCAAATGCGCAACCGGATCATGGAGGAAACCCGGAAGGCGACTTCGCCGCAAGGGCTCCCCTTTGCACAGGCGAAGAAGCTTGACGGCCGGTCGCTCGATTGGTTGCTGGATCGATATTCGCAGAAGCTGTTCTCCAAGCCATTTTCCAGTTTGTCTACAGCGGAGCGAGATCGAGCCTACTGGGCCGTGATTGAGGCAGCGGGCCATAACAATGCGTCGGTGACGGCGAAAGTGGCAAGGCTCCGTATCGCCGGAAAGGTCGGCATTTTGATAACTGCTGCTCTTGCCGCCCATGAGATTGTTGCGGCTAACAACAAGGTGACCGAGACGGCCAGGCAGGGGACGATCATAGAGGGGGGCATACTCGGCGGGTTTCTCGCAGGTCTAGCCGTATCACCGGTATGCGGCCCCGCCGCTCCGATTTGCGCGATTGCGGTCTTGTTGATCGGATCGACTGCGGGCGCCGTTGCAACCGAGAGGACTTTCGACGCTTATCAAGACGAGCTCAGGGAGTTCCAAGCATGGCAGATGCGCTGAGCCAGGTCGACCGGGAATTCATTTGGGAGGTCATGTCGGAGTTCTTCGTAGACACCGAAGTCGACTACGACCTCGAAGCGAGGCGCCTCAAACAATTCCCGCGGGGAACCCTGCGGGAGATATTCTTTCGGGAAGTGGCGCCGGTCTGTGGTCCCAACTTCCTGACGCCGGTTCCGCCGGTCTGGCAGGGCTTCGATGCCGACGAGCTCAAGCGCGAGATCAACGAATTGCTGGCTCGCCGGAAGAAATCGGTTGCACGTCGACTGCTATGCGAGGCCAACATCTCGTTCTATCGATTTTGGCTCAGGGACGTGTGGAAGAAGGTGGATACCGCCTTGGAAAGAAGTCCGGCTGGGCCAGGAAAGAACGCGCCCGGATGAGGTTGCACTACGCTTCGCAGGTGGGCGCGCGAAGCGCGCCGGTCGCAGTGACAACAATATGTTTCGGGGAATCTCCAAGTTGCTAATCAAGCTAATTGTAGGCGCTTGCATTTGAAACCCGCCGTGCTTGTATTCCATCGCAGCCTGCTCACATTATCTGCAACTAACGGAACTGCTAGCCAGTCAGTTAGGGAATCTCTGATCAAGTTCAACTGACAGATTGCCAGTCGACCATAAGGGGCCGATTTTTTCGCGAGAGGACCGAATTGATCCGAGTTCGCGCTGATTCAGGGGCCGGTTTCGCCCCGCTTGCGCCGCGACGGGCGCATCTCTCCCGCTTACGTCAGCATGGCTCGCCTCGCCAGATAAAGATTGGTCAGCCCGATCAAGGTGAACACCTGGGCTGCGTTCTTCGCCAGCCCCTTGTAGCGCACCTTGCTATAGCCGAATTGCCGCTTGATCACGCGAAACACATGTTCGACCCGGCTGCGAATCGACGACATCTTTCGATTGAACCGTTTGTTCGCTTCAGTCAGCTTGTACTGCGCGCTCGCTTTGAGCGACACGCCCCAGAACACGCCTGCCTGACGCGCCGCGCGCTTGATGCGATTATCGATCGTAGCCTTTGTCGCCGAATACGGCCCGGTCGTCTTCGCGCAGCAGTTTGGGCAACTGGCTCACATCCGGCGCGTTGGCCGGCGTCACCGAGACCGTATGGACCAGTCCGCTGTCCACGTCTGCTCCCACATGAATCTTCATGCCGAAGAACCAGTTGTTGCCCTTTTTCGTCTGGTGCATCTGGGGATCGCGTTGCTTGCTCTCGTTCTTGGTCGACGGCGGTGCATGAATGATCGTCGCATCGACCATCGTGCCGCCCTTGAGCAGCAGGCCCTTGCCCTCCAGCACCTCGTTGATCGTGTTCATGATCGCTGCCATCAACCGGTGCTGCTCCAGCAGGCGCCGAAACTTCAGGATCGTCGTTTCGTCCGGCATCGACTCGTCGAACAGGTCCAGCTTCGCGAACGCCCGCATGCACGGCACGTCATAGAGCGTGTCTTCCATGCCCGGATCGGACAAGTTGAACCATTGCTGCATGAAGTAAATGCGCAGCATCGTTTCCAAGCCGCGCGGCCGGCGACCTCGGCCCGCTTTCGGGTAGTGCGGTTCGATCAATGCAATCAGCTTCGCCCACGGCACCACCTGCTCCATCTCTTCGAGGAACCGCTCACGCTTGGTCCTGCGTTTCTTGCCCGTCTCGGCCAGCGTTGCAAAGCTGATCTGCTTCATCGTCCTTCTTGTTCTTGGTTCGTTCGTGTCGGCGAGCATCTTACCCACAAGCCCCCGGGTCGTCACTTGATCAGAGGTTCCTTAGGTAGCCGCACCGCACGGCTGGCGCAAGTCGCGCCATTACCAGACCGACGACCGCGCTGCACCCCGCCACTCAATAAGCGTAATTTCGAAAAATATGCGGATCATTACCTAATATCCCGGCCCCGAGACCTGTCAATGTTGACAGGTCTCACATGGCGATTCGCGTAGTGGATGGTCGGCCGGGATTCGTAAATATCTTAAGCTTCAGATATTTACGAATCACGGCCATCCCTCGTGTGGACGCAGGCGGTACCGAAACCACAGGCACGAACGCGGGTGGTGCCGCTGCAACGACGAGCTGGTGAGAACTCGGAGGATCGGTCGCCAGGCTGTCAGTCGCATCACCCGAAGGCGGCCGGTCGTCGCCGTTATCCTGCTGCGTCAGCGAGACCCCTTTCTCGCGCTCCATCAGGTATTTCGTGATCCACTTGCGCAGCAGGTTGGCGTTGATCCCGTGCTCTTGCGCCATGCGGGCCACCGACACGCCCGGGCGTAACGTCGCCTCGACCAATGCTCGTTTGCCATTTTCATCGTAACGGCGACGGCCGTCACTGCTTTGCCGAACTACTCTCAGCTCGGAGTTTTGTCAGCCATAGGTGTCCACCTCCAAAATAGGTGGACACCTATGCTCCTCGCTCAGAGTCCTGTTGGGTAGACGTCGATAATGGATCGCTTACAAACGATTTGACGAGGTCGGGCAGTTTTTGAATGCGTCGCAACGCACCGAGGGCGAGCGACTTCATGTCGTCCAGGCTTTGCACAAGCTGCCGGCTGACTCGCCGTTTGACGTGTGCCCACACTTGTTCATCGGGGTTCAACTGCGGCGCGTAGGGCGGCAGGTAGAACAACGTGAGCTGCCCATCGAGCGATGCGACGTAGTCTTTGACGAGCTTGGATTTATGGATCGGATGACCATCGACGATCAAGAAGATTGGCTTGCTTGCACCGACCATCAGACGAGCGAGAAATTCCTTGAAGGTCGTCGCCCTCACCGATCCCTCGTGAATCATGAAGCGAAATTCGCCACCAGGACTGACCGCCGAGATCATGTTGAACGAGAAGCGTCGCCCAGTTACCTCGACGACGGGCGTTTGGCCGACCGGAGCCCAGGTCGTGCCGGTATGGTAGTCGGAGCGAATGCCCGCTTCATCGGCAAAATAGATCACCGCGCCTTGCGCGCGGGCTTGCGCCTTGATCGCCGGATACGTCTTGGTTTCCCACTCGTGCACGAGTTGGGTGTCTTGCTGCCAAGCTTGATACAGCGGCTTTTGGACGGAAAAGCCAAGCAGCTTCATGACACGGCTGACCGAGGCCAACGCCAAAGATTTGCCGAACTGGCGCTTGATCAGCTCGCTGATCAACGACAGTGTCCACAGACCGAATTCGAACTTGAACTGTTGGGGAGAGTTGTCGCGAACCGCCTGGGCAATCCAACGCATTTCGTCGGCACTGATCTTCGGTGGCCGCCCCGGAATCGGCTTGGCCAAAAGTGCATTCTGTCCGCCTTCGGCGAACTGGGCGAGCCAGTTAAAAACCGTGCGAGTGCTCACGCCGAACGCAGCCGCTATCGATGCCACCGTTGTGCCTTCGCGCGCCGCCTTAACCGCTTGTTGGCGCATGACCTGGAGCGTGTGGTGATCCAGCTTGCGGCCGTCTGATGAACGTTTGCATTTCATCCAGCCATTGTCTCACGGATGTGAAATTACTTTCTAAAAACTTAGTAACCAGCTACCGTTGGTATCCGAAATTCGCGCCCAACCTCATGAGCTCGAACTGGAACCGGGCTAGTCAAATAGCAAGGCATGCAATCTATGCCCGGCTCGTATGCAGCTTGCGCAGGAACTCATTTGAATCTGATGAAACGGTGGTTCGCTCACGATCAACTCGAATTCCGGCGCTCGAGTACCTCACGTGAGAGCCAGCAGGGAGACCTAAAAATGGAATTACCCGCAAATCACGTAGGGCGACTTCGAACAAGGAGCAACGCTTGCCTTCCACGTTTGCATCTTCTCGCGCCGCAAGCACCCACCCAGAATCGTTTCCACAAGACTCCTGCCTTGCCATGACGAAATTGCCGTCTGCACCATAATTTGCCGACACCACTCCGGATTGCCTAAGCGAAGGGAAGTCTGGCTCAACACCAAGCTGGGCGCAAATCTCGCGTTGAAGCAGAAGATGCTGCAACGTCTTATTGACTCCTCGAACCCAGTTAATCGGCATTGAATCGAACCCCGGCTCCCAAACCTCTAGGTCACCGTCATGGTTGGCCTTCAACATGGACACCATCCACCCGATCTGTACCGTTTGGCCGGATCGAAACACTACGCCTCGGCGAATTTCGCTCTCAAAGAAATCGAGCAACCACTGAGTCCCTACGTCAAGTTCAGGGTCTACGGCCACCACAATATCGGGATGGACATTGCCGCTCCGAACGTTGGTTCGATAATCCCTCATGGCATCACTTTCCGAGCATGGATCCAATTTGATCAGTGATATAACCCTTCAGGGTTTCCGCCTGCTGGGCACCGCTTTGAATATATCCGGGATCCAACGGCTGCCCCTTGTATGTTTGCCAATCTCCCGGCATCTTTGCCCCCTTTGAGGAATTAAACGTCGTTGGCAACCCTTGCGTGTTTGCTGGATCGTTCAGTAGAGCGCTTTGCTGCGCGGGCGTCAACTGATCGAAGCCAGGTTGCGCCTTGATCCAACTTTGCGGAACGATATGGTCAGCCGCAAGCGTCCCATCTGCAGGTACGGTTTCTCCCGTCAACGGGTCGACATATGTTCCCGTTGCGTTGGCATTAGTGCGCATCGCGTCGTTGGGAGACGTAACATTGCTGCCTCCATTTGCATTGGACCCATTGTTATTCGATGACGCGTTGTCATCGCCGCCGCTACCGCTCGACAGCGTTGCCGTCGGCGGCACATACCCAGGACTACCTGGAACCGCAACGCCAGGGGTCAGAACCGGCCCCTCGGGCGTCATCAGAGTCGTTGCTGGCGTCACTACCGCCGGCGTCGGAGGCGTGCCCGTGCCTCCGTTGTTTGCGTCGGTCAGCGGATCAGCGGGTGCTGGCGTGCCCAGTCCCTGCCTGATCTTCGTGAGCAGTTGGCTCCCAAGGTTCTGCGCACCTCGCATCGCGCCAGGACCCGTCCAGTCCCACGCCGAACTAAGCCTATCACCCCACCCGTCGACAACTGGGTCATATATGAACAGGCCCGTCGAGCTCAATGCGTTTTGCTCGTCGATGTCCCCCGCACCACGCTGCTGCGACGCTAACGCGTCGGCCTCGCCTGGATTGCTGTCCGATAGCTGCGCAGCACACTGCACCAGATAGCACGCCGCATCGGCCAGCCGCTGCTGTTCCTCCGGTGTCTGGCCTTGCTGCAACTGCGCCAGCTTCTGCTTCTCATCCGGATGCAACTGCCGATTGTAAAGATCCGCCCCCAGCGCCCCATTGGCCCCACTCACCGCCCCGGCCCCTCCACCCAACAAAGCACCCGCCGCCGCGCCCGCAGCCCCGGACACGATGTTCGACAAGATCTTGCCGCCCAGCGTATTGTCTAATGCCGAACTTACCTCCCCACTCGCCTCATCGCCCGCGATCGTACCACCCACCGCGCCGAGCACATTACCCCCGCCCATCGCCGCGCCCAGTCCGGCCACGATCGCATGCATTCCCATACGCCCCGCACCATCATTGCCCCACAACTTCACCTGCATTTCCGCCGACTGGAGATCGGCCTCTGCCTGCGCCAGCGCTTCCGGGTCTTTCGCGTCTTGTACCTCGGCTAAGGCAGCTTTTACCTTCGCGGCCGCACTGGTCTCCAAATACGTGCCCACATCCCCCACCACCTGCATCCCCACCTGCACCGTCTGCGTCTGCATCGCCAAATCGTCGCCCACCGCCTGCGCATCGAACGAGTTCACCAACGCCCCCGCGTTCGCATTCGTCGTATCGCGGCTCAACCCAGCCGTGCTGTCTTGCCCCGTGCCCGCATCGCCTCGCACCGTGATCGTGCCCGCGCTCACCGCCGCATACGTCGTCCCCGACTCGCTGCTGCTCGTGCCCCCCGCGCCGAACCCGCTCGGCCCTAAACCAGCGGAGTTCGTCGCCCCCGGCGTATTGCTCTGCGTTTGTACCACTCCTGTCGTGCCCTGCGCACTCGGCGTCTTAAATCCCACACCGCCACTCGCACTCAATCCAACACTCGAGCCCGAATAGTCCGACGTGTTCTCCAAGTTCGTGAAGCTCAGCGTCTGCGTCGACAGGGTGTTCTTGTCCGCCCCGGCCGTGCTCGCAATCACCCCGCCGTTCAGTTGCGTGTGATTGCCCACCTGCACGTCGAACCCGCCCGTGCCCGCATAGATACCGCTTTGCTGACCGACCGATTGGTAGTTGTCCTTGATCGTTTGCTGACTGACGCTGGCCGAACCGCTCGAGCCGCCAACGCAGAATGGCGGTATGCAAAGGCTCAGTTGCACGCCCGCGCTCGTCTGCTTGCTGTCGTACGTATTCGTATCCTGCGGGCTCACGATGTTCAGATTCCGGCCCACATTCGCATCCACCGTGTTGCCCGACACCTCCGCCCCAATCAGATTCGTGTCGCGCCCGCTCGTCATCGACAACGTCTGGCTCGCCGTCACTTGCGTGTTGCGATTGGTCGTGCCGTCGCCGTTCATCTGCCCCTTCGAGCCGTTGGCAGCCAACTCCAGCGAGAAGCCGTTTTGCTGACCGCCAAGCGTGAAGCCCAACCCGATGCTGCCGCCACTGCTGCTGTTGCTGCTCGTCTGCTTGTTCGTGTCCTGCGCGCTTTGCAGGTCGATGTCGCGCGCGGCGCTCAGCTCGACGTTTTGCCCTGTGATTTGCGTACCGCTTGCCGTGATGTCGCCATCCGTGGCGTTGCCGTTCGCATCCTTCGCGCCGCTACCTGTCGCGACGATCGTCACGTTGCCGCCCGCCGTCAGCGTGCTCCCGTCGTTCGTCACCGAGTTGCTGTTCGAGGCGCTGTGGCTCGTGCCGCCACCGATGCTCGCCGTCACCTTCACCAGGCTCGACGCGGTAGCGCTCGTGCTCGCCTGGTAGATCCCATACGCCGACAGTGCCGCCTGCGCTTCGTCAAGCGCGGCCAGCCGCTGATTGTCCGCATGCTGCGCCGCCGACATGCTCTGGTTGATCGTCGCCACCGCATTGCCCAGCGCTCCGCCGATCGTCGTCGTCACGCCGAACTGGCTCGAGCTTTGGCTCATGCTGCTTTGCATTGCATCGGTGCCGGCATCGAGCGACACGTTCTGCCCCATCAGCGTCAGGTCTTTGCCCGCCGACAAGTCCGAACCTTGCACCGTCAGATTCTGCTTCGCATCGAGCGATACGTTGCCGTTCGCGCTCACGATTTGCCCGCGTATCGTGCTCTGCGTCTGCGCCGCCGTGTCCTGCACCATGTTCGTCTTCGATATGCCGACGCTGAAACCCGTGCCCGTGCCGTTGCTGCCCAGATCGCCGATCTGTTCGCTGCTCGATGCTTGATGGTTCTGGCTCGTGTCGATGCCGGCCAGCACATTGATCGCGCCTTGGCTTGCGATCATGTCCACGCCCTGCGTGCCGCTGATGCCCGAGCCGATGACGTCGATGTCGCCTGTCTTGCTCGTCACCACGACGCTATTACCGATGACGGCACTCGCCGTCTGTTGCGTCGTCGCCGAATTGCCGTCCGAATTGCCGCGGCTCGCGTTGTAAGGTGATGGCCCGACGCCTCCGCTATTGGGGCCGCCCGTCACCCAACGGACGAAGTCTCCCGGGCTCGGGCTGGCCAGCGAAAATCCCGAGCTCGAACTGCTCGACTGCATGCTCTGCTGCAATTGATCGGTCGACGTTTGAAGCACGACGTTGCGATTCGCACTCAACGACGCGATGCCACCGGCGGTAAGGGTCGACCCGATCATCGTGATGTCGCCATCGATCGGGTTGCCGTTGGCATCCTTCTGTGCGCCGCCCGTCGCGATCAGCGAGACATTGCCGCCGCCGCGGATCGTGCTGCCGTTATTCGTCAGGCTCGAGAGATCGGTCGTGCTCGAGCTGCTGCTGTGACTGAAGGATACCGACACCGACGGCATATCGAGCGAGCTGGCAAGCAATTCGTCAGATACGCCCTCCAAGCGCTGGAAACCGTTCCCCGACGAACCTGCCTGGCTCAAGTTACGCGCCGTGTCGAGCGGCGTACCGGTAATCCCCACGGAGAACCCGCTTGAATGCGCGTTCTGCTGGTCTTGCGACTGCTCGTTGTCCTGGCCGGGATCGATGGTGATGTTCTGCGCTTGGACCGTGATGTTGCCGGTCGCACCCGTCGTATCGTTGCTCGCCTTGCCTGCAACGACGTTGCTGCCGCCGATATGCACGTCCTTGCCGGCCGAGATCGACACGTTGCCGGCCACGCTGCCCACCGTGCTGCTCGACTGGCTTTGCGTCACCGATGTGGCGTTGTATTGATCCGTCTGCTCGCTCGAGCCATAGCTGATGCCAATGCCACCCGTGCCCGAAAAACCCGAGTGCTTGACGTCGTGATATTCGGAGTCCTGGTAAGTGTCCGTCGCCGCCGTAATGTTGACGTTGCCCGTTGCGGCAAGCGAAACATCATTCGTCCCGACGATGTTACTGCCGGTTACATTGATGTCCTTGCCGCTCACGATCGAAACGCCATCGGCGGATAGGGTGCTGCCGTCCGCGAGCGTCGTGGTCTGATCAACGCGATCAACGGCGCTCGTGCTGCTCATAAAACCCCCGTGGCTGCCCGAGGAGCTAACGTCGGAGACATGGGTTTCCGTCGTCGCGCCGATGTTCACATTGCCCGCCGCCATCAGCGCCGCGTTGCCTTGCGTCAGATCGATCGTGCTGCCCATCACGTTGATGTCTTTGCCCGATACGATATTCAAGCTGTCGCCGCTTTGCAGCGTCGTGCCCGTGACTGCATCGTCGGATGTGTGTAGCGCCGCCGTATAGCTGCCGTGATTGTCGCTGCCGGAGCTGTTGCTATCGACCGTCGACGTCGCCGTCGCTGCCTGCAACGTGACGTTGCCCGCAGCCGCGATCGTACCGCCGCCACCCAGATTGATGTTCGCGCCGGTCGCGGTGAGGTCTCCGCCGACGCCGATCGAGGACGCGCCCCCCACCTTCACGCTGCTGCCCGTATCGCTCACGATGTGCGTATCGGACACGCCGTTCGCACCGGCAACCACCTTCGTTTCACCGGTCTGCTGCACGCCGAGATCCCAATTGCCGCCGATGTTCATCCCAAGCGCGCCGCCCACGTTCAAGCTGCCGGCGTTCTGCTCGAAGTTGCCACCGGTCACGATCGCGGCATCGCCCGTCACATTGATGCTCGCGAGAGGCGCAAGCGTCGTCGTGCTGCGCGTGGCACCCGTGGCGCTGACCTGGTTGAGCGTCTTTGCAGCCGTATCGAGAATCAGATTGCCGCCGGCCTGCAACTGAAGGCTGCCCGCGTTCACCGTCGCCGAGGTCAGATCGACGTCGCCTGTCGTCGCCAGCGTCATCTGGCCGCCGCTCGCCAACGTGCCGTACTGGTTATTGATGCTTTGCCCGGTGATGGTCAAGCTGTTCGCCGCGCTGACCGTGCCGCTATTCGTGAAGGATTTCGTGTTCTCGAGGTCGATGTCGGTCGCGGCAATCGTCGGCCCATTGCTCATGTTCTGCTGGTTCGCCTTGGCCAGATACACCACGGGCACGAGCACCGACTGTCCGTCCACGACCTCGGTCTGCATGATGACGACGTTGCTCGTGAGCTGCGAAACCTGTGCGGGCGATAAGCCCATGCCCGGCGTAAGATCGAGCGCTTTCGCGAGCTGCGCGCCGGAGGTCATCAACGCCTGAAATTCTTGCTGCGTGTTCGAATAATCGGTCAGGACCGACTTCCCCGTCAGCGACATGATCTGATTCTGTACGAGCTGCTGCTCGTAGAAGCCGTCGCCAAGCCGCATCTGAATCTGTTGCGGGTTCATGCCGAGCTGCTCGAAGTAGTAATTGCTCGACAGCCATTGCTGCTGATTCGTGAAAGCGGAATTGGTCGCGATCAGATACGGTGCATTCGGCGCGGTGTCCTTGTGGAACAGGCCACCTTGCGGCACCGTCAGATTGTTGAGCACGTTCTCGGCCGTCGCGCCCGCGATGATCGGATTCGCCGCGCTGCCGACGCCGCTCGACAATCGGCCACCAACGGCCGATTGAGCCGTCGACGCGTTCGACGAGACACCACGGCCCATGATGCCGGTCACGACACGCATCCCCCCTTCGCTCACGCTCTGGCCCGGCAACAATCCGAGAGGCGTCACCGACGCATTGCCCGCCGTGTTGTCGATGCTAACGCCCGTGCCGCTCAGTGTTCCACCGGCCGTAAAGGTCGATTCGTAGGCCGGCAGTGCGTAGGTGCGGATGTCGGCCGGCGCTGCTTGGTAACCGCCGGGATTGGACGTTACAAACCCGGCATTGCCGAACGGCAACTGCCAGTTGTATTCGCTATTGTCATAGTTGTTGTAGTGATATTCGCCCGAGTATGTGACCTGCACTTGCGGCGCCGTCTGGCCCGCCCAGCTATTCTGGTCGAGAACCTGTGGCGCCGCGATGTTGCCTGCGGCGGCCACCTGGCTCCAGTAGTTCTGGAACGTCCCGACCGACGCCGCATACAAATTGCCGCCTGCGATGATCTGCGATTCCGGGCTGATCGACGTCACCGTATTGGCCACCGCCGTGCCCGTGTACGTCGTGTACTCGTACGTGCTGTTCCATTCGCCGCCGTGCGGCGGATCGATATAGACGCCACCGATGCTGTTGGCGTCTTGCACGCCCACCTGACCGGTTTGGCCGGAGAGGCTAATACCCATGCTCGCCAGCAGGTTCGGATCGACAGACGAGGTGAAGCCCGACGTCGTCATGATGCGCCGCGTATTGGTCACCTGACTCGCCACGAGCTGCATATCGCCGCCCGATTCGATCAACGCCGACTGATTGTCGATGAGATTCGCGCTCGTGTAGTTGCCGCTCGCATCCTTACCCCCGGCGAGCACGACGTTGCCGAGGCCGTAAATCGCCGTCGTCGCTTGCGTATCCGTGCCTGTGACGTCGTCGCGATTTTCAATATCGGGAGCCAGGAGTTCGAGCGTGCCCGCGCTATCCGTTGCGCCGATCAACGCCGTCGTGCCGAGATTCGACAATGTCTGAGAGGCGGTCAGCGATACGCTGCCGCCCACGACGGTGCCCGTATTGGTCAATATGGATGACTGCGTGCTCAGCAAGCCCCCCGCGGCGAGTGCACCGCTGTTGTAGATATTCCCCGCGTTGATGCTCAGGTTGTTGACCGCGAGAAAGCTGCCGGCGTTGGAGAACGTGCCGGGCAACGTGAACGTCAAATCATTGCCGGCACTGAAGCTATACCCCGGAGCGGTGCTGAAATCGCCTTGCAGATTCAACGTCAGATTGCCCGCTGCGCTGAACGCTCCGCCGCCGGACAAGGTGCTTGCTCCGATCGTGAGGTTTTGTGCCGCGCTGATCTGCCCGCCGGCGTTCGTCAACGCACCACTCGTTGAAATTCCGATGTCGCCGTTAGCGTTCGCGACGTTGCCGACGAGACCGCCGGTATTGTCCAGGCTCCCCGCGTTGATTTGCAGATCGGCACCACTCAGTTGGCCGCCCTGCTTGTTCGTGAGGCTCGACGTGGTGATCGTAACGCTGCCGTTACCGCTGATGAGCCCCATGCCGCTCACGCTCGCAGCGTTGCTGTTGGTGATCTGGCTTGCGCCGTCGACTGTGGTGGCCCCCGTGCCTGCGTTGTTGATCGCACCACCCGTGTTGTCGATCGATGCAGCGCTGACATCAAGCGTTGCGGCGGTTCCGCCCGCCCCTCCGGCGTTGATCGTGCCGCCCGCGTTGGTCAACGCGGCACCGCTCGTCACCGTCAACGAGCCGCTCGAGCGCAGCAGACCGCTCGTATTGTCGAGCGCGCCAGTCGCTGAAGCCGACACGGCTCCCTGCCCTGAAACGGTGCCGCTCGTATTGTCGAAGCTGCTGGCCGTGATGGCGATCGCACCGTTACTGCCGATGCTACCGCCAACGTTCGTGAGCGCTGCCAACCCGTTGCCCGGGTCGATCGTCAACGTACCCGCGCCTGCATGGGTAATCGTGCCGTCGTTATTGTTCAGTGCCGCCGGGTTTAGCGTGAAGTCCTGGCTGTTCGTCTGAATCACGCCGCCATTCGAATTGTCGATGGCATCGCTCACATTCACGCTGATTGCGCCCGTGCCCAGTTGCGTCAACGTGCCGTGCTGGTTCGTCAGATCGGTTGCTGCGAGCGTCAGCGCATCGGTGATGATCTGCCCGCTGCTGTTATCCAATTGCGGGATCGTCAACCCGACCGTATTCGCACTGATCGATCCCGAAACATTCGTCAGCGCTGCCGCACTTGCGGTCAGCGTCGTCGCACTCATTGTGCCGCCGCTATTGTCGAGCGTGCCCGCGACGGTTGCCGTCAGCGTCCCGCCCGCGCCGATGCTGCCGCTGTTCGTCAACGACGCCGCTTGGACATTGACGTCGCTTCCGCCAGCGATCGTTCCGTTCGCGTTGGTCAGTGCCCCGCTTGCCGTTACGCTCACGTTTGCGTTCGAAACAAGGCTCCCGTTCGTGTTGGTCAACGCGCCCGCAAGCGTCGCAGATAGATCCGATTGCGCCGAAACACTGCCGCCCATGTTGTCCAGATCCGCCACCGAAATAGCGACCTGGCCATTGCTGACGATCTTGCCCGCGGCATTGGTAACGCTTCCTGCCCCATTACCTGCATCGATCGTCAGGGTTCCCGTGCCGGCATCGGTGATCGTCCCGCCGTTGTTGTTCAACGTCGCGGGTGCCAGCATCAAGTCCTGGCTGTTGGTCTGTATGACGCCGCCGTTTGAATTGTCGATGCTGCCGGTTACGCCGATGCTGATCGGGGCAGTGCCAACTTGCGTCAGTGAGCCTTGCTCATTCACGAGATTCGTCGCCGCAAGCGTCAACTGATTGGCGATGATCTGGCCGCTGCTGTTATCCAACTGCGGAATCGTTAGAGCCGCGGTGTCTGCACTGATGGTGCCTTTGACGTTTTCCAGCGAAGCGGCATCGGCTGTCAGCGTTTCGGCGCTTAGCGTTCCACCGCTGTTGTCGAGCGTGTTTCCAACGGTTACATTCAACGCCTGCGAGGCGGTGACTGTGCCGCTGTTGGTGAGCGTTGCGGCATCGATCGTCGCATTACCGTTACCGCCGATGACGCCGCCGGTCGTGCCCTGCGCGGTCGTGCCGGTGGCGTTCGTGATCTGTCCGGTCGCTGAGATCGACAGCCCATCCGCATTCAGCGATACGATGCGTCCGGCCGTGTTCCATACATCGGCGCCGGACAGGTTCGCCGCGCCGCCCGCGAGGATGCTGCCTTGCGTGTTGTCGATATCGCCGGCAACGGTCACGTTCAACGCCTGCCCCGCCGTGATCGAGCCGCTCGCGTTTGAAACACCCGATGCGGCGATCGAAACACCCCCGTTTCCGCCGAGGGTCCCGCCACTGTTATCGATGGCTCCGGTGGTAAGTGTCAGCAGACCCGTTCCGGTATCCGTGATCTGACCACCCGCGTTCGTCAGGCTGCCGGTTTGAAGGTTCGTGTTCGTCGCATTCGTCGCAACGTGACCATTGGTATTGTCGAAGCTGCCCGTTACCGAAACATCGGTAACGCCCGTGCCCGTTTGCGTCAGCGTGCCGGAACGGTTGGATACCGACGCGGCGCTCAAGCCGAGTTGCGACGCGCTCATCTGCCCTTGATCGTTGATGAGCGCACCCGCGGCCGTCAGCGCGAGTCCGCCGCCCGCGCTCAGCGTCGCGCCCGTGTGCACGATGTTGCCGGTATCTGCGCCCGCACCCGTCGCCGATAACGAAACGTTGCCGTTCGCGAACGTCTGCGCGCCGGCCATGTTCAAGCTGCTGCCGGTCGCGACGAGATTGCCGCCCGCGAGATTTTGTCCCGTGATGCTGACGGTGCCCGGCGCAGTGACGGCCAGATTCCCCGTTCCCGTGACGTTGCCGTTTGCATCGATACCCGCGCCGAACGCACCGCTCGACGCAATCGCCGCGCCGCTCACGTTCGTGTTGCCCATTGCGGCGAACGTGCCGCTGTTGCTCACCTGCCCCTGGCTCGCCACCGTCGCATTTTGTGCGGCGTAGGCGTTGCCGCTATTCGACACATCGCCCACCGCTTGAACATTGATGTTACCGGCGGCACTCGTCGCACCCGTCAACGTCACTTTGCCCTGGCTGCTTAGCGTGAGATCACCCGATTGCGCTTCGATCGTTCCTTCGCTATTGACCCCGACACCTGCCTCCGTGCCGACGAGCGTGATCTTGCCTGCGTACATCCCGCCGAGCTGCGCCACGTCGATGGCGACGCCGGGCGAATTGCCGTCGGGCGCAAGCGCTTGCGCGCTCAGATTGCCGTACTGCACATCGTTGGCTCCGGCCACGACGTTGAGCGTCTTGTTGGCCCAGAGATTGCCGTTGATTTCGACGCTGCGCGCGATCAGATCGACTTCGTCGACGTTGCTGGCGTTCAAGCCCGACGTACCGATCTGAATGTACCCACCGGTCACATGAAAGGCATCGAGGCTACCGCTGCCGCCAAACACCGGAGTTCCGGTCGTCAGCACCCCGCGGCTCGTATTGACGAACCCGCAACCGTTGCAGTAAATGCCCGAGGGATTCGCGACGATGACTTGCGCCTGCGGACCCGCCACCTCGATATAGCCGAGCAACTGGCTCGCGTTGCCGCCCACCACCTGGTTCACGATGATGCTTGCGCTGCCCGACGCAAGATACGGATTGCCCGTGACGTACCCCGCCTGCTGCGTGAGCACGTTGCCCTTCGAATTGTTGAGAATGAGCCCTTGCGGGCCGACGTTGAATTGCGAGTAAAGATTGTTCGATACGCCGGCGCCGTTCGGTGTCACGATCTGCACGATCGGCAACCCGTTCGCCGTTGCCCCAACGGTCGGCTTGCTGGCAGCCGGTGCGCTCGGCAAAGCAGTGACCTGCGCGTGCACCAAGAGCGGCTGCATGCCTAACACACAGAGCGCGGCAAACGCGACATGCCGCATCTCGAGCATATCTAAGACGCCGAACATTCCGGCCCTATGCCACGGGCCACGCGCGATGGCCGTTGCGGTGTTCTTGCCCGCGCCGCTCGCCGCGCGGCCCTTACCGAATCCGTTTGCGGTTTCTTGAACGGCCATCCACAGTCCACGGGCCGCATTGAAGACGATGCGATAGAGGCGTCTGTTCATATCTGGAAGCTGATGCTGAAGCCCGCGACGGGCCACCGATTGGGGAAACGGGCTGGCTGATACAGCGGGCCGCCGATAAACACGTCGTAGTAGACGTTTTTGAATGGACTGCCGCGCATGCCGACAACGGCGCCCGCGAGCCTGCGGCCAAGGAGGTTCTGGGCCGAGGGACCGAACACTTCGCCGCCGTCGATGCCGAAGTAGAGCGTTTGGCCGGTCTGCAAGATCGGCACTTCGAGATCGTTGCGAACGTAGAAGCCTTTCTCGGCCTCGAGCATCGTGTTGCCATCGAAGCCGCGCACCGTGTAGCGGCTACCGATCGCGATGTCCTCGGTCGGATAGAGCACGTTCGGCGAGTTCTGCGCATGCACGGTCGTCGTGTAGCGCAATGGCACTCGGCCGATTGCGAACGGCACGCTCAGCGTTCCGTCCAGCGTTTCGATGTGGTAGTAGTACGTCGGCGTGCCCCCGCCGACACCGGGCAAATCGCTTTGCGCACCGTACCAAGGCACGCCCCATCGATAGGCGATCGTGCTGTCGAGTTGCGCCGAACCGAAGTAGTGCTTGTGCTCCCAGCCCACTTCGGCATAGCTGTTGTCGCGATGTTGAACGTCGATCTCGGAGCCGTCGACGAATGCTTCGCCGTAGTACTTGCCCGTGCGGAATTCGAGCGTGTTCTTCTGTACTTGATTGCGATAGAACAGGTACTCGGTTTTGACGTCGAAGGTGTTCGTCACGCCGCTCGATACGAAATCGTCGAACGCTCCCGCGATTTGTTGATGGTAGTGGTACTGGCTCGCCGATGCGGTGAACGTCCAGTTTCCCCACGGAATCGAGTAGGAGCCGCTGTCCCCTCGCGTGCCGTAACGATCGGTATGGCCATTGACATCGTGGTTGTAGCTGAGGTCCAGGACGTCGGACAGGCCGAACAAGTTGCTCACGCCGAAATGAGTCGTTGCCTGCAACTGGCCGGTGGACTTGAGCCCGCTGTCGTCGAAACTCATCGACAACGTCCAAGGTTTCGTGCGCTTGACCGTGATGACGACATCGCTCTCACCCGTCGATGCACCCGGGACGATCTGCATGTCGACGTCCTGGTTCGGCACGCGCTTCATCTGCTCGAGGCCCTGCTCGAGATCGCGCAGATTGAGCAACCGCCCCGCGTGCGTGGGAAACGCGTTACGCCATGTCCCATAGGTCTTCGGATCGGCGAAACGGATCTCGCCGATCACGCCGGGGATCAGTTCAAGCCTGAGGTTGCCGCTTCCGAGGTCTTGCTCGGGGATGACAACACGCGTAGTCGTATAGCCCTTTTCGAGGATCAGCGCCGACAAGCGATGGACGATTAGATTGAGGCCCTCGCGGCCGACGCATTGACCGCGATAGCGCTGCAGGTACGCCGACGCGAAGGCGAGCTTGCCGGGAAAAAGCGGATCGGGCGATAGCGCGCGCATACCCGCTGCCCGCACGCTCTCGCTAAGGCCCGCGGGAAGCTCCAACGTCAGTTGCGTGACGTTGAAGCAGGGCGATTCGTGAGGCACGCGACCGTCGTCGACGGCTTCAGCTTGTTGCTTCGGCTCGAGTTGCACGTTCGGCGCATGCAATTCGCGATCGCGTTCGATCGCCTGCTGCTGCGCGCGACGCCGTTGCTCCTGTTGGTCGAAGTTGTTCGTGACCTGTGCGTTCGTACCCTGCGTGTTCGTGACCTGCGCATGCGAAGCACACGGCCACGCCATCGCCATGAGCGCGCCGCAAAGCGATGCGATCGCCCGCAAACGAACGCGCATCACAACGCGCGGTGTCGTTCCCGTCCAACCCCGAAGCCTGCTGACGGGCGCAGGCGTTTTACCTTGTTTCTTCATTGTTCTTGATACGTTGTTCTTATAGCTGCTCTCTCAACCGCGACGACAATGGATTGCCATCAATCGGTCTCGCGACAAAAAAGCCGCAAAGGTAGTCCCGCCGCATTTCGATACGGCCCGGCAACGGGCGCTCCCCGCATAGGTTCACGATCACTTCGGACGCAAAACGGCCGTGTGCCTATGCTTCGGTGGAAGCGGCACTACCTTCCAATCAGCCTATCGAGGCCGCTTGGAGAAACGAGCGCAATGAATGTCCGAACGAACTATCCGATTGACCGCCGCAAGCACAGCGTCTGCGCGGGGCACACGGATAAACCGGCTGTCCCAAGCTCGGGACAGCCGCTAGCCAAGCCGGCCAGCACGCGGTTCGCTCGAAATGTGATGGAATGACAACGTCGTTGTTGTGATATTGCCGATGTTGGCCGCAGGGTCGACGTGTTTGGGCATCGACCGTCCAACAACGATTACAAATGCTTGCTGCATGTTCAGCCCCGGAACTCTCAAAATTTTTTAGTCAGCGTAAGCGCATCGCCCCGACACTCGGCAACCGTCAGCGAATCTTATTTTCTTTCGTATTGCTAACAGCATCCATTAGGTCAGGCCATACGGCTGCGCATTATCGCCGATCCAAGAAATTTTTGGAAATTTTTTGTAACATGCGTGCCGGTAAGCGAATTGTAGCGTTGCATGGATTTAAGACCATTGGGCGGCATTGCTGCGCGCAGAGAGGGCGATTTCTTATTGTTTTGCTGGGTACGCTTCCGCAGTTGGGCGCAATCTCATTGCCGCGGTCGTTCCGTGCCATCGTGCGGTAGCGACTTCCGACAGCCTGACAGGGTATGCCGGCGGCGCTGATCTTGTCGCCCGCGCTACGAATGCATAACTCCGTCCGCTCAATTTTTACAAATAGCTTAGCAAACTTGCCAAGTTGTTAGTTTCGAGCGATCATCCCTCGTCGCCGCGCAGGAAGCTATCCTGGCCGACAGCTTGACGATCTGCTGAACGGAATTCCTTATTGTTAAAGGATCGGGACTTATGCCAATGGATGCGGTGATAAATCAGCAACAAGCGGCGGACCTCTATGTCAAATCAAGACGCCCTGGCTATACGCGGATCAACGGCGCCTATCACTATTCCTGGCATCTAAATAATCGTATCGTCGTTGGCGTGGGGGGCGGCCCCGGCCATCATCGGAATTTCACATGCGATATAAGTAATGCCGTTGCGATCACGCTTGATGAAGGCCCCGGCTTCCTCGACGTCGGCGGTGCAGGGGGAATCAATGCAGCGACATTACTCCAAAGCGTATCCACCGTGCTCAAGGCACGCTTCAGGACGTTGATCCGGACGGCTGCCTTCAACAACATGGGTAGAACACCCCAGCGGGTAACGCTTCAAAATACCAAGATCGTCAACCGGTTTAATCGATCAACCATCATCATCAATTTGGGAGCCAATTCAGTCGAGATTGAACCCGGGCGATCCCATACTTTTGCCGATGGCTTTTTGACTGGGTTTGCCGTGGTGCGCCATCTTGCCGCCGGCGATACCTATTACCGCAACCTCGATGTCCGCGAAAATGTCGTGCTGACCAATGGTGAGCCATTGAGAATCATGCAAGCCACCCCGTCCACTCCGGACAAGCCGGTCACGCTAACCGGGACGGTGTCGGGCGCTATTAATGTCGAGGTTTGAAGCGTCGGGCCGGCCGCCGAACCGACGATCCTCGAACAACCGTCAGGTCTGCGCAAACTCAATGGTAGGTTCGCAACGAACAGGGAAGTTCACCGAGTTGGCGACGTAGCACTTCTCGTGCGCTGTGTGGTGGAGCTTCGCCGCCAGATCCCGGTCATCACCCTTTCGAATGACAACGCGAGGACGCAAGATGACTTCAGTGAATCGGCCTTGTTCGGGGCTGTCGAGCATCGTCCCTTGCGCCTCGTCGAGATACGCCAGAACATGAACACCCGCATCCGCACACAGATGCAGATACCAGAGCTGATGGCACGCGGACACCGAAGCAAGAAACAGATCTTCGGGATTCCAGCGAGCCGCATCCCCGCGGAACGCCGCGTCGGCCGAGCCCGCAATCTCCGGCTTCGAGCCTGATCGGATGATGTGGTCGCGACCATATTCGCGGTATCCGGACGTGCCCGTTCCTTCATTGCCCGTCCACAGTACAGCAACGTTGTATCTATGTTCTCCGTGTGCCATCGCGCGATCCTTCAGTTTGAAGAGATTGAATCTGGACGGTGCCGGTAACGCCAGGCTCGAGTCCAGTGAGCGGAACTACAGAAGGCATTTTGGCACAGGCCATCGAAATGGTATACCATTATTCCAAAATGAGGGGCCGACTTGCATGAACACGACATTGGACTCAACCTCTGACACGGTGGTTACATCCCTACGAGAGATGATCGTAGGCGGGCAATTCGAGCCTGGAGAACGGTTGGTCGAGCGAGATCTGGCTAACGCGTTTGGCGTCAGTCGAATTCCATTGCGTGAGGCCATCCAGCAACTGGAACGCGAAGGTCTCGTGGAAATTTTCAGGAACCGGGGCGCTGTGGTTCGGATATTGACTCTGTCGGACATCGACGAGATCTATGATCTACGGACGCTCCTCGAAGGAGACGCGATCCATCGCAGCGCAAAGCGAATGGACGAAGAGACGCTGGCGCGCGCGGAACTCGCCCATCGCCTCCTTGAAGGTGCGAAGACGAAGGCGAGACAGGGCGAACTCAATCGTGAATTCCATGAGCTCCTGTATTCGCAATGCGGTAACGATCGTCAGTTGAAGGCGATCAAGGAACTGCGTGCGCAAGTTGAACGCTACGAGCGCTTGCAGGACACGCTGCTCGACGACACGCCGTCGTTTCAGATAGAGCACGAAGCGATTCTGCGTGCCTGCAGGGAGCGCAATGCGCGAGAAGCTCGCTCGCTCACCATCAGTCATCTAAATTCAGCCAGGACAATCGTCGCGCGGCTTGTTGCGGTCAACTAACCGACTTGTTTCATACTGCCTGCGCGCGCCCCCGAAACTTACTCGGCATGTCAGCGTCACCATGAAAACTCTGTTGCCTGTCGCTCTTGTCACCGGCTCGACTTCCGGTATTGGCGCCGCGATCGCGCGGCGCCTGTCGAAGGACGGATTCTCAATCGTCCTACATTCGCGGAGCTCGGCAGACGCGGGCCATGCGCTGGCCCGAGAACTCGGATCGGCAGCCTACGTGCGAGCCGATTTGGCCAATGACGCGGACAGAGTGAAGCTCATCCGCGAAGCGATTGCCGTATGGGGCCGACTCGACGTTCTGGTCAATAACGCCGGAATCAGTCGCGTTATCTCCCATGCCGATCTGGCGGCGGCCACGCCCGACGTGTGGCAAGAATTGTATGAAGTCAATGTCGTCGCCCCATTTCGCCTGGTAACCGAAGCGCAATCCGCCCTGCGTGAAGCCGCCACTCGAGGAAGGCCGGGTTGCGTCGTCAACGTGAGTTCCCATGCCGGCGTTCGGCCCAAGGGCGCGTCCATTCCTTACGCCGCGACCAAGGCGGCGTTGAACCACGTGACCCGCTTGCTCGCCCTTTCGCTTGCCCCGGACATCCGCGTGAATGCCGTTGCGCCTGGCTTGGTCGATACGCCTCTCACGGCGGGCTGGACGCAAGCTCAACAACTTTGGAAAGAGCGTTCGCCCATGCGGCGGGCTGCTAGCCCAGACGATATTGCTCAGGCAGTGGCATGGCTGGTCGCCTCTGATTATCTGACGGGAGAAATCCTCCTCTCGGACGGTGGATTGAATCTCACGTAGACGAAGACGCAACCCAATCGAGGAGCCGCCCCTTGCATCAGCCATCACAGTTGCTTTTCCTCCCAGGCGCCTCCGGAAGCACGGCGTTTTGGGAGCCTTTGGCGAATCGCATCTCTATCGACGTCAAACGTCTCATCGTTGGCTATCCGGGGTTCGGCCAAGAACCCGTCGATCCGGCCATCAGTTGCTTCGAGGACCTGGTCGATCGAGTCGTCCGCTATATCGATCAACCCACCGCCATCATCGCGCAGTCGATGGGCGGCGTAATCGCGATGCACGCCACGCTGAAACGCCCCGATCTCGTGACCCATCTCGTGCTGACAGTCACATCGGGCGGCATCGACATGAATGAATTCGGTGCGGCGGATTGGCGGGCGGATCTCGTCGCCGCCAATCCACATTTCCCTGATTGGTTCGTGACGCTCAAGTCGGATCTCGCTAACGAATTGCGTGGAATCACTCAGCCCGTGTTGCTGCTATGGGGAGATGCGGACCCCTACAGTCCCGTTGCCGTTGGCCGCCGGCTCTCGGAACTCATTCCGCGCGCGCAACTGCATATCGTGTCCGGGGGCGAGCACGATCTAGCCAACGTTTATGCAGCGGACATTGCAGACCTAGTCAATGCGCACTTGGCGTAAGCGTGAATTAAAACGGCCGCCTCACCGCTCCATTACGGCACGCAGCGCCGCATCGGCGCTGTGCAGCGGCCGACGTTTTCCGCGTACGAGATTGGCGGCGGGCGCCATCCACGGATGAGCGAGCGCAACGACAGTCGCTCCCGCGTCATAGGCTTTATCCGCGGCAGCCGCGATGGCAGCGTAACAACTGTCGAGGCAACCGCCTTGGTAAAGCGCCCATACCGATGTGACGTGAACGATCTTGATCGTCGCGCCTCTATCGCTCACATGTTCTTCAAAAAGCTGTCTATTAGGGTTGAGGCTGGACTCGACCGCGCACAACACCGCGATTCTCCTTCCGGCCTTCGTTGCCGCGGCAGCCAACGCTCTATCTGCTCTCACAATCGGAACGGCGGCATGCTCGAGTTCGTCGACCGCCGGCCCCAGCGTCGCACAGGTCAAGATGACAGCGTCCGCCTCCGCCGCTTGTCCCACGGTCATGTCTTCAGGAATCCATTCCCGCAGCACCTCGCCCGGGTGTGCCGGATTGTGCATCATCGTCATAACAACCACCTCAATACCAGGCAGGAGCGGCCATTCGACATGGTCGCTCTGATCGTTGACAATTGCTGGGTCAAACGTCTCGCGACTGCCGGAGTCGGGGATGATACGCACGAAAAGAAGGAGACCAGCCCATGCCGACGACCGTCTGCCCAAAATGCAACCGCTATTCGACCGTCCCGAACGTACAGAATGCCGAGCCGTATCGGTGCCCCTATTGCACGACACCGGAAGCATCCCTTCTTTACAAATGCTTTTCATGCATGAAGGTGTCCATCTTCGTCGCAGCGCGGCTGCCTCGTGCCTGCCCGTACTGCATGACGATCGTGCGCACGCTCCCACGCGACGTGATCCCGACCCCCGTCATAGTCACCCCATTCGTCGAAACGGATTGGCTCTATCACGTCACGAGCATGACCATCGCCCGCTCGATCAAACGGATCGGACTTCAATCAGCGCTCAGCCGCACTGGGGTCGCGAGACCCGATCCAAACGGCTCGTTTGCGCTCGATCGCGTGAACCGAGTCGCGAAATCGATCAAGGGTCGACTCAAGGAATATCTCGGCGTCTGTTTGGGTAACGTGGATAGCAATGTTTGGCGCGATGCCGTCGTGCCCTATACGGCGTTCCCGTTCGTGTGCACGGGCAGCAACGATGATTACGTGCCCCTGAAGAGGCTCGAGGACGTTGCACTTACGGCTTTCGGCAACGCAGTCATGGGCGCCAAATTTCAGTTGAAGCCGAAAAACAAGTTTGTCATCGCCAAAAAGGAGACCACGCGCGTCCTTTGCGACCTGCTCGCCACCAACGCAGATCACTACCTGACGAAGCTGGCGACTCAGTACGCGAATTTCGACTTCGATATCGAAGGGGCGATCACTGCCTGTCACGTGTACTTTCTGAACACGAGGCTCGATCCGCTCATATTTCAAGGCGGCTTCACCGACTACACCAAGCTTCGCAGCCCATCCTCGATCGTTGTTCTGCGCGTGCGCCGCGCCGACGTACACGGCGCGGAGGACGATTTGGCGGATTTTCGCGCGGTGCGGACCAGAGTGGATGTGCCTCCCGCCAGGCTAGAGATTCTCACTGGAACCGCGATCTACACCGACTTCAAGCGGTTCGACTTCCGCAGCCGAGCCGAGAACTGGACGCCCCTGTTGCAATGGCGCTGATAAACGGACCTAAGCCGCGTATCACCGGTTAAGGCTGCAGCACGGTCATCTTGAACGGGCCGCCGTTCGCGGTGGCATGCGCAACCGCTTCGTTCGCGTCGTCGAGCGCGAATGTCGTCACGTCGAAGTGATCGAGGTCGAGCAAGCCCGAGCGGATGAGCCCCGTCATGCGAGTCACGGCTTGCGGCGGATACATCCATTTGCCGCGTATCGTGATGTCGTTTCGCATGATCCACGGATAGGGCAAGTCGAGCCCATCCCCGCCCAGCATGCCTACCCCGCCCATCAAGATGACGCGGCCGTATGGGCGAACGGCCATGATCGCCGCGCGCACGACCTTCGTGCTCGCCGACGGCGGCAGCAAATCGATCACGCAATCGATCGGACACGGCGCCGCCTGCCGCATCCGTACGCGGTCCTCCTCCTCGTTGCCCGTCAGCCTGACCGTTTGCACGCGTTCGCCGAAGCGGCGCTCCAAATCAGCGAGCGCCTTTTCGTTACGTCCAGGCGCGACGACGCAGCGCACGCCCATCGCCAGCGCGACAGCCACGCAGGCGCTGCCGAAGTTGCCGGTCGCTCCGCTCACGAGCAACGTTTCGCCAGCCTGCAAGGCGGCCGCAAGCAGCCCGCCGTAGGGCACGAGCATGACGTTGAGCGCGCACCAGCGCGCGGCCTCTCGCGGATCGACATCGCCGATGCGAATCGCGTTCTCGGTCGGGACACGCATCTCTTGCGCAAACGGGCCGTCGTGAAAATATCGTTGCAGACGCAGGCCGCCCTCACTACGCGCACTCCATCCCTGCAATGTGATGTCGGGCATCAAGGCATCGTCGCGCGAGCGCACGGTCGGATCGCAAAACACCCAATCGCCCTCCTTCAAATGGGTGGCGTCAGGCCCGCTCGCCTTCACGCGACCGATCGCGCCGCAGCCCGGTACGATCGGCAGTTCCATCGAATAGCGGCGTTCGCCATTGAACACTTCATTCGCGTAGGACAACACCGGCGCGGCGACAACGTCCACGATCACCTCACCTGTTCCCATCTCGGGGCTCGGCATTTGAGCAATCGCGAGGGGCTGACTCAGTGATTTCAAAATGGCGGCTTTCATCTTCGTACTCCATCGAGCGTGATAGAACGAAATCATTCTGGCACGCGCAGATTTTCCATCCAGGCCTGGTACTATCCTAGGATTGTCCTGTACTACCCTGCATGGATCGCACATGTCGTCGACGTCGAGACGAACTGAATTCGGAGATTTCCTGCGTTCGCGGCGAGAAAAGCTGACGCCGGACGCACGAACGCTCAAAAGCGGGCGGCGGCGGCGCACGCCGGGCTTGCGGCGCGAGGAAGTCGCGGAGTTGGCGGGCATCGGCGTGGACTGGTATGTGCGGCTCGAACAGGGGCGCACGGTCAGCCCGTCCGATGCCACCCTCGTCGCGTTGGCCCATGCGCTACGGCTCGGCAAAGCGGAAGCCGCCCATCTGCGGGCTCTGGCCCGCGGCAGCGATTCGCGCGCGTTCGTTTCCGAGCACGTGCCGCCGGCAATCGAGAGAATGGTCTCGAAGCTCGCGCTGCCGGCCTACGTGACGGGCCGGCGCTGGGACATCCTGGCCTGGAACCGCGCCGCCAACGATCTCTTCGGATTTGGCCGCTTGGCTCAAACGAACCGCAATATCCTGGTCTTCATATTTGCCGAGCGGAACGCACGGCAATTGTTCGGATCGACATGGCAGGAGGAAGCGCGACGCATGATCGCTCTTTTTCGCGCGACGCACGATCTGCATGCCGACGATCCGGCGTTCGTCGATCTAGTAGAACGGCTGCGATCGGTAAGTCAGGAGTTCTCGAAGTGGTGGAAAGCTCATGATGTTCGTAGTGGTGCGTCGGGGCAGAAGGCTCTAGCTCATCCGAAACGCGGCATACAACACTACGAATATGCGACGTTTCAGGCGAACGACGATCCGGCCTTGAAGCTCGCGATTTATACGCCCGTATGACGTATCACCGCAGTCATGCTTGATCGCGACGGTCTTGCAGCTTTTCATTCGCACAAAGCTATGCCATCATAGCCGCATGAAATTTCCACGCATCACGTCCAACCCGCATCGCCATCACGGTCGCTCTTCATTGCGCCGTGGTTCGTCACATCGAAATCATTGATCGGTCTGCTTCACCCACCGACAAAACGACCAAGGCGCCTTCGGCGCCTTTTTTATTTCGGCGTCCTCCTGCAATCGGATTCAATCGGATCGAAGCCGAAGTCACCTTGGAATGTGCTGTACCCACTCGCGTTCGACAGAAGGAGCGACTCAATGCAGCAACCATGGAACGCTATCGCTTTCGCTGATTTACCTATCCGCGATGAACTCAAATCGCAGCATGCGTATGGCGCACCGCAGCTCGATGTGCCCGTGCGCTTGAACGTCAACGAGAACCCGTATCCGCCATCGCAAGTGCTTGCCGAACGCATTGCGCAAGCGGTGGCCGAGGCCGCGACGCAAGCGCATCGATACCCCGATCGCGACTTTACGCAATTGCGTAGCAGCCTCGCTACGTATCTGACGCACGATACCGGCGTAGCGGTCGATCCCGATCAGGTGTGGGCTGCCAATGGCTCCAACGAAGTTCTCCAGCAGATCCTGCAGGTGTTCGGCGGCCCGGGGCGTTCAGCATTGATCATGACGCCGGCGTATGCCATGTACGAGGAGTATTGCCGTACGACTTTCACTCAATTGCACACGCTACCACGTAAAGAAGACTTCGACGTGGATCTCGATCGCGCGATCGCGACGATTCAGGCATTGCAGCCCAGCGTGATTCTATTGACGTCGCCCAACAACCCGACCGGTACCGCGCTTTCGTTGGAGACGATCGAGGCGATACTCGAGGTCGCGCCGGGCATGGTCGTCATCGATGAGGCGTATACGGAGTTCCGACGTCACGGTGTGCCGAGCGCCGTGGCTTTATTGCCGCGCCATCCTCGTTTGATCGTCTCGCGTACGCTCAGCAAAGCATTCAAATTTGCCGGCGCACGCGTGGGCTATTGCGCGTGCGCGGCGGCCATCGTGGACGCGATCAAACTCGTCCGGCTGCCGTACCATCTATCGGCCTTCACGCAGGCCGCTGCTTGCGCCGCGCTCGCGGCCCGCGACGAAATGTTGTCGCAGGTGGAAATTCTAAAAGCGGAGCGCGACGAGACAGTGCGCTGGCTTCGAGGTCTCGACCTCGAAGTGCCGGATTCAGATGCCAATTTCGTCATGTTCGGACGGTTCGAAGATCGGCATTTGATTTGGAGCGAACTCTTACGCGATGGCGTATTGATTCGCGAGACGGGGCCGCGAGGATACCTGCGCGTATCGATCGGTACCCCGGAAGAAATGACCGCGTTCCGCACTGCCCTGCTGAAGGCGATGCATTCACAACGCGCCGTCTTCGGATGACTTCGGCAATACGCATACATGCACCCAAGGCGGCGCATTGCTGCGCCGCCATCAGTTCGAAGCGAAGCTCTCCGTGAGCCAGTCCCGCATCATCGTGTATGAACGCGCCGCGGCCTTGGCGTCATAGCGACAATTGCCCGTCTTGGCCGTTGCCTCGGTTTCGGTGAAGCAATGCACGACGTGGCCGATCTCGACGAACTGCCAATCGGCGGGGCTGCGCTTCATTGACTCGGTGAAAGCCGGTACTTGAGGCATGGTGAACGCGTCGTCGGCACCGTTCATCGCGAGCACGCGCGCCTTGATGTTCGCGGCAAGCGCGGGATCGTCGGTGCTCAAATCGCCGTGAAAGGCAACCACGGCCTTGACGTCGGAGCCGCTGCGCGCGAGATCGAGCACGGCGGCGCCGCCGAAGCAGAAGCCGATCGCCGCGAGACGCGACGAATCGATGGGCGCGTCGGCGGCCGCGGCTTTGAGTTGCTCGAATGCTTTGCCGATACGCGCGCGCATCAATTGGCGATCGTGATAGAGCGGCGCGACGGCAGTTTTTGCCTGCGCGTCGCTCGTGGGGCGTATCCCGGTGCCGTACATGTCGGTCAGCAAGATGACGTAGTCCTTGCCGGCAATCATCTCGGCTTTTTTGACGGCGGTATCGTTGACGCCGTACCAATTCGGCACCATCACCAAGCCGGGGCGCTTGGCCGTCGTGGCATCGTCATAGATGAGAAAGCTGTTGAAGGTCGTACCGTTCAGCGTCCAGCCGACGGGCTTGGCGACCATCTTCGCCATCGCGGGCGAAGCAACGACGATGCCAAACAGGATAAAAGCGAGGCTACGAATCGCATGGCGGTATTCTCCGAGCAGGTTGAATAAGTTGGAAGACTAGAACCGACAGCCCGCCGTGTCGAGCCCTCCCCCTCGCCCGATGCCGCAACGCAAGATGTCGTTATGTCCTTAAGTCGACGTCAACTGCGATGTGCTGCCTATGTTGCCCTCCTCTTGCGAAAGCCGCGACGTAGCACGATGCAAAATGCTGCCCGTAGGAGGCGTGGTCGAGAGCGACGTGGCGAGTATCGCGCCGCTCTGCGTCGCATCGTCGATGCTCGTTCCAATCGGGATCATGTGCTCGGTCGTCGGTGCGACAGGCTCCTCGTTGATGACAGGCACGTCGTTGACGACGGGTGTCAGACGCGGCGTCGTCATCTCGATGAACGCCTGCCGGCCCAATTGATCCACGTTCACTTCTTCGACCTGCTCTTCCTCATCTCGCTCGGCTCGCGCGTTTGGGTCTTTCTTCGCAAACATGCCCGCAAAGGCCGTATAGAGCGCGCCGAGAATCAACGCCGTCACCATGTTGCCGTAGTTGTTTTCCTCCTCGGGGTCGAGGTTCGGCGTCTTGACGCCGAAGTTCACCGCGGCCATCACCACGACACCGAACAGCGCCGCACGGGCCGGATACGAGCCGAGCAGCATGTTCGCCACTTCCCTACCGGTAGGCACCTGCGGCGACAAGCGGCTACGGAAGTTGTCGCGTACTCGGGTCAGGCCACCGCCGAATTTCGTCAGTACGTTGCCCTGCGTATCGTCCATCCCCTCTTTGAAAAGATGAGCCAAGGTCAGATTGATTTCGTCCGTTGCTTCGCCGCCACCGTTGATCGAGCCTCTCAAGCCATCCGAGCGAACCGATGAGCCCGGCGCCCCATACGACATCGCGGAGCCCACGCCCATCTCCACGCCGCCGTAGGCAACCCCGGACACGAGCGACGGCTTGAATTGGATGCCCCGGATTTGGTTAGGTGTGCGAATGAATAGCTGCGATGTATCGCGTCCCAAGCAATACGCCAGCCCGAATGCCACCAAGCTGGGCGCTGCCGCATCGAGATTACCGAGTGCCGCCGTCACCGCCAGCGCGGTCGCGCCTACGAGCGCGAGCGTACCGCGACTGATCGACGACCAGGTCGTCGCCGTACGGTCCCTGTAGTCCTTGATGCCGCCTGCCGTGAGCAGTGCCACGGGGAGTGCCGCGACCAAACCGCCCGCTACCTTGCGCATGTCATCGGTGAAGCCGGCATCGTCGCTCATGCCGTTCGCGGCCAATTGACGCGAGAACGTCATCAGCATCACGCAAAAGCCGGTCTTCACCGAGATGTTGAACAGCGACGCCAACGCCATTGCCGCCTTGTTTTCAAAGTTGTTGTTGGCGACGTCCAGCAAGAAGTTGGCAATGGCATGTTGCTGCTGGCGCGGTGTCTTTATTTGCCAGTTGGCGAACAAGCCTGCGCTTTTGCCTTGCTCGATAACGGCGCGCAACTCGGGATTGTTCGCGAACTCGCCTCTCTGCAACGCGGCCATCCCGTCTGCGAGCCGCCTCTCCTCCGGCGTCAAATTCGCTTCGACGCGATCGAGCGCCTCGTCTATCTCTTGATGAGACCTTTGCGCGAGAACCATCGCGTTGTTCGAAGCGGGGCGGCTCAGCGACGTCCGCGGCACGTCTATCGCGACGGACTGGATCGACTGGCTGCGTTGGCTTTGATGGCTACGTATCGACGGCGTCCGGCTGGGCACCGGCCGTATCGACTCGTCGGTGCTTGTCGACGATCGCGCAGAGCGCGGCGCCAACCCATCGAGAGAACTCGATCGAGACATCGACGACGACTGCAGGGGGTCGTCTACCGTCACCGTATTCTGCTGCTCGTTTTCGTGGGCCGGGAGGGTCCCATCGGAGTTGTCTGCCGGAATGGTGCTCATTGAAATCCCCTTGTGTCGTGTCAATCAGCGATGCACTGCGAGCGATGCACTGCGGCTGACTATAAGCAAGCTCGACAAAGCGGGGTAACCATCAAAGCACGATGCGTCGAACGAAAAAGCGAAGTATCGGGGAAAGCCCCAAGCGGCGTCATCAACGCGTCACCTCCGCACGCCGCGGTGCGTCTTCACCTCACGCGACAGCGCGCGCCGCATTCCTACCGCGCAGCCATTCGAGCGCCAGCAGCAGCGCTGTCGAAAAGAGAATCAGAATCGTCGCCAGCGCCGCGATCGTCGGCGTAATGTTCTCGCGGATGCCCGTAAACATCTGACGCGGCAGCGTCGTTTGATCGGCGCCCGCAAGGAACAGCGTCACGACCACCTCGTCGAATGAAGTCGCAAACGCGAACAAAGCGCCGGAGATCACGCCCGGCGCGATCACGGGCAGCGTGATTCGAAAGAACGTGCGCGTCGGATCGACGCCGAGCGATAGGCTCGCGCGCACGAGGTTGCCGTCGAAGCCTTGCAGCGTCGCCCCCACCGTCGTCACGACGAACGGCACGCCGAGCGCCGCATGCGCCATGATCAGGCCGATATAGGTGTTCGCGAGCCCGAGCGGCGCGAAGAACAAATACATGCCGACGCCCACGACGATGACGGGCACGATCATCGGCGAAATCAGCACGGCCATGACGATCGCCTTGCCGCGGAAATTCGCCTTGGCCAGGCCGAGCGCCGCCAGCGTGCCGAGCACCGTCGCCAACAGCGTTGCCGACGGCGCCACGATGAAGCTGTTTTTCGCGGCCATGCGCCACTCGTCGGACATGACGAGGTTCTGATACCAGCGCCATGACCAACCCGGAATCGGATAGACGAGGAACGTACTCGACGAAAACGACAACGGCACGATCGCGAGCACGGGCAGGATCAAGTAAAGCAGCGTCAGCACAGCCAGGCCGCGCAAGAGGAAATACCACGCGCGTTCGACGAGCGACGTGTGTGGGGCGAATAGCGGTTTGGAAAGTTTCATCGTCGGCTCCGCCGCGAAGGTCTCACGGATGCGCAAGGAATCAAGGGCGATCGCGGCGTTACAGGTTCGGCGCCGCCCTCGTGAAGCGGCCGTACACCGCGTACAGCACGAGCGTCGCCGCGAGCAGCAGGCCGCCGAGCGCACATGCCATGCCCCAGTTGATCGTCACGTTCGTGAAGTACGCGACGTAGTAGCTCACCATCTGATCGTTAGGACCCCCAAGCAATGCCGGCGTGATGTAGTAGCCGATCGCCAGGATGAATACGAGCAGTGCGCCGGCGCCGATGCCCGGATACGTTTGCGGGACATACACACGCCAGAACGCCGCGAACGGATGGCTGCCGAGCGAAACCGCCGCACGCTGGTAGGTCGGGGGAATCGACTTCATCACGCTGTACAGCGGCAGAATCATGAATGGCAGCAGGATGTGCGTCATCGAGATATAGACACCTGTGCGATTGAACAGCAGCTCGAGCGGCGCGTGAATCAACCCGAGGCCGCGCAACGTGCGGTTCACGAGCCCTTCGGTCTGCAAGATCACGATCCATGCGGCAACGCGCACGAGGATCGACGTCCAAAACGGAATCAGCACGAGAATCATCGCCAGGTTCGCGCGACGCTCGCTCAACGTCGAAATCCAATAGGCGAGCGGATAGCCTAGCAACAGCGCCGCCACCGTGACCACCGCGCCGATCACGAACGTGCGGCCGAATACGCTCACGTAGATGCGCTGATCCGGATCGGTCTGCTCGATGTGGCCGAATGCATCCTCTCGATGATCGAGCGCCGCCAGCAAGTAAAACGGCGAATAGCGCGAGCCGTTCTTGGCGATCGCGCGCCAGTAGCGCGCGTCACCCCATCGCGCATCGAGATCGATCAGTTTCGCACGCACTTGCTCGGGCTCGAGCGCGAGCGGATGGTTGTCGTCATCGGTGAAAGGCAGCGCGCTCGCCGTCTTCGATACGAGCGAATGAAAGCCCGGTATCTCGACGTTGAGCCGACGCTCCAAGCTACCCATGACTTCGCCGTCCTGCGTCGAGGTCGATGCCAAATCGGATGCGAGCGACCCATAGGCTGCCGCCGGCGGCTCGCCCTTGCGATCCCATCGAGCGAGTTGCGCCGCGGTTCGCGGCAGCGCGTCGGCCACCTCGGGGTTCTGCACCGCGCGCGTCAGCAGCGCGGCGATCGGCACGACGAATATCAGCAACAGAAAGATCGCCAGCGGTGCGATCAAGAGCAGCGCCGTCATTCGCTTGCGTGCCTGCGCAGCCTTCAACTCGCGCTTCAACGCCGCGGTCGATGGGCCGCTCGGCTCGCTCGAAATCGTCATCGTTTGCATGCTCATCGCTCGCATTGCCTCTTGCGGGTACTGCTTGGTTCTTGCCTTGTGCCACGTTGTGTCGCCCGGGTTGCACGTTGGACGACACAACATCTCTTACTCGATTACGCGCGTTCGTTGTCTTTATCGTTGTCGAATCACTTCGACGCCCACGACGCGAAGCGCTGTTCGAGTTCATCACCGTAGTCGGTCCAGAACGCGGCGTCTTGGAGCACGGCGTCCTGGCCGTTGGCCGGTGAGTTCGGCAGATTCGACAGCGTCTTTGCATCGAGCGACTTGATCGCATCGCGATTCGCCGGACCGTATGCGATGTGCTGCGCGTAGACCTGCTGCGGCTTGGACGAAACCGAGTAACCGATGAACTGCTCGGCCAGCGCCTTGTTCGGCGATCCCTTCGGAATCACCCAATAGTCGAGGTCGTAGATGCTGCCGTTCCAGACCACCTTCAGGTTCTTGCCCTCGCGCTGCGCGGCGTCGATACGGCCGTTGAACGCGGAGGACATGACGACGTCGCCGGCGACGAGGAACTGCGGCGGCTGTGCGCCCGCCTCCCACCATTGGATGTACGGCTTGAGTTCGTCGAGCTTCTTGAACGCGCGATCCTGGCCCGCCTTCGTTGCCAACACCTTGTAGACGTCCTTCGGTGCCACACCGTCGGCCATCAGCGCGAATTCGAGGTTGCCGCGCGCACCCTTGCGCAGCGCGCGCTTGCCCGGGAATTTCTTCACGTTCCAGAAATCGGCCCAGCCTGTCGGCGCCGTCTTCAGCTTGTCGGCGTTGTAGGCGATGGCCGTCGACCAAACGAAGAAGCCCACGCCGCACGTACTCGGCGATTCGGGAATCAACGCCGACTTCTTCGCGATCTTCGACCAGTCGAGCTTTTCGTACAGGCCTTCGTCGCAGCCGCGGCCGAGATCGCCCGACTCCACTTCGACGACGTCCCAGTTCACGTGCTTGGCTTCCACCATCGCCTTGATCTTGGCCGTTTCGCCGTTGTATTCGACGGCGGTGATCGTGTCGCCCGTCTGCTGCGCGAACGGCTGGTAGTAGGCAACCTTCTGCGCATCGGCATTGGCTCCGCCGAAGTTCACGACGGTCAACTCGGCGGCGCGGGCGCCTGCCGCACAGAGCATCGTCGATGCAGCGGCAACGGCCAACGTCGCAGCAGCGCGGCGCATCGTCATGGTGTTCGTCTTCATCTAACGCTCTCCTCTATGGGGTCCTTCGTGGGTCTTCGTGAGTCTTCGTTACTGCGTCAGTCGGAATGGGACATCCAGCGATTCCGGATCGCGCGCGGTCACGCAAAAACACGCAAATGCTCAGGCGCGAACTCGAGCCCGATGGGCACGCCAGGCGCGAACGTATCGAGCGCTTCGGTGCCGAGCGGGACTTTGACGAAACATTCGTCCTGCTCGGGCACCGCGCACCGCATGCGCACGTGGTCGCCGAAATAGATGAGGCCGCGCACGTGGCTCGCAAGCGCATTGATGCCGTCTCGCGCGCTCGCTTGGGCTGCCAAACGTACGCGCTCGGGGCGAATGCAAGCAACGGCGGGCGCACCGGCCCTCGCGTTCGCCACGTTGCGGCCCACGACGTGCGTGCCGTCGCGAAGGCGCAAGCGGCAATACTCACCGTCGACTTCGGAGATCGTGCCTTGCAAGCGGTTGCTGTCGCCGATGAAGTTCGCGACGAATTCGTTGCACGGCGTTTCGTAGAGGCGATCAACGGTATCGAGCTGCTGCACGATGCCTTTGTCGAACACGGCGACGCGATCGGACATCGTCAGCGCTTCGCCCTGATCGTGCGTGACATAGACGAACGTCAACCCCAGCTTCTCGTGCAGCGCCTTCAGTTCGTATTGCATGTGTTCGCGCAGTTGCTTGTCGAGCGCGCCGAGCGGCTCGTCCATCAGCACGAGCCGCGGCGCGAACACGAGCGCCCGCGCCAGTGCGATCCGCTGCTGCTGTCCGCCCGAAAGCTGCGCGGGATAGCGCTTGGCGAAGCCTTCCATCCGCACCATCTTCAGCGCCTCGGCAACGCGATCGGCGCGCTCGGCGGCGTCCATCTTGCGCACTGTCAGCGGATAAGCGACGTTCTGCTCGACCGTCATGTGCGGGAACAGCGCGTAGTTCTGAAACACCATGCCGATATTGCGTTTGTGCGGCGGCACGGTATTGAGCAGTTGCCCGTCGAGACGGATTTCGCCGCCGGTCGGAAATTCGAATCCGGCCAACATCATCAGGCAAGTTGTCTTGCCCGATCCCGACGGCCCGAGCAACGTCAGGAATTCGCCCTGATAAATGTCGAGATCGAGCGATTTGACGACGAGCGTTTCGCCGTCGTACGTCTTGCGCACGCCGCGAAAGCTCACGATCACCTGATCTTTTTGCATCGTCTGTCTCCTACGTTCCGTCGGCTTCGCGATCGATGCGCCGATTGGCTCCATCGACCAGCGAACACCGCACTTCATTTGCGATCCAATATAATCGGTCGCGGTTCCACGCAACGGAGCCATTTCATTATTCCGAAGGGAACCACTTTGGATACGATCATTCTGTCGGACTGGCTCGCGGCCCGGCTCGAGCGCAGCGCCGCCGAGCCCATGTATCGCCAAGTGCTGCGCCTCGTGCAGCACGCCATCCTGACGGGGCAGCTCGCGCCCGGCACGAAACTGCCGAGCTCGCGCACGCTGGCGGACGATCTCGACGTCGCGCGCAACACCGTTCTGCGCGTCTACGATCAATTGACGGCCGAAGGCTACGTGCTGTCGACCACGGGCAGCGGGACGTACGTGGCCGATACGCGTCCCGATGCCGCAACGGTCCGTCCGCGCTCCGCGGCACCCGTGAGCACACCGGGCGCACCAGGCGCACCGGGTACCCCGAGTGCGACGCGCGAAACCCTCGTCCGAGAAAGCCTCTCCACGCGCGGACGGCGTCTGATCGGCCGCGCGGGCGTGGCGCCGAAACAGTGGGGCGCGTTCATGCCGGGCGTGCCGGACGTCACCGAGTTTCCGTCGCGTACGTGGAGCCGCTTGCAGGCGCGGCTTTGGAAAGAGGCGAACCCCGAGCTCTTGACCTACGCGCCCGGCAGCGGCTACCGGCCGCTGCGGCGTGCCCTGTCGGATTACTTGCGCGTGGCGCGCTCGGTCAAATGCTCGCCCGATCAAATCATCCTCACGACGGGTATCCATCAGTCGATGGACCTCGCCGTGCGGCTCCTGACCGACGTCGGCGATCGCGCGTGGGTAGAGGAGCCTTGCTATTGGGGCGCTCGCAGCGTCCTGCAATCGGCGGGGCTCGAGCTCGAGCCGATTCCCGTCGACGGCGAAGGCTTGAACCCGCGCGAGCTTGCGCTGGCCGCACCGCCACGCCTTGCGCTCGTCACGCCGTCGCATCAATATCCGCTCGGCATGGTCATGAGTCTCGCGCGGCGGCGCACGCTGCTCGAATACGCCCGCCAACACGGCGTATGGATCGTCGAAGACGACTACGACAGCGAGTTCCGCTACGGCAGCCGTCCGATCGCTTCGCTGCAAGGCCTCGACGACGCGGGGCGCGTGATCTATGTCGGCAGCCTCGGCAAGATTTTGTTTCCGGGGCTGCGCATCGGCTACATGGTCGCGCCCGAGCATCTCGTCGAGACCTTTCGTACGGGGGTGGCCGAACTGTACCGCGAGGGGCAGCTCATGCATCAAGCCGTACTCGCCGAATTCATCTTGGGCGGCTACTTGACCTCTCACGTGCGGCGTATGCGCGCACTGTACGGCGAGCGCCGGCAGATTCTCATCGATGCAATCACCTCGCACTTCGGCGACGCATTGCCCGTAATGGGCGACGAAGCCGGCCTGCACTTCGTGCTCGGGCTGCCCGATACCGTCGATGATCGAGCGGTCACGGCCGCGGCGTTCGACGCGGGTGTGATCGTGCGCCCGCTCGCGGCGTACTACAGCCGCGAGGAAGTCGCGCGGCGCGGCTTGCTGCTCGGCTATGCGTGCGTGCCGAACGATCGGATAGGGCCTGCGTTCGACACGCTCGCACGCGTCATCGAACAGCACATGGAAGCAGGCGCGGCACGGGCCGCTTGAACGCGCACGCGGTGGCGACTCGCTCTCGGACGGTATGGCGGCCGCCTGCGGCGATTTACATAAACATATACACAACACCCGTCGCATTCGTTTCCCGTTATCCGTAGTCGGTTCGATTCAAAATCGTTTCAACGCCACTCATCGCTGCCTTTATTCGTAGAACCTTCTTGTCACCGGCAAGCGATTTACTACGTACAATACTCAATAACAAAACGCTCCCCAAAAGGATTTTTTTCGATTCCGAATTATTTTCTCTTGCAAACCGGCGATTCTCATCTACAATCCGCTTACCCGATTAAGACAACCCGAATAACTACGAACTTTCGATCTTTTCATTTTATTTGATCATTTTCGTATTCTTGTCGCCTCGAACGGCACCGATAACACGCGCCGCTATGTGCGCGCACAGCAATCCTACCGTGCACGGTGGAAAAAGCCGCCATGAAAATGGCGTTCTAAATCTGCTCTAAGGAGAAGATCATGAGCATCAAGAAAATTACCACCAAGACGGTGGTGTTCAAGTATTTCTAAGTAGTCGACCGGCGGTTGAAGTTCTTCGCTTCAACCGCCTCTTCTTTTCGGAGATGCGATAAATGCTAGAAGAAACAAGGTTCGTTCCGTATAAGCAAACGGCTTTCGCGGCCACCGAAACCGGCATCAATGTAACCGCGCCCTGGCTGTCGCTCGACGTCGATGTCGACGACGAGCAGAAGATCGCCGTGAAGCGGCTACTGGATCGCATCGCCTCGGGCGTCGAATTGTCTTCGGACGCCGAAATCCAAAATTTCCTGGCCTTCTTCGCCGACTACCCCGTATTGCATGCCGCACCGCGTGCATTCGGTTCGGGCGGATCTATCCCTTATTCGAGCGATGCACCGGAGCTGATGAGAGCGAAAGGGCCAAAGCAATTTCTCGAAGCATTGAATCCATTTCCCGATATCGACATTTACGATGCGTTCTCATATTTCCCGGATACCTGGGAATGGAACGTCGACGAAATCGCAGCCGAATCGCGCATAGCGGGCTCCGGAACACTTTTCGATCCGATTTCCGTCTATACGGCCATCCGAGCTAGGCGGTTGCAGTTTCAAATCGAGCAATCCAAATTCGCTCATGAGTTGCTCGAAAATATCGAAGCGCTGCGCGAGCGCGATGAATCACGCTTCTTCCATCTTTTGGCGATCGTTCTTTCGCAGCAGTTTTACGTGACGCGCGAATGCTGCTCATGTTTGGATCCGGCCATCGAACACCTTTCCGTGATCAGCGATCAGATCCGCGCGTATAAGGAGGAGGAGGTTCATCACGACCGCCTGATCCTCGCGAGCATTCGGGAGCTCACCGATCAGCCGGAGACGGAATTTACGTTCACGCCCGATACCAAGCTCGGTATCGAGGTCATCAAATATGCGGCGAAAACCTGCGCACTAGGATTCTCCGCGCTGGTTTCGATCATGGAAGGCACGGCCTATCCCGCCAGCGATCCTGTCGGCGACATCCTCGTCAAGTCGTCCAAACCGTCGGCCCGCATCGGCGTGGAAGCGCATTTCCAGATCAATAAGCGCGGCAATCACACGGCGATTCCGGAAACGTTCGTCAGGCAGTTGCCGCCGGTCACGGAGAACACGGTCGCCATCGCAACGCGTCTCGCCGAAGTGGCGATCAGGCTCGACAGCGGTCTCGCTCAATCGGTGCTCAGGGATCACTTTTAACGATCGAGCGACGCCGCGCGCAGCGCTTCGGCCGGATTCGTGAACATATGCTGCCGCAGTTGTTCGATCTGCACATCGCGCTCGGTGGGCGATAAGCCCATCGCATCGATGCGCGCGCGCTGCGCCGCGTAGTCAGCGTATTTCGCGTGCCAGGCGTCGTCGTTCTGCTGCATCTTCACGATCCGCTCAGCCGCCTGAGGGCCGAGCGCCTGCGTGGCCTTCGCCCGCAACTCGTCAATCGTCATCCCCCGCTGTTCGAGCTTGGCGATCGTGTCGACCGTTGTGCGCGCATGTCGATCGCGCGCGAGCGCCGCGCGCTCTTCGGGCGGTAGGCTCTCTTCGAGCGCCTGCAAGCGGGCCGCCTTCTGCGCATCGGTCAACGTCGTATCACGCACGATACGCAGGCGCTCGAGCGTGTAGTGCGCATGCCGCCAATCCGGGCCGAAGAATGCCTCATTCCAATCGGCGCCGAGCGTCCGGCCTGCCAGCGACGCACGTTCGTCAAGCGAAGTCTGCATCGCATCGAGATCGGCTGTGCCCGCGTGGCTCGAGCCGCTTCCGCTTTCGCGTTCATTTCCCTGAGCCGGCACCGATAGCCGCTCGATGCTGCCGAGCGCCTGCCGGTATGCCGTGTAGCGTTGCCACACGTCGAGCGCTTCGGGTTGTGCCGAAGTACCGTCGAGCTGCGCCGCGATTTCCTTGCGCACAAGCGCATCGAGCGATTTCGGTGGCATCTCGTTCTGCGCCGTCAGGAAATAGTCGAAGAAGTCGCGCACCGCGCGCACTTTGCGCAAATGGCCATGCTCGTCGAGCGGCAGGCGCGGCGGCGTCGAGCCCGCCAGCGAGACGGGCAACGCCGGTGCCGCAGGGCCAGGCTGCGCCGGCGACGCCGTCGGCGCGGACACGACGGCCGTCGCCACGCTCGCGGCGCGCGGCGCGCTCGCTTGCGGCGCCCCGGCCGGCGCATTGAAATACCAGACCGCGGCAGCCGCGGCGAGACCCGCGAGGCCGAACAGCGCGAGCGTACCCGTGGTCTGCATTGCATCGGCAGGGCGCGTCATCGGTTACAGCCCCTGAAGTTTCAAACGATTGGCATGCGCACGAATGACCGCTACAGGGTCTTCCGCGTTTTGTCCGAGCACGCCCAGAATTTGATTGATTTCGTCGACGTGATCCCAGTGATAGCTCGTGCTCAGCACCTGGCCGTACAGCGCGCTGCAGACCGACACGAGGCCGTCGTTCGGGCCGGCGTTGCGATTGATCATGACCGTGCCCGAGCCGAGCAGCGTCAACGTCGAAGGATCTTCGGCATTGGCCGGGTCGAACGGCCCCGACACACTCGTATCGGCCGCACCTTCCACCCCGAGCACGGACCAGGTCGGTTGGATCGCGCTGCCGGCCCACGAATAGAGGTAATGCGTATAGCCGTTGACCGTCTCGGTCGGCGCGCCTGTTTGGCACGAACCGGCTGCGCCAAGGCCGGCGCTCGGAACGGCCGCATTGAATTGGGCGGCGCCCGCACTCGTCAGTGCGGTCAGCGCGGCGATCGCGTTCTGGTTCGTGTTGAGGTTGCTGCTGAAGAGCGTGCCGAGCACATCGGCGAAGTCCCCGATCAACGGCTCGGCCAAACCTGTCGGATCTTTCGCCAGCACCTGCGCGACGTAATCGGCGAACTGCGAGCCTCGATGCGGCGTGCCGATCGTCGTCACCGACGCGACGAGTTGAGGCGCCACCGCCGCGACGTACCGCGAGGTAAGCCCGCCCTGACTGTGCCCGATCAGATTGACCTTCTGCGCACCCGTGGCCGCCAGCACTTGTTTGACGTAGGCGAGCAACTGCTCGCCGCGTCCGTTCGGGCCCAAATCGCTTTGGAAACCCGACAGGTTTGCCACGTATACGTTGGCGCCATGCGACTCGAGGTCGGACGCGATGCCGTACCAGTAATCGACCACGTTCGCGTAGCGGTTGGTACCCGAAAGGCCGTGCACGAGCACGATCGGGTATTGCGTCGCGGCGTAGTGATCGACGGCCGGCGCCGTATCCGCCAATGCGGCACTCGGCTCGGCAAGCGAAAGAAATGCGGTCATACCTGCAAATCCGGCTAGCGAGGCGCTGCCCACCACCAGCGCCGTCAAACTGGCCAGCATATTCTTCTTCAAAGACCTGGTCATACCGTTTCCTCCAATTTCTGTCGCGGCGAAATGCCGATTCAATTCATACGGTGTTTTAAACGGTACCGCGCCGAGAGCCTTGAGCGGCAGCTCGTGCGGCGCATTGGAGTGAAGCAGTAAATGAGATTCGGCGTAAGGGGAATTTCGCAATTAGACAGGTATCACTAATCGGATCAAGGCATTACGTATTATTATTTTTCGTTTAGATTACAGTGAAATTTGATTATCATGAAACGAGGTTTTTATCCATCGACTAAAGGTTCGCATAAAAAATGCGCCACTCATTCTTTAGGGTTATTCGCGATTGAAAGAGATCTCGTTAAAGTGTGAACCATGTCGGCGGCGCACCCGAAAAAGGCCGGCATAGCCGGCCCCGCGATCCGATCGTCAGCTTACTCAGGCTGCGGCGGTCGTCGCTGCCTGATGGGGACGGTATGACGGCTGAACGTCGAGCCCCTTCGTCAACTCGAGCGCCTGGCGCTCGAACAAACGCCGATACAAACCGCGCTCGAGCCGAATCAGCGTATCGTGATTGCCTTCTTCGACGACGCACCCTTTGTCGAGCACGAGCAGCCGATCGAGCGCGCGCACGGTGGACAGCCGGTGCGCGATGACGAGCGTCGTGCGCCCCACCATCAAGCGCTCCATCGCTTGCTGAATCAACGCCTCGCTTTCGCTGTCGAGGCTCGACGTGGCCTCGTCGAAAATCAGCACGGGCGCATCGGCAAGAAACGCCCGTGCGATCGCGACGCGTTGCCGCTCGCCGCCCGACAGCTTTACGCCACGCTCGCCCACGAGCGTGTCGTAACCGTTCGGCAGCGAGACGATGAATTCGTGCGCGTTCGCGTACCGCGCGGCGCGCTCGATTTCGACTTGCGACGCGCCGGGCCGCGCATAGGCGATGTTTTCAGCCAGCGACCGGTGAAACAGAAGCGGCTCCTGCTGAACGATCGCGATCTGCGCGCGCAGCGAGGCTTGCTTCACGTCAGCGATGTTTTGGCCGTCGATGGTGATCTTGCCCTCCGAGACATCGTAGAGACGTTGGATCAGCTTGATGAACGTCGTCTTGCCTGAGCCCGAATGGCCGATCAACCCAACGCGCTCGCCGGGCGCGATCCGCACCGAGAAGTCGGCATAGAGCGGCGCCGCGTGTCCGTCGTAACGGAACGTCACGTGCTCGAAGCGGATTGCGCCGCGCTCGACTACGAGCAAGCCGGCACCAGGCTTGTCCTCGATCCCGAGCGGCTGATGCGTAAGCTGCGCGAGCTCTTCCATGTCGTTGACGGACCGCTGCAGTTGGCGCACCAGCGTCGCGACGTCGCGCAAATAGCCTTGCAGGACGAGGAACATCGTCAACGCGAACGCGATGTCGCCCACGCCGGCCCGGCCGTTCAGCCACAACAAGAGGCCCACGCCGAGCATCGCTGCCTGCATCGCGGTCAGCATGACGTTTTGCACGCTGGCGTTGAACGTGCCGCGCACCCACGCCCGGCGCGTACGATCGCGCCATTTGCCGACCACGCGCGAGAAGCGCTGCTCCTCGCGCACCTCCGCACCGAACGCCTTGACTACGGCGTTGCACGTGACGGTATCGGCCAGCGCGCCGCCCATGCGCGTATCCCACGCATTGCCCAGGCGCGCCGCGGGCGCTACCAGGCCGAGCGTCATTGCCAGCGTGATGCCGATAAAGAGCACGGCGCCGGTGCCGACGACGACGCCCATGATCGGCCAGTGCACGCCGAGCAGCACCGTCGCGCCGACGAGCATGACGACCGACGGCAACAGCCCGAGCAGCAGGGTGTCGTTGAGCATGTCGAGCGCCCACATCCCGCGCGTGATCTTGCGCACGGTCGAACCGGCGAAGCTGTTCGCGTGCCAGTCGGTCGAGAGGCGTTGCACGCGATGGAATGCGTCGCCGGCGATTTCGCTCATCATCCGCAGTGTGAGCGCGATGATGCCCGAGTACGTGAGGTAGCGCAGCGCGGCACTGCCGAGTGCCAGCGCGATCAGCGTCGCGAACGGCGCGAGCGCGCTATGCAATGCGCTGGCCTTGTCATGGCCCGCGCCGGCCAACGCGTCGACGAGATGTCCCGCGAACAGCGGCGTCAATACGTCGGCCGCCGCCGTCAGCAATGCGACCGCGAGGATTCCGCCGATGCGCCAGCGCTGCCGGAGCCAGTGAGTGAAGGTGAACCGGAAGACGTCCTTGAACGTCTGCCCACCGAGATCGAATTTTTTGCGAGTCATAAGCGCTCCGCCCGAGGTACTTGTGGCGCCCAGGGCTATGAAGTGGAGAGAAAACGCTTCGCGACGTCGACGGTTAACGTCGGCGACGCCAATACACCGCTTGTCGCGGTGACCTAGTGGAAAATCGAGGGAGCCGGTTTGCGCGCCGGATGACTCCGGCTGAACGCGGCGGTGAGCATTGCGACGTCAGCGTCGCATGTCGCCAGCAGGACCACCTGCCACGTTTGGGACGGCTGCAAGCGTAGTGTTGTTGGACATCGAACGCCTCCCCACGTGGTTGAGTGCAATTGAATGGATTGATGCGACGATAGTGTAGCAGCATCGCCAAGCATCGGTCCAATACTGCGACGCGTAGCACAGCTATTGCGCAACACGGGCTACGGGCTAAGGACTACGGGTGCCGTCGCCGCGCGCCGCGCGGACGGTCAACCCGCCGGCGCCAGATCCACGCGCGTCGCCGGGCCGTTGTCCTTCATGCCCTCCGTCCCGAAATGAGGCGCCGTGACCTCGAGCCTGCTCGGATCGACCTTCGCACTCAGATACTGTCGAACGCTCTGCGCGCGCTGGTCGGCAAGGGTGTGCAGGCTCGTGTCGTCGACAGTTGCGTGAGCAGCGAGCGCGCGCTTCATGTCGTCATCGGGCACCGTCTTCGTCAGGCCGATGAAATTGCGCGGCTTCTTGAAATCGGCGTCCTTGTAGGCTTGCGTCAGATAGCGGTGGTATTCGTCCGCATTAACCGTCAGGGTCGATGGGTCGACATGCTGTCCGTCGCTCTCCAGCGCTTTCGCCTTTTCCTTCTTGACGAGATCGTCGACGTACGCGAGCCGTAGGCCCGGGGTATCGACGTTCGCGTCGGCGCGTCCGCTCAAATCGAGTTTCACTTCGGGCTTTTCGCCCAGCAGCTTGGCGAGCGTGTCGAGTTTCTCGCGCGACGCATCGGTCAGCACGGTCGAGCCCGGCGCGAACGCGACGTATTGGAGCTGTTGCGCGCTTGCCGAACCGCTTCCCCCGCCGCCGAACGCGTTCGCGAGCAACGAGAACGGCGCAGTGACGGCCCGTTCGATCAAGTGCGTCACGGCACTCCAGATCAAGCTGCCCAAACTGAATTGCGGATTCGACAGCGATCCCGAAACGGGAATGTTGACGTCGATCTGACCGCGCGAATCTTTCAAAAGCGCGATGGCGAGACGAACGGGCAGATGCGTTTCCGTGTCGTTTTGCACGTGGTCGCCGAACGTCAACTGATCGATGAACAAATGGTTGGTCGCGCTGAGCAGATCGTTGGCGAGCTGATAGTGCAAATCGACGTTCAGGCTCCCCTTCACGATCGGATAGCCCGCGTACTTCAGCGAATACGGCGTCAGGTTCTTGAGTTCGATGTCATGCGCGCTCGCGCTCAGATCGAGCAACGGCTTCGGCGCCAGCGGATTGGCCGTGCCGCGAATCGTGATCGGGCCGTTGTTCGCCAAGCTCGCGCTGACGTCCACCGGCGCAGGCGTTGCGACGTCGGTACCGAACGTGCCGATCGTACCCGTGATGTCGACGAGATCCGCTGTGTAATTCGGCCTGACGAAGTCATCGGTGTAGGTGACGTGGCCTTGCTGCAGCACGATCTGGCCGATGCGCGCATGCAGCGGCGTAGACGGCTCCTTCGGCGACGCCGTTTCCACGTGCGCGGTACTCGTCGACGGCTTTGGCTGACCGGCCCCGTCGCTCGACGCCTCGCGCTGCTGGGCCAGCACGTCGTTCAGGTTCAGCTTGCCCTGCGCATCGAGCAGCACGCGCCCGGAAAAGCGAGTGAAAGTGACGCGCGCGATGTCGAGATTGACGCCGTGTGCGTCGTACCGCGCGTTGATGCCCGCGACCCCGAGCGTGCCCCAGCCGGCGAGCGGCGCCGAATTGGTGCGATCGAGCAAGCGCACGTCGACCAGCGCCGCACCGCCGCGGTAGGAGTAGGACGCGGCGCCTCGCGCGGGCAGCGCGGCCTTCAGTTGGCCGCGGGCGTTCAGCTCGGCGCGGGCGATCTTCGCATTGAGCTTGCCGCCGATATACGGCTCGAACGGCGAGAGGTCGAGCCGGTTCGCTTCCACCGTCAAGGTGGCGTCGAGCGGGCTCGGCACGATGTCGCCGTTCACGCTCAACGTGCCCTTCCCGTTCAACGAAGTCTCGAGCTTGACCGCAAGCGGTCGGCTCATATCCTCGGTCACGTTGCGCACGTCGAGCTCGATAGGCGCGAGATGCAGCTTCGCGGGGTGCGGCGCCGCTTCGTCGGTCATCTGCGCCGAGCCGTCCTTCAGGACCAGTTCGCCGATCCGGTAATGCCAGCCGGGTTCCGCCGATTTCGCCGATTTCGTTTCCGTGCCGCGGGCCGGCTCGCGGGTGCGGGGCTCGTGGGTGCGACGACGGGAATCGGTCGCGTGCGTCGGCGGCTCCTTGGCCGAGTGCTGCGATCGCGGCGACCGCGGCGCTTGTGCAAGCTCCGTCAAGCTGATGCGGCCGTCCTTGTCGCGTGCTCCGGACACTGCCAGGCCCGTCGCCTCGACGCGGTCGATATCGGCCGAGCGCGCGGCCAAGTCGATGCTCTTGATAACGACGCGGCCTTGCGCCAACGCAACGGCCGGCGCGGCGCCCTGCGCGGCGCCGGGGTCCATCACCTTCAACGATTTGAGCGACAGCTCGCCGGCGCCAACGCGCACTTGGGCCGCGGGCCCCGACCAGTCGGCATCGAGCGGGAGCGACGCGCCTAGCGTGCCGTCGGCGAGGCTCGCCCTCGTGACACCGTCCCAGTAGGGCTGCGCCAGCGGCAGGGCCAGGTCGTCGATCGTCAATTGCGCGTCGGCCCGTTTCGCCGCTAGGCCGAGCGCGCCGGTCGCCGCGATGCTGCCGCCCTGCGTGAGCGCGGTGTGAATCGTATAGCGTGCTTTGGCTGAGCCTAGCGTCGAAAAATCGTCGAGCGTGACCGTCAAGTTCGTCAGATCGAGGGCGACGGCGCGTTCGGGCACGCGATCTTCCAGCCCGACGTTGCCGTCGTTCAGCGCGAAATGCTTGATCGACAAATCAAGGGGGGTGGGCTTTTGCGTATTTTCGCCGGCCGGCGAGGAGGCGGAGGAGGCAGCGGAAGTGGTGAAAGCGCCCGCGGCCGGCGGCGATGAAGCAGCCGCGGCCGCACTCGCCGCACTCGTTTCGCCGGAGGCTGGAACGGACTTCGCCGCGAACGCCTGGGCGATGCTGAGTTCGCCCGAATGCTCGCGGGTCAAATGCAGCGAAGGCTGATCGAGCCGAATCTCGTCGAATCGATAAACGCCCGCGAGCGGCTGAAGCCCCGACGCGGCGACGTGCAGCGCGTGCACGGAGAAAAACGGCGCATGCGAGGCGTCAACGATCTGCGCGTCGGTCAGATCGGCCGTGCCGGTGACTGTCAGCGTCGGCTTGTCGGCCGACATCATGAATCGCAGTTCGAGATCGCCGGCCAGCGTGCCGCTTTGCATCTCGAGCGGCAGCTTGGCCGGCACGTAAGAAAGCAGGCGCGGCACGTTAAGACCGCTGAACTTCAGCGCCACATCGGATTCGCGCGATTGCGCGAACGGCTTGGTCTTACCGTTGATCGCGATCGGACTACCGTCGACGCGCGCTGAAAAACGCGGATCGACGAAGATGTCGGTTTGCGACGGCAGCGTCGCGATGAACGGAACGCCGAGCGAGAGTCGGTCAACGACGTGCCGAGCGCCGAGCAAGCGGTCGTCGAAATCGACGCTGCCGTTCTCGACAGCGATGTTGGACACCGAGAACAACGTCGGGCCTGCTTGCGGCTTCGACGGTTTCGCGAATTTTTCCGCGATGTCGCTGAAGTTGAAGCGCTGGGCGTCGTAGCGAATCACGTTGATGCGGGGCGAATCGACGCGTAGCTCGGTCACGATCGGCGCAAAACGCAGCAGCGTCATCCACGACACGCGCACGACGAGGCGTTCGATAGCGGCGAATTCGCCGGCACCGCCGCGTTCGCCGATGCGCACGCCGTCGACTTCGAGCCGAAGCGTATAGGGATTGAGCGCGACGTGAGCAATCGCCGCCGGCCGATCGAGGGCCTCGCCGAGTTGCCGCTCGGCAATATGCCGGATCAGCGGCGGCGCCGCGAAAAAGCCGAGCAACCCGTACAACACCACGGCAATCGCCACGCCTATCGCCGTGCGGCGCGCGCCGCGCGACCGCATCCTATCCCCCAGGCGGCGCAGCATGCCGCCTTTCGGTTCGCTCGTCATCGCACGGCTCCAATCACGCTCGGTTGCTCCTTTGCACTCGCTTCACCCCCAATGTTATCGACGCTCGAGCTTCGGCGGCGCCCAACTGCCGTCCGTCGCCGACGGCTGCGGCGCGAACAGCCGCATCACGAGCTGGAATGGCCCCTGCGGCGTGGGCAGCCAATTCGATTGGCGCATCCGACCCGGCGACTTCGACGACACGTAGATATCGATCGAGCCGTCGCGGTTGCGACGCAGGCGATCATGCGAATCGATCGAATGATGCGGGACACGGTCTGCCACCAACGCACCGTCCGACGTGTAGGCCGTGATCGTCCAGTACGCGCGCGCCGGCGGCAGCGTCTTGCGCGTGAAATGCATCACGTACTCGTGGCTGCCGTCGAGCGGCTGTCCGTCGCCGTCGACCGATACGGTCGGAAACACTTCGTCTCGCGTGGTAGCGGCGCCCGCATGCGAGAAGGTCGCATAGGCGCGCAATGCGTAGTCGTCGCGATAGTTGCCGGTGCTGTCGCCTGCCCAGCTCCAACCGTCGCCTGACACGGCGTTGACGGGCGGCGTCTGTACGCGCTTGATGCCGTCGGTCACGCCCGCTGCGATCGCCTTGGCCGAACCGTCCTGGAAATGAAAGGCCTCGCCCGGCTTCACGCCGATATCGGCCAGTTCCTTGAGGGCATGGCTGTCGTCGGACGACGGGGGATTGTCGTGCAAGGCGTCCGCCAGCTTGCCGAAGAAACCGTTCGCATCGAGTTGCGTGACGGCAGCCGCGTTCGCGGGCAGGCCCGTCGAGACCTCGGCGATGCTTTCTTGCGGATCGTCGGCGCGCTCCTGCGCGGCTAGGCGCTCGCGCTTGGCGTGCTTGCCGCGCGCGGCATGCGATTCGTGCTCGTCGATCAGATAGGCCGACAGCGGCGCAACCTTCACCTCGTTGAGCATACGGCGCGCCGACGGCACCGAACGGGCGTCGAGCGCCGCGATGCGCACACCGAGCCAAAGGTTGTTGCTCGGTGCATCCACGCGCTCGACGCCGGACGGCAGATCGCCGCTCCAACCCGGGGGAACGAGCGCGATCGTTTGCGGCTTGGGCGCACCGGTGCGCGCGTTGGCGCTCGCCCCCGTCGACCAGACGACGTTCGTCCACATGTCGAGGACGCGGGCATCGAGGAAACGGCCACGCGTGTTGGGCAGCGACACCACTACGGGCTCTTTCGACAGATCGAGCCATGCGTTGGCCGACAACGTGTCGACGTCGGCCAGCGGCGGCACTTCATCGCCCGCGGTCTCGACCATGGGCAGCGGCCGCAGCGTATTGAGCAGCGCGCCCGCATCGGTATCCGCGCCCGCCAGTGCCGCGGCACGTGCCGTCGTCATGACGACGAGCGGGTAGCCGAACACGTATGAATCCACGACTTCGTCTTGAGTCCAGCCGCCCGCGTTCGACGGCGGCGGCGCCTTGACCGGCGCGGCGCAACCCGCAAAGACGACGGCGGCAAGGCATGCCAGCCACGAATGCGCCCCCAAGGGCAGCATGGATTTTCGAGTTTTTGTTGTCATGTGTACGATCTCTTGGCCAGGCACACGGCGGCCTAGCCTCCGCCTTCACCGTTTGCAGCGTTCGATCCGGCCGGGATCGGGTGCTGCATCGATTCTCCATCGAATCGCGAGAGCGTTTTATCGTATCCTCGGCTGCTAGGCAAGGAGCAAGCTGCATTCGAGGATAAGACGCGTCCGCCGCGCCCGGCATATTGTGCGCCCGTTGTGTTTGCACGAATCCCACTATCTATCGCTCGCGGCACGCGCGGGCAAACGTGCCGACGCGCGACGGCCTCCGAACGCGCCGCTTGACCTTCCCATCATGGGAAGCTCGATCGTGTTTTCCATTGTTGCAATCGCCCGTCCGTTTACGCGTGTTTTCGTCGCTTCAGCCATCATGACCGACTTAGCCTCTGCCGTCGGCGTCGACGTGTCGACGACCGAGCTCGACATCGAAGGAATGACCTGCGCCTCGTGCGCCGCGCGCGTCGAAAAAGCGCTTGCGCGCGTCCCGGGGGTGACTGCTGCCTCCGTCAATCTCGCCACTGAACGCGCCACGGTACGCGCGGCCGAATCGCTCACCGCCCTCGACGTTCAACGGTTCGTCGATGCCGTCGTCGACGCCGGGTACCAAGCCCGGCCCGTCGTCGCCGACGAAGCGGCCGGCGCGCAAGGGCACGCCTCGCCCGCGATCGACGGCATCCGCGCGCGGCAAGCCCGGCGTGAACTGGCCGGCGTTGCGCTCGCGGCGCTGCTCAGCGTTCCGCTCGCGCTACCGATGCTGACGACGCCGTTCGGTGTCGAGTCGGCCCTGCCGCCATGGCTGCAGCTCGTGCTGGCGAGTATCGTCCAATTCGTCTGCGGCGCGCGCTTCTACGTGGGCGCTTATCGAGCCCTTCGGGCGCGCGCCGGCAACATGGACCTGCTCGTCGCACTCGGCACCTCGGCGGCCTACGGACTGAGCGTCTGGCAGACGATCGCTCACCCCGGCGACGCCATGCACCTGTATTTCGAGGCGTCCGCCGTCGTCATCACGCTCGTGCGGCTCGGCAAGTGGCTGGAAGCCCGCGCCAAACGGGAAACGACCAACGCCATTCGCGCGCTGGCCGCGCTGCGGCCCGATCGCGCCCACGTCAAGGACGAATTCGGCGGCGAGCGCGAGGTGCCGATCGGCCAGGTGCGCGTCGGCATGACGGTCGTCATCCGGCCCGGCGAACGCGTGCCCGTCGATGGGCTCATCGCCGCGGGTCGGACGCACGTCGACGAATCGCTCGTCACCGGAGAAAGCCTGCCCGTCGCGAAAGGCCCGGGCGATCGCGTCACCGCAGGGTCGGTCAATGGCGAAGGCACGCTCGATGTGACGACGGGCGCAACGGGCGCCGAGACGACGCTCGCGCGCATCATCCGGCTCGTCGAAAGCGCGCAAGCGGAGAAGGCGCCGATCCAGCGGCTCGTCGATCGCGTCAGCGCCGTGTTCGTGCCGGCCATCCTCGTGCTCGCCGCGGCGACGCTCGGGCTTTGGCTGCTCGCCGGCGCATCGGCGCAGGCTGCGATTCTCGACGCCGTGTCCGTGCTCGTCATCGCCTGCCCATGTGCGCTGGGGCTCGCGACGCCCGCCGCGATCATGGCCGGCACCGGGGTGGCCGCTCGGCACGGCGTGCTGATCAAGGACGCCGAAGCGCTCGAGCTCGCGCAGCGCGTGTCCATCGTCGCGTTCGACAAGACCGGCACGCTGACGGTCGGCAAGCCCAAGCTCGTCGCGTTCGAACCGTTCGGTATCGCCTGCGACGACGCGCTTGCGCTGGCCGCCGCGGTCGGGCACAACAGCGATCATCCGCTGGCGCAGGCCCTTCTAGCCGAGTACGACGCCCGTTTGGCCTCGCCGCACGCTTCAAGCGCGGGCGAAGCACGTCGGGGCCTGCCGTCGGCCAAGCACGCGCAAGCCGTGGCCGGGCATGGGATGCAAGCCGAGATCAACGGATCCACCGTTTGTGTCGGCAACGGACGCTGGCTCGAAGCGCTCGGTATCGAGCCGCCAACCGAGGCACGTGCGCGCGCAGCGGAACTGGAAGCCGCCGGCAATACGGTTTCCTGGCTCGCCCGTACGGGCACGGGACATGCGCCGGCCGAAGCGCTCGCCCTCATCGCTTTCGGCGACAGCGTCAAACCGACGGCCCGCGCCGCCGTCGAGCAACTGGCCGCGCGCGGCGTCAAGAGCGTGCTCGTGACGGGCGATAATCGCGGAGCGGCGGCCAGCGTCGCGGCCGCACTCGGCATCGACGAATACTACGCACAGGTATTGCCGGCGGACAAAGCCAACATCGTCGCGCGGCTCAAAGCGCGCACAGGGCAAATCGTCGCCATGGCCGGCGACGGTATCAACGATGCGCCGGCGCTCGCCGCGGCCGACGTCGGCATCGCGCTCGCGACAGGCACGGACGTCGCCATGCACGCGGCCGGCATCACGCTCATGCGAGGCGATCCCGCGCTCGTCGCCGACGCGATCGATATCTCGCGCCGAACGTATCGGAAGATCCAGCAGAACCTGTTTTGGGCGTTCGTCTACAACTTGATCGGCATTCCGCTCGCTGTGTTGGGGCTGCTCAATCCGATGCTGGCCGGCGCCGCCATGGCGTTTTCGAGCGTCAGCGTCGTCACGAACGCACTGCTGCTGAAACGGTGGAAAGGCGCCGGGAGGGTGTGACGGGCTGTGGCGGAGCGCCGCGCGTCTAACGCTACGCTCAGCGGGCCCGGTAACCTTCAATGCGCGGCGGGCTTGCTCTTTTCTTTGAGGTGTCGCGCGTGCGCGGGCTTGACGTGGTTCGCCGGCCGCTGTGCGGCGGTTGCCGCCTCAGGCGCCGAGACGGCCCCAGGCAGCGTCTGCATCCGTGCGGCCAGGGCCGACGTACTGCTTGCCAGGCTTGCCAAAGCCGCTTGTTGATCGTTCAAGGTCGCTTGGGTTTGCTGCCGGGCGGTTTGCGCGCGATGCGCGAAACCGAACAGCGCGACAGTCTGCACAACCGATACCGCAAGCAGCAGCACGAGTCCAACCAGCGCAACGGCAAGCCAATGCCGTGTGCGTCGCCAACGCTCTTCGGCCGCGCGGCGTTCCTGCACTACCGCCTCTTGCAACGAAGCGACGGCCTGCGCGAATGCCGCCGGCAGCTCGGCATCGAGTGCGCGCGAAGCGTTGTCGGCAACGCTTGCAGCACCGGCGGCTTGTGCGACGACAGGCGGAATCGGCAATGCATCCGCGCTCGGCGTGGGACGCCGCGTCATTTCGTCCGCTGGCGGCAAGCCGCTTGTGCGCGCGGTCTCGGCGGGCTTGCGTGCCGCTTGCTGACGTACGCTTGCCAGCGCGGCGCCCGGGGACAACAATTTCGGCGCTTTCGGCTCCGGCGCGCCAGGCGATGCGCCACTCGCCGCATCGCTCGAAGATGTCGCTTGCACTTGCGCCGGCTCAGGGCGCTGCCCCTCCTCGAGCGAGACGACCTTTGCGGGGACGGCCGGTTTCTCACGCGCAGCTTCCAACGCGTGCGTCGGCGCTGCCGGCGCGCCTAACGCCACCAGCGCCGCATCGGTCGGCCCGCGATCGTCCGTCGTCGATACCCGCACGTCAGCCGGCACTTCGAAGCCGAGCAGCGTCCCTTGGCGCGGATCGAACGGCAGCGATGGCGCAGCGTCGCCGGGCTCGTGGGCAGTGTCCGGCGCCGTCGACGCTTCAGGCTCGATCACAGCGCGCGCGGGGCGGCCGACGTCGTCCGACGAGGCGGCTCGGGCCCGGCCTTTCGCGGTCGAGGAGCCCTCGGAACGAGGGGTGGAGGATGCTGCGGAATCTGCCATGGCGTATGGGGGCCGCTGCGACCTGGCGCGGCTCATTGGTATCGTGATCGAAGCGAAGCGTATTGCGAACGCGGCATTGTCTCACGATCGGTTCGCCATGCGCCCCGCGACGGCAGGATCCAGCGCCTCGCGCACCTCTTGCAGCCGTCGTCCGCGGTAGTTGGCAGTGGTAGTCAGCGGCCGTCCGCCCGCACATCGTCCTGCCCGTTGCCGTCGCTCAGTCCGTTCTCGGTTTCATCCCGCAGCGCGCGCACGCCCGGCGCATTGCGCAGTTGGCGGCACAACGACTCGAATTCGTTGGCGGACACGCGCGAGAAGCCGATGGTGATGTCGTCGCATTCGGGCTCCTCCTCGCTTTGCTGGACGATGAATTGCTTCACGCGCTCGCTCGCGTGCCCAAGGATCGTCCGCAGCGCACCGAGCGTGAGCGCGCCTCGATCCACGCGCAAGGACACTCGCCGCCGCAACCGCACCGAGATGTAGCGCCGCTCGATCGGCTTTATCCCCGCGAGGATCACCAGGATGATGATCGTTGCCGCGATCGCGGCGGTGTTGAGCCCCGCCCCCACGGCCAAACCGATGGCGGCGACGGACCAGACGCTCGCTGCCGTCGTGAGCCCGCGGATGACTTCGCCGCGCAGCAAAATGGCGCCCGCCCCGAGAAAGCCGATACCCGAAACGACCTGCGCTGCGATCCGCGAAGGGTCGAGCACGACATCGGGACGGCCCAGTACGTCGGCAAAGCCGAACGCCGATACGATCATGACGAGCGCCGAACTCACGCATACGAGCATGTGCGTGCGCAAACCGGCGGCCCACGCCTGCCGCTCGCGCTCGAAACCGATAACACTGCCAAGGATCGCGGCAAGAATCAGTCGCAAAACGAGTTCGACGTTGCTCAACATGGTCCAGTCCTCCTTTATCGTCGGCCGGGCCGCCTCGCGCCGCGGCTTTGCATTATGCTTTGCGCTTCGCGCGACGCCGCAACGGCACGCGCCATTTCGTCGTCAAGCCAAACCGCATCATGTCCATCTCGATCGACCGTTCGATCGCGGCCGAGGCCGCCACGCTCCGCGCGCACTACGCACAAACCGTCCTGCCGATCTGGCGCGGGCCCGGTTTCAACAGCGCGTTGCAATTACCGTACGAGGCCGTAGGCGCGGACGATCACGCGCCGTTGCCCGCCGCCCGCTACCGCGCCATGGCCTGCGCCCGGCAATTGTTCATATTTTCACATGCCGGCGATGCAGCGCATGCCGAGCAACTCTTTCATGCGATGCGTCGGTATTTTCATGACGAGAAGCATGGGGGATGGATTTACAGCGTCGACGCGCAAGGTGCGCCGCTCGATACCACCAAAGACCTTTACACGCACGCATTCGTGATCTTCGCCTGCGCCCACTACGCGATGGCGACGGGCGACCGCGACGCGCTGCGCGTGATTGCGGAGACGGCCTTGCTCGTGCAGGCGCGTTTCGCCGCACCCGATTCGCTGCTGCATGCCGCGCTCGATGCCGATTTCTCGGCGGTACGCACCGGCCCGCTGCAAAACCCGCTGATGCACTTGACCGAAGCGTATCTAGCCGCCTATGAGACGACGGGCGAGCCCAGCTACGAAACGACGCTCGCGCAACTGGCCGGTTCGGTGGCACGCAGCTTCGTCCATGCGCCAACAGGTGCGATTGCCGAGTTGCCGATCGGCAGCGCCGATAACCGGCTCGAGCCGGGGCATCAATTCGAATGGTTCTATCTGATCAAGCGGGCCGGACCGGCCATCGCGGAATCGGGGCTCGAGCGGGAGCTGTCACGCGCGTTCGACTTCGCGCAGCGCAACGGCGTGGACCGGGCGACAGGCGGCGTGTACGCCGCGCTCGACGAGCAGGGTGCCGTGAAGGATGCGACGCAGCGAATTTGGGCGCAGACCGAGTATCTTCGCGCGCTGGCCACGCGAGCTCGCGACGAAGATTTGGAAGCGCTCGCACTGCAGATTCCGCGCTTTCAAGCGCGCTTTTTGCACGCGCGGGGGTGGTACGAATGCTTGACGCCGGCGGGCGACGTGGCGCGCGCCGATATGCCGTCGACGACGCCTTATCACCTCGCCACAGCCTATGCCTCGTTGACGAACTAACGAACTAACGAACCAGCGCTTCGGCAAGCTCGGCCGCTTAGGGTTTACGGCAATCAGCCGGCTCGCTTGAAGGTCGATCGTCGATTCCTGCCGGATCGTTGATAGCGAGGCCGGCCTGAGCGGGCTCCGAGAAAGGGATCGCCTACACTCGCTGCTTGACGCAACGCGTCCTGCCTTCCTAGAGTTGAACGCGACACCACACGGGGCGATGCCCCGAAGGGGCTCGGCATGACCGATCTTTTCGATCTCGCGCGCGGCGCGCTCCACGCACAGCCGTTCAGCATGCTGCTGGGCACGGAGCTCGTGAAAATCGGCGAACGCGAGGTGACGCTGCGGCTGCCGATCCGCGACGAGTTGCGCCAGCAGCATGGATTCGTACACGGCGGCATCACGAGCTACCTCGCCGACAACGCGCTGACATTCGCCGGTGCCCTAGCGCTGGGGCCACGGGTCGTGACCGGGGAGTACAAGATCAACTACCTGCGCCCGGCCGTGCGCGGCACGCTGCTGGCGCGCGCCGAACTCATTTACGCCGGGCGCGGCCATGCGATCTGCCAATGTCGCGTGTACGTGATCGACGGCGAAAAGGAGACGCTCGTTGCGCTGGCACAAGGCACGATCAACCGCGTCGGCGACGGTCCGAACGCTTCGCTGCCGCACGACGACCACGAGCCACACGGTGACGAGCGCGCCTGACGCGTAGCCGGCGCACAGCACAGCACGCACGGCTGCGGCTAGACCCACTTTGCGACCTACTTCGGAGGAAGACGATGATTGACCACACCGGCGTGCTCGTCAGCGATTTCGAAAAGAGCAAGCGTTTCTATCAGCAGGCGCTCGCACCAATCGAGTACGCCATGCTGCACGAATTTCCGGCGGCCATCACGGGTCACACCGACGTGGCCGGCTTCGGCGCGGGAGGTGTCTCAGACTTCTGGATCAGCCGCGGCACGCCCAACGATCCGCCTGTCCACATCGCGTTCCGCGCAACCGATCGCGCCGCGGTGGATGCCTTCCATCGCGCGGCGATCGCGGCCGGCGGTCGCGACAACGGCGCGCCGGGCCTGCGTCCGCATTACCATCCGGGCTATTACGGCGCATTCGTGTTCGATCCCGACGGACACAACATCGAGGCGGTATGCCACGAAGGCTGACGCACGCGGCACCCCTGGATTGCGAGGACGAGGGGCGCTAGAATGGCGACCCCTCAAAAAAAGCGTGCGTGGCCTCGTCCGCGCACGCCGTCGTTCGACCTCATGGCAAAACTTCTGACCGATTCCGAATTCCAACGCTTTTCCGAACTCCAGCAAAAGCAAGCCGGCTTCACCATCACCAGCGAAGAAGCCGACGAACTGCGCACCATCGTCGAGCGCGCGCAGCAAAAGCGCGACGACCGCACCGCGGCCATGCAAGCGATCGAAACCTATATCGCCCAGTTCGAAATCACGCCCGACGAGCTGTTTTCGCCGGAGCAGATCGGCGAGGCGGCACGGGCATACGGCCTGATCGCAGCCGTGAAGAAGGAGCGAACCTTGCCGCCCGCGCTGACCTATAACGGCAAGACCTACCAATGGACGCGCGCGTTGCCCGACGACATCCGCGCACCGCTCTTCGAAGCGTTCAAGGCGGGACAGTCGATCAAGACGTTTCTCGCCACGCCGAAAGACGCGGCCCGCAATGCTGCAACGATCGCACGCCTCGAGCGCGAAACGGGCGCCGTCTATGCCGATGCGTGGCTCGACGAATTGTCGATCGCGCGCACGCTCGTCGACGAAGCCGTTGCCAAGCTCGCAGCCTAATCGGCGTACGAGGCGTATGGGGCCTACGAGACATAGACATACGCGGCAAGCGACAGGCGAACGCGCTCCGCGCCCTTACGGCGCACGCGCGTCGTCCCGCAGCGGCATCTTCACTTCGACGACGGCCGGGTCCGCCGTCGAACTCGCCGCGAAGCCCAGTGCCTTCACGAGCCCCAGCATCGGGGCGTTCTCGCGCAGCACCTCGCCGACGATCCAACGCGTGCCGCGTCCGCGCACGTAGGCCACCATCCGTTCCATCAGCGTCCGGCCGAGCCCCTTTCCCTTCAAGTCCGACCGTACCGCTACCGCAAATTCGGCGCACTCGTTGTCGGGATCGGTGATCGTGCGCACCACGCCGAGCGTGACAGCCCGACCGCCCTCGCCTGTCGTTGCGATCAAAGCCATCTCGCGGTCGTAGTCGATCTGCGTCATGCGCGCAAGCTGAGTGTGGTCGAAGCCGCTGACGGCACCAAAGAATCGCAGGCGCAGATCGTCGCGCGTCATCGCTGCGACGAACGCGCTATGGGCGGGTTCGTCTTCGGGGCGAACCGGCCGGATCGTCACGCGTTGCCCGTGCCAATCGAGCGTCTCCTCGAGCTCCCGAGGATATGGCACGATGGCAAGCCGCCCGCGTACCGGTCCGAGCACGATGCGCGGCGTAGCGAGCCGTGCGTGAGTACGCGTGACCGTGAGCGCAGCCGTCAAGCCCACGATCTGCTCCACGCAGCAAACGGCCTCCGACAACGCCGTCAGCGCATGGAGCACGGGCCCCACCGGTGCACGCCGAGCATAGGGAGAGCGCGAGACGATCTCGCGTGCGAGCACCGGATTCAGCGGCAGCAAGCCGTAAACCGCAAACGGGGCCGACGACCCGTCGGCCGGGGGCGCGGTGAACTCGAAGATCGGACCGAACTCGGCGTCGTCGCGCAGGGTCACGGCAACGTCGACGATATGTTCGTCGCCCTTTCCGCGGCCGACAGCGTGAGCCTCTTCCATATCGACAATCTCGAGCCCAAATCCCTGCAACAACTGCGCGGCTTCGTCGCCCGCGAGCACCGTCCGGCCGGCATCGAGCGCCGCTTTCGCTTGCGCCATCGTCGCTTCGACGGCCGCGGGCACCTGGGCCGGCAACCCCTGCGGCGTCTGCATGAGCAGCTCGCGCCCGAGCCGGTAGTCGACGAGACGCGCGAACGCACGAGCGAGCCGATGCGGCGTCGAATGGACGGCGATCCCGTGAGCGCGCAGAGCATCGCGCGTCGTTTCGTCGACACCGCCGAAAAAGCAGGCGAGCAGCCCCCGATACGCGAAGCGCTGATGCTCGATCAGCACCCGCGCAACATCGGCAACGGGCGCCCCCAACGTCGACGCATGCACGACGAACGCCGTGCCCGTGTCGCGATGCGGCGCGAGCGCCTCCAGCGCAAGCCCGAAGTGCTCGGGCCTGGCATCGTTACCGAGCACGAGCGGATTGCCAGGCACGACGTGCGGCAATGCGGACGAGACGGCGGCCGCCGCCGTGCCCGACCAATCGGCAAGCGTCGTCCCCGCCGCGGCAAACGCATCGGCTGCCAAGGCGGCGACGCCGCGGTCGCTCGTCACGAGCGTGGCCGACGAACTCGCGGCGATACGCCCGACACCGAGCGTTTCGATTTCGTCGATCAAATCGTCCAGCGAGTCGACGCGCACCATGCCCGCACGCCGAAATGCGGCGGCGTAGAGCGCGTCAGCGGGGTCGGCCCGGCCCGTGCGCAGCACGAGCACCGGCTTGTTGCGCGCAGCGGCACGCGCGGCCGACATGAACTTGCGCGCCGCCCGCACGACCGACAGTTCGAGCAAAATCGCGCGCGTGCCCGGGTCGCTCGCGAGATAGTCGAGCACGTCGCCCGCGTCGACGTCGGCCTCGCCGCCAAGCGCGATGGCATGCGAAAACCCGAGCCCGCGCGCCTGCGCCCAACCGAGTACTGCATTCGTCAACGCGTTCGACTGCGACACCCAAGCAACGCCACCCGCCCTAACCATCGCAGACGGCGCCCCCAAGTGCGCGTTGAGCGCCGGCGTGACGACACCGAGACTGCCCGGCCCGACGATGCGCAGCAGATGAGGCTTGGCCGCCGCAAGCGCCCGCGCGAGCGCCGGCGATGCTTCTTCGCGCTTCGCGTCGCTGACGATGATGGCCGCGCGCGTACCGAGGCGGCCGAGCTTGCCGACGACGTCGGACCAGGCTTGACACGGCGTACAGATCAGCGCGACGCACGGCGCTTCGAGCAAGTCGGCGGCGTCCGAGAACGCGGCGTATCCGTCCAGTTCGGCATACTTGGGATTAACGGGCCACACGGGGCCTTCGAAGCCGCCGGCCAGCACGCGGCGCCACACTTTCCCGCCAACGCTCTCGGGCCGCGCCGACGCACCGATGACGGCGACCGATTTGGGTCTGAACAGAGCGTCGAGATTGCGAACAGTCATAGCTGCGCAAACCTAGCGAAGAGAAGAAAGAGGGCCGTGAAGAACGCAGATTGCCGCCCCGTTAGCATAGGCGATGCCGATGCCCGCTGCCGGCCGTCCCGATGAGGCGGTGAACCGCTTTATGCCCTGTCATAAGGGCGCAACATAACGGCGCCACATTGCGGCGCAACATTATGCGCATAAATGTTATATTGCGACATAACTCCCAAACCATTCGAACAGTGACGCCATGTATTTCACGGATCAGCTTGCCGCGCTACGTGCGCGTCGTCGCATGAGCCTGGCCGCGATCGGCGGCATCGTCGGAATGGCCGTGCCGAATCTATCCGCTGTCCTACGTGGCCGAGGCGATACCAAAGCATCGACACTCGCGTCGATTGCTTCGGCGCTCGACGCCGAGTGGGTACTCGTGCCGAAAGAGCATCTCGACGAGGTGCGGTACGCCATCGAGTCCAAAAGCGCATGCGCGGGTACAGGTGCAGGTGCCGCGCCCGACAACCCGGCGCCTCGCACGATCGAGATCTTCTCAGGCAAAAAGTGACATGCGCTGCTCGGCAGCGATAGCCCTATCCGAAATCGAGACCAAGCGCAGAACAAACGCAAACGCAACCGCAATCACACCGTCACGACGATCTTCCCCAACTGCTCGTTCGACTCCAAGAAACGGTGTGCGGCGACGATGTCTTCGAATCCGAACGTCTTGGCGATCACCGGCCGCAACGCACCCGATGCGAGGCCATCCAGCACGAATGCCTTGGCTGCCTCGCGTCGTGTAGGACTACTAATGATTTCGTGAACGAGGTAGCCGCGTAACGTCAGCATTTTGCTTAGGACTGCGAACAATGGGAACGGCGTTGGCTCCGGGCTGAGACCACCGTATTCGATCAATATGCCGCCCCGCGACATCGCAGCGGTGAGCGGTTCGAAGATCGGCCCGCCGATCGGATCGAGGACGACGCGCACCCCATCCGCTCCGGCGATGTCGCGCAAGCGAGCGGCCAAGTCCTCCTCGGCGGACGCGACGACATGTACCGCGCCTTGTTCGAGCAGCGCCTGCTTTTTAGCCGACGTGCGTGTGACGGCAATCGGTACTGCGCCGACGGCATTGGCGGTCTGAATAGCGGCGAGGCCGACGCTGCTCGATGCCGCTGTCACGACCACGAATTCGCCTTGGGTCAACTTCGCTATGTCGATCAACGCGCCGTAGGCCGTCAGATACGACATCCAAACGGCCGCCGCCGCTTCCCAACTCAGCGACGTAGGGTGCTTGACGACGAGTTCGGCCGGAAACGTCGCCCGCTCCCCGTACGCCGGCCAGCGCACCATCGACAGCGGCGGCACGATGCTGACGGCATCGCCGGTCGCAAAGCCCTGAACGTCCTCGCCAATCATCTCGACGATTCCCGCGGCTTCCAGCCCAAGTCCCGACGGCAACACCGCCGTTTCGATGTACGTGCCCTTGCGCAGCAGCGTTTCGGCGCGATTGAGTCCGAGCGCCTTGATGCGAATTTGAACCTCACCAGCCCCCGGCCGTGGCAGATCGACTTCCTCGATTCGCAGCACCTCAGGGCCGCCATGCTGATGAAAACGAACGACGCGTGTCATATCGACTCGGAAGTAGTTGAATTGAATACACTATGCCGGCGCCACCAAAGAAGAAAAATCGCGTAAAGACAGAACACTTATAACCAGGAGTTTCGAATGATGGATCGCCTCACCAGCATGGCGGTATTCGTCAAAGCGGTCGATCTGGGCTCGTTCGCGGCCGCGGCCGACGCACTCGAACTGTCGGGGCCGATGGTGGGCAAGCATGTTCGGTTTCTCGAGGGGCGGCTGGGCGTCCAATTGCTCACGCGCACGACACGCCGTCAAAGCCTGACGGACTTCGGGCGCGCGTTCTACGAGCGTTGCCGTCTCGTCCTCGCGGAAGCCGACGCGGCCGAAGCGCTCGCCGCCGATCAACTCGCGCAACCGCGCGGCAAGCTGCGCGTCACGATGCCCGTTCATTTCGGCAGACGCTGCGTTGCGCCGATCTTGCTCGAACTCGTGAGGCAGTACCCATCGCTGGAACTCGATCTGTCGTTCAACGATCGCTTCGTCGACTTAGCCGAAGGCGATTACGATCTTGCGATTCGAACAGGAGCGCTCGACGACAAAGCCGGCATCGTGGCTCGGCGCGTAGCGCGCCAACGCATGGTGGTTTGCGCCGCGCCGGGCTACCTGAAAGCCCGCGGAACACCGCGCTGCGTCGAAGACTTGGCGCGCCACGAGGCTGTCGTGTATCGACGCTCGGGCCGCATTCGGCCCTGGCTGTTTCCGAGTGAAGAAGGAACGGCGGAGGAAGTCACGCCGGCCAACCGCGTGCGGCTCGACGATCTCGACGCGATCGCCGATGCGGCCGCGAGCGGCATTGGGCTCGCTTGGCTGCCGTCTTGGCTCGTTCGCGAACGCATTCGAGCGGGAACGCTCGTGCAACTTCTGCCCGATCGGCGCGCGTTTCTCTACGACGCGTACGCGCTATGGATGCAGACGCCGCACCTGGCGCTGCGAGTGCGTCTCGCGATCGACACGCTCGCGGCTCAGCTTGCCGACCTCATGAACTAGCGAATGACGTGGCGCGAACGGCTCGATTCGAAGCGTGATGAGCGCCGTTCAAAGATTCTTCTTGAACGGCGTGCCCGAATGCTCGCGCAACTCGTTGAATACGATGTTGGGCCATGCCTTTTGCGCAACCTCGATCTCCGAGATATGCGATGCGAGATAGGTCGGCGCATTGGCCGCATCGAGTGCCATCCGCGCCGCATAAGCATCGGTAAAGCGCCGCAACTCGGCGGAATCGCTGCATGTCACCCAGCGCGACATCCGATAGCGCGCCGGCAAAATGCGCACGTCGACCTTGTACTCGGCCGACAGCCGGTGCGATACGACCTCGAATTGCAGTTGCCCCACCGCGCCGAGAATGATCGAGCCGCCGTGCGCAGGCCGAAATACCTGGATCGCGCCTTCTTCCCCGAGCTGCTTGAGCGCTTCGCCGAGCTGCTTGGCGCGCATCGGGTCGACAACTTCAACGGTCTGGAAAATCTCCGGCGCGAAGAACGGCAAGCCAACGAATTGCAGCGATTCGCCTTCGGTCAAGGTATCGCCGAGACTCAGCGTCCCATGATTGGGAATGCCGATGATGTCGCCGGGATAGGCTTCGCTGACCGTCTCTCTACGCTGCGACAGAAACGTCACGACGTTGTTGGCACGGAACGTCTTGCCCGAACGCGTGACCTTGAGCGCCATCCCGCGCTCGAAGCGGCCCGAGCAGACGCGAATGAATGCGACGCGATCGCGGTGCGCGAGGTCCATGTTGGCCTGCACTTTGAACACGACGCCGGTGAATTTGGGTTCGTCCGGCTGCACGGGCCTCTCGACCGCCATACGCATCGAGGGCGGCGGCGCGAGTTCGACGAGCGCGTCGAGAATCTCCTTGACGCCGAAGTTATTGATCGCCGAGCCGAACAGCACCGGCGACTGCTGCCCCGCCAAGAACGCTTCGCGATCGAATGCCGGCGTCGCCGCGCAAATGAGATCGATCTCTTCCTTGGCCTTCTTCCAGGCGAAGCCGAAGCGCCGTTCGCCCTCTTCGTCGTCGAGCGCCGACAGCGTTTCGACCACCCCACCCGCCGTGTCCTGGCCCGCGCGAAAAACGCGTACCTGGTCGCGGATGACGTCGTAGACGCCTTGGAAATCCTTACCCATCCCGATGGGCCACGTAAACGGCACGGCCGATACACCCAGATGCTGCTCGATTTCGTCGAGCAAATCGAGCGGCGCGCGCACTTCACGGTCGAGCTTGTTGATGAACGTGACGATCGGCGTGCGGCGGCTACGACACACTTCGAGCAGCTTCAGCGTCTGCGCCTCGACGCCGTTGGCGCCGTCGATCACCATGACGGCCGCGTCAACGGCAGTCAGCACGCGATAGGTGTCCTCGGAGAAGTCCTCGTGCCCCGGCGTGTCGAGCAGATTGATGACGGCATCGCCATACTCGAACTGCATGACCGAACTCGCCACCGAAATGCCACGCTGCTTTTCGATCTCCATCCAGTCGGACGTCGCATAGCGATTACTCTTCCGACCCTTGACGGTACCCGCGATTTGAATCGCACCGGAAAAAAGCAGCAGCTTTTCGGTGAGCGTGGTTTTCCCGGCATCGGGGTGCGAAATGACCGCAAACGTGCGGCGGCGCTTGAGTTCGGCAACTGACATCGTATGAATGGGGGCTTTCGGTATTGAGCGGCGCGGGGGCGATGATACACGCGTCGCCCCCGATACGCCCAATGCCATGCCATCCGCCGGCGGATTCGCGCCGATACGAAACCGCCGGCGTTCAACGTCTCCGGAAGCGTCTTCCGAAGCCGCTCACCGCTCAGAGCGAGACGGCGGCCGCGCTGCCGAACGTGCCGATCGCATCCTGCGCCGACTGTGCGCCGGCACCCGGGCGTCCGATCGAGTGATACTCGATGCCGAGCTCATCCATCGCGGCCGGCTCGTACAAATTGCGGCCGTCGAAGACGATCGACCGCTTGAGCCGCGCTTTGAGGCTGTCGAAATCGGGGCTCTTGAATGCCTTCCACTCCGTCATGATGACGAGTGCGTCGGCGTTCGCGGCCACGTCCACTTGATCCTCGACGAACGTCAGGCGCGCAAGCGCCTCGGGTTGGCCACGCAAATCGCTTGCCAGTGCGCGCTTCGCCTCTTTCATGGCAACGGGGTCGAACGCCACCACGCGCGCGCCGCGCTCGAGCAGCGCCGCGATGAGCACGCGGCTGGGCGCCTCGCGCATGTCGTCGGTGCCGGGCTTGAACGCGAGCCCCCAAACGCCGAACACGCATTCGCTCAAATCCTCCCCGAAGCGCTCGACGATCTTGCCGACGAGCACTTGCTTTTGCGCAGCATTGACCGCGGACACGGCGTCGAGAATGTGCAGCGTCTGTCCGTGGTCGTGCGCCGTTTGCATCAACGCCCGGACGTCCTTCGGAAAACACGAGCCGCCGTAGCCGCAGCCGGCATAAAGGAAGTGATAGCCGATACGTGGATCGGAGCCGATACCGCGACGCACGGCTTCGATGTCCGCACCGACGCGCTCGGCCAGATTCGCGAGTTCGTTCATGAATGAAATGCGCGTGGCAAGCATCGCGTTCGCCGCATACTTCGTGAACTCGGCGGAGCGCACGTCCATGAACAGCATGCGGTCGCGATTGCGATTGAAGGGCGAGTACAGGCGCTTCATCGTCTCGCGCGCACGTTCGCCGGGCACATCCTCGTCGCAACCGACGACGATTCGCTCCGGACGCGTGAAATCTTCGATGGCGGCGCCTTCCTTCAGGAATTCCGGGTTGGACACGACCGAGAACATCGAATCGACGCCACGCTGCGTCAATTGCTCCGCGACGGCCTCGCGCACGCGGCGCGCGGTGCCCACGGGGACGGTCGACTTGTCGACGACGACGGTGAAGCCTTCGATGTGGCGCCCGATTTCGCGCGCGGCGGCAAGCACGTACTGCAGATCGGCGGAGCCGTCTTCGCCGCTCGGCGTCCCGACGGCGATGAAGATCGCCTCGCGCTGTGTCATCGCACAACGCGCATCGGTCGTGAACGAAAGCCGTCCTGCCGCTTTGTTGCGTGCAACGATCTCGTGCAGCCCGGGTTCGTGAATCGGGATACCGCCCGATTCGAGGAGGCTGATCTTGTCCTGATCGACGTCATAGCAGCAGACGTCGTTGCCGACGTCCGCGAGACAAGCCGCCGTCACGAGGCCGACGTAGCCGCAGCCAATGATGGTCACATTCATGGTGGTGGCCCTTCAAAAAACAACGAAAAATGGGGCGAGGTTGGGCAGACGCCACTAGAGAGAGAGAGACGAGAGACGCGCGCGTGCCCACCGGCAAAGCGCTCATCTGGCGCTAACAAAAAGCCGACGGCAAGCGCCGCAAAAATGCAAAAAATTTCCAGGCCTTGCGTACCCCGATAATTTTTCCGATTTTTTTGTGGCAGGCACAAGGAACAGCGGGGGAACAGCGGGCGGGCGCGCGAAGCAGGCCGTTACGGTTTTTTTGTCGATTTACTTCCTGTCACACTTCCCTTGGTCCCTTGCTCGATCACGTCGTAACGATGTCGATACCCTCACCCGCCTTGCGCAGCCGAGGCACCGCACCCGCGCCGCGAGCGACGAGCGCTGAGCGGTGGTGCATGCGCGGGGCATGCACCACGCCAAAAGGCAGTGCGCGAGATTCGACGAGAGGAACCGACGCGCGCAAGCGCGCGTCGAAGGGGAACGTGCAAGACCGGCTGCCGGCCGGATTCAGGCGTGATACAGGAGCTCGGGGGGCTTCGTATCACCTCGACTGTCGGCGCGGAGCAGCCACTCCGGCGCGCGGCCGCGAATCATGCTCGGGTCCAGCGCGCGCTGGCTCTGGGGGGCTGTGGCCGCAGCCAAGGCCGGCGCGCTCTGCGGGTGCTCTTGCGCGGGCTGCACCTGAGGCGGCGCAGCGACGGGCATGCTTTCGACGGCCTCGGGGCGCGCCAGGGCAGCGGCTTCGTGCCTGTCGATCCAATCGCGCCCCCAATCGAGCGCGTAGCGCTCGGCGCTGTCATGATCGGCGAAGCGCGGGCCGATGAGGCCGGACCGCTCGACGCGCTGACCGTCTTTGACGATCTCGGCAGACGCGCGATAACTGACCTGAAGCTGCTTCTCGACGGGCTGCGCCACAGCGTGAATCATGTAATCGCGGTAGTCGTCGGAGCGTTTGGTCACGGCCATCGAATCGACGAGCGGCGAACGCTCGGCGGCACTGCGCAGTAGGGCGCCGGGCGTCGGTGCCCTGCGCGACGAAGCAACCGGTGCTTCGCCGCGCGCGGTGTGCATGCATGCGCTGTTCGCGTCATCGATCGCGCCGTCATAGGCGCCATCCGCCTCAGGGCATTCGTCCGCCGTATGCCACGACTCCGGATTCGTCCAAAACACGCCACGTAGGCGCGGCGATTCGGGCACCGGCAAAGGCGCCGCCTTCGGGGCGACTTGAACCGTCACGTCAGGTTCGGGCACATACGCAAACGTGCGGCCAAACTCCGAGAGAACCTTCACGATATGAACCAGCGTACCGTCCGCCAACCAATCGTCGAAGCGGCGCCGGCACGTGGGCCCTGACGGATAGCGGGCGGGCAGCTTCGACCAGCGTTCGCCTGTCGTCAGAATCCATAACACCGCATTCGTCACCACGCGCGGCTCGGCGCGCGGCCGTCCGCGGCGATGGGGATGCACGGGCTCGTCGGCCGCCAGAGGCGCCAGGCGAGTCCACTCGTCGTCGGTCAATTCCTCAAAGAACATGTTTTTCTCCACGCAGCCTGGCCGGGCTGCGACACTTGGGCGGCGAGAATGGCCCATTCCCGACGACCGCCAGGTTGCACAAATTGTTTTGTTCTGGGTTACTGCCAATCAAAATCGCACGCAGGCTGTGCGGCATTGCCCTCAGTTGACGCACTAAAGGCAGTCTCGCTCGTGCATGGGAAAATGGTGCAGAAAGCATACCATCGCGACGGCGTAACAAAAATCATGCCACGCGTAAATGCAACGCATAACGATCGCCCGAGCGAGGGTCACATATGCGTTCGAATGTGAATTCGTGAGAGGTGTCCATATTAGAATATTTTTTGCGGACCGCAATCCCGGGATATGTAACGAAGTGATTCCGAAACGATTTCACGCCCTATAACGACACGCCGAACTGTCGTCTCGCGCAATAATTCGAACGCGCAATCGTTTGCGCGGCGCAAGCGTACCCTAAATTATTCGAGATCGGCACACAAGGCTTGCGCGACCGTATCGTCGATGTGGCAGGGCGGGACGGGGTAGTTGGGGTGGTCGCAGCCCAACTGCACCGGTTCGCCGGCACGCAGCGCAATCTTCATCGAATCGGTCAATTCGAAACGAAGAAAATGCACAGCGGAAGTTTTTTCACTGTTCTCTCGCTCGAGATCCTCGTCGGCGATCGCGTAGACAGAAGGTTCTTCACCGACGCGGATATACACGTGATCTTCGATGCCGATTAGCCGTGTAAGGGCCGCACGCCGTTCCGCCTCGTTTTCATACTCAATCTGCATCGTTGCTTTCAAATTACTACCATCGGGCACGAGCGGTAAATACGCCTCTAATTCGGCAGCAATTCCCGCCTCATCGAAAATTTTTTCGATATGAAGCATTTCTTGTATCTGATACCTGATCGTCGTCTCGTCCTCGAACAAAAAAGTCAGATGATTGCCGAGCCGAACGCATCGTGTCTTCTTATGCGCGATGACCTGAGCGCGCGTCCTATCGCGAACTTTGGCATAAGCTTCCAAGGTCAATAGGGAATTGCTTGAGATGACCATTTACATTTCCTCGCAAAATTAACACGACCGCGTGTTAGATCCCGTAGGCCTTGCGCAACAACGCCAATGGATGCGAAAGCGGCGCGCTCGTCGCCCCGCTTTCGCTGATCCCTTGCTCGATGTGATGCCCCGCGAGTTGACAATCAGATGAAATATAAGCGGGTGAAGATTCTGCCATCGCCTTGAAAACCGGCGTGCCGATCCGCATCGCCGTGGCATGAAATTCCTTCTTCACGCCAAACGTGCCAGCATGTCCCGAACAACGTTCGACCACTTTGAGTTCGGTGCCGGGTATCAATGAAAGCGTGTCGTAGGTTTTCCGGCCGAGGTTCTGCACGCGTCCATGACAGGGCACGTGATAGGACACCGTGCCGAGCGCGTGCTTGAAGTCCGTCTTCAAAAAGCCGTCGCGATGTCGCGAGACGAAATACTCGAACGGGTCCCAGAACGCATCGGCAACGGCGCGCACGTCGGCATCGTCGGGAAACATCAACGGCAGTTCCTGCTTATACATCAGCACGCAGCTCGGAATCGCGGCCATCAACGCATAGCCCTCGCGCGCATAGCGAGCGAGCGTGGGAATGTTCTTCTCCATTTTCGCGGCGACGCCTTCGAGGTTGCCTTGCTCGAGTAGCGGCATGCCGCAACACGCCTCCTTATCGACGAGCACATACGGAACCTCGTTGTGTTCGAGCACGGCAAGCAGGTCATGGCCGATGCCGGGCTCGTTGAAATTGACGTAGCACGTCGCGTAGATCGCGACCTTGCCCGGCGTACGTTCGCCGTCCCGCACGGGCGCGTCGGGCGACGCCTTCGCATGCGGGCGAAACTTGCGCGGCGCGAACGGCGGAAGCCAGGCATTGCGGTCCACGCCTAGCGTTGCTTCCACCGCGACGCGCGCGGGCTTCGTTCCGTTCACGGCGTTGACCGCTTGCGTGACGATCGGAATGCCGGCGAAATGGCCGAGCGCATCGGTATTCGACAGCACCTTGTCGCGCAAGGGGACGTCGCCGCGCTGATAGCGCGCCGCCTTGGCGCGCAGCATGAGATGCGGAAAGTCCACGTTCCACGGATGCGGCGGCACGTACGGACATTTCGTCATATAGCAGAGGTCGCACAGATAGCATTGATCGACGACCTTCGGAAACGCACCGCGATCGACGTCGTGCGCTTCGCCGCTGTCCGTTTCGTCGACGAGATCGAATAGTGTGGGAAACGCGCCGCATAGCGACACGCAGCGCCGGCACCCGGCACAGATGTCGAATACGCGGGCCAACTCTGTGTCGATCGACGCTTGATCGTAAAAGTCGGGAGCACGCCAATCGAGCGGATGACGCGTGGGCGCCTCGAGATTGCCTTCTTTATGGGGCATGAAATGACGCTCCGTGACGGTTGCGCGCCGCGACGAACGCGCGCAACGGCAAACACGCGACGCACGAAAGATGCGCCGCAGGCACAACGCGCGCCGTCAATCGAGGCGACGGCGCGCGATCGAACGGCTTGCTCGCCGGACGATCAATCCGACAGTGCCTCGAGCGCCTTGGTGTAGCGATTCGCGTGGCTGCGTTCCGCTTTCGCAAGCGTTTCGAACCAGTTGGCGATCTCGTCGAAACCTTCATCCCGCGCGGTCTTCGCCATACCGGGGTACATGTCCGTATATTCGTGCGTCTCGCCTGCGATGGCCGATTGTAGATTTTGCCGGGAACTACCGAAAGGAAGGCCCGTAGCGGGATCACCTACGGCTTCGAGATATTCCAGGTGCCCGTGCGCGTGTCCCGTTTCGCCTTCCGCGGTCGAGCGGAACAACGCGGCCACATCGTTTTGACCTTCCACGTCGGCTTTCGCCGCGAAGTACAGATACCGACGATTAGCTTGCGATTCGCCGGCAAACGCCGCCTTGAGATTGTCTTCCGTCTTGGAGCCTTTCAACTGAGCCATTGTGAGCCTCCTTCGTGGACCGGCCGGCGGCGCGAGGCTCGTGGCCAAGGTCTTGTGCGGCATTGGGGGAATGATATGAAGCGCCGCTCCGCTAGGTACGGAACGCCGCATTCTCCAATCTAGGACGCCAAAGTACCGTTCCCCAATTGGCAATTTCTATGCACACGATAGGCTTTTCGTCGACATGAGCGTCGTGTTGCCGGCGCGAGCCTGAGCAATTGCCGAATCGGGCCGGCTGGCATTCCTGCCAGTTTCGTCGCCACCGGTCGACGCATACATTGCGCGCATGCGAATGACAGGGCGCCCCGAGCGCGGCCAACATGGATTTTTCGTTCGACGATCGACAACGGCAACTCGCGCACCGCTATAGGGAAATAGGTCTGCGGCATGTGCGCCGCCCCGAGCGCAACGATTTCGACTGGGACGCATGGCGAGCGATTTCCGATGCCGGCCTCTAGCGCGTGCCCGTTTCTCGCGACTTCGGCGGTGCAGGCTGCAATGGGCTCGAATTCGTCGCGGCGTTCGAGGCGTTGGCCGGCACGATGCGCTCGCTCGGCTTTGCCATGGCGGCGGCCAATCAAGCAACATTGATTGATTGCATCCACTCGATGGGAACACGCGAACAGCAGATCGCGCTATTGCCTCGTTTGCTCGACGGCGAACCGGGCGCGACCGCGATCTCCGAGCGCGGCACGGGCACGGAGATCCGCGCACTGCAAGCGAGATTGACGGGCGACAAACACGGCTACCGGCTCAACGGACACAAATACAACATCAGCCTTGCGCCCGACGCATCGATCATCCTCGTGGCCGCGCGTTATGACGACGATGCGCGTACCCATACGAGCCTCGTGCTGCTCGACGCGGCATTGCCCGGCATCGTGCGCAGCGGCCCGCAGGGCACGCTGGGCGTGCGCGACCTTCCGATCGGTGATCTTCAGTTCGACGACGTGCCCGTCGATCGCCAACGCGTTCTCGGCGCGCCGCGCGACGGGCTCAAATGGCTGATGCATATCGCGTCCATGAATCGTGCGTATTTCGCGTTGTCGTGTGCAAGCGTCGTGCGGCCCTTTCTAGCCGATGCGCTCGCTTATGCCGCCGAGCGCAAGATCCTCGACGTACCGATCGATGCGCATCAGTATGTGCAACGCAGGCTCGTCGACGTGCGCATGCGTGCCGAACGATCGCGCTGGATGGCGCTTGCCGCACTGGGGCAATGGTTGCACGGAGATCCCGATGCCTTGGAGAGCTGCTCGATCGCGAAAATCACCGCCGCGCAAGACTTGACGCAGTCGGCCATCGATCTATTGGCGCTCCACGGCAGCGACGGCTATCGATACGGTGCGCTCTCCACATTCGTTACCGATGCGCTGGCGATGGTCAGCGCCGGTGGGACCGAGGAGATGCATCGAAGAAATGTGTTCGCTCAGATGCAGCGGCGGCGCGAGCGCGACATGAAAACGGCGGTCTACACGCCAGCCGTGGAAGACACCGCGGAAACATCGGCGGAGTCGGCCTAAACATCCGACGAATGTCCGCACGCGCGAACACAGGCGATCGAGTGGTGTTCGATCGGCTGTCTTATGACTTATGCCATCACCTCTGCTAGTAAGCAGTCCTAATTACTTTTCTTTGAGACGAATGTCGCGCGAAGACGCTCCAACGTAAAACCGTCCACCCGTAGCAAGCGTCCACTCATTGAGGTTCGTATTCCAAACACGGCGCATTTGCGCCGGAACTTCCACGTGCACACGCTGCGTTTGGCCCGGATTCAAGCTCACCTTCTCCCATCCGACGAGCCGTTTCGGCGGCTCGACCGGGTCGCTCAGATCGGCGAGATAAACCTGCGGGACCTCCGCGCCGGCGACGGCCCCATCGTTGCGCAGCGTGAACGAAACGGTTGCTGAATGATTCGCATGCTGGAGAACGCGCAGATCCGAATAAGCGAAGTGCGTATACGACAAGCCATGGCCGAACGGGAACATCGGTTGGATGTGCTCAGCGTCATACCAGCGATAGCCCATCTCGAGCCCCTCCGAGTACACGGGATTGGGCGCGATCGTACCGTTGTTCCAGGTCGGCGTATCGGCATCGCGCACCGGGAACGTGACCGGCAGCTTGCCCGAAGGATCGACCTTGCCGAACAACACGTTGGCGATCGCATTACCGCCGCCTTCGCCGGGGAACCACGCCTCGACGATCGCCGACACCCGATCCTTCCAGGGCATCAACACCGGATTGCCGCTCTCGACCACGACGACGACATGCGGATTGACCTGCGCGACGGCCTCGACGAGCGCGTCTTGATTGGACGGGTTGGCGAGCGCAAGACTATTCAATTCGCCGAAGCCCTCGCCCGAGGCTTGCGTGACGAACACGATCGCGACGTCCGATTGCCTCGCCAAGTTCACGGCCGCATCGATTTCCGGTTGCGTGTAGGCCCTGAACGGCGATTGCATGTCTTCGCTGCCCGCAAACGTGACCGTCGCATTCGGCGCGAGATTCCGAATGGCCGTCACGATCGGCGTGGGCAGCTTGATCCAGGGATTCGGCCACCAGCCACACCCCGTCGAAGTCGGGAGCGTCAAGCCGCCGCAGCCGGGAAACGCACCGGTTACGGGATCGCGAGTATCCCCCGAGCCCCCGCCCGTGATCACGCCGACGTCCGCATGACCGCCGATGACAGCGATGCGCTTCACGCTCGACGCATTGAGCGGCAACTGATTGTCTCGATTCTTTAGGAGTACGATCGATTGCTCCTCGGCGTACTGCGCGAACTGCCGGGCCGCACCGAAATCGATCGTCTCGCCGCTTTTCGGCGGATCGTCCATCACACCCGTGCGAATCATGACGTACAGCTTGCGCCGCACCATATCGTCGAGCCGCGCCTGCGTGATTTGATGATTGGCAAGCGCCTGCTTGACGAACGCAGGCGTGAGGTACACCGTTGGGCCGACGTCTTCTTCCTCGTCCAAGCCCGCGTTGATTGCGGCCGCCGTGCTATGCGTCGCGCCCCAATCCGATTGAACCTGGCCTTTGAAGTGCCAGTCGCCCTTCAGGACATCGTCGAGCACGTGCGCGTTTTCGCATGCATAGGTGCCGTTGACCTTGTTGTAGCTGCACATCACGCTGCCGGGATGCGCTTGCTCCACCGCCAGTTCGAACGGCAGCAGATAGAGCTCGCGCAGCGTGCGCTCGTCGATCGTATCGTTGCCGCCCCCGCGATTGGTTTCTTGCTCGTTGCCGACGTAGTGCTTGATCGTTGCGATGACCTTGTTGTCCTGCGTGGCGCGCGTCCGTGCTGCCAACATTTCGCCGGCCAGCACGGGATCTTCGCCGAGGAATTCGAACATCCGGCCGTCGCGTGCCTCGCGCGCGAGGTTCGTGCCACCGCCGAGGCCCATGGCGAAGCCTTGCTCCCTGAGCTGCCGAGCAATGGTGGCGCCGAATTGATACGAAAGATTGAGGTCCCAGCTTGCGGCAAGTGCGATCGTGGCGGGGAACGTGGTGCTGGGTTGAACGGTGCTACCCGAGCCTGTCGCCGAGTCGACCATATCGATGTCGGGAATGCCTAGCCGCGGCACCCCCTGAATGTAGCCGGCGCCGCCGCCGGGCACCGCGCTCATCTGATATTCCGAGTGAATTAGCTGCAGCTTTTCGTCGAGCGTCATTTGCTTCACGAGCGCATCGGCGCGACGGGATGCCATATCGCTCGTGAATGCGTTGTTCGCGGCTGAATCGGCGGCATGCGACACGGTTTGCGCTAAAGCGCAAAGCGCGACGGAAGCGATTGCAAGGGATAAGCGTTTTATCGGCATGGGCTCGGCTCCGTGATTGATGCTTGGCTATGTGCTGCCTGGTCATGCTTACGCCGCGCCGCGCAAAAGCGAGCGAACATGCGAGACCATCGTTCCTCCGCAAATGCGTCTTACGGATGACATGCTCTTAACTCATCGGGTCTCGCTGTCGTTCACTCAACTATGCGGTGCCGCCGGATTGATTTTCAGCTTCGCCAACCACTGGCTGGGTGTTCGCGCGTCGACAGCCTGCCAACGCCATGAAGCAATGCCGAGATCGACGCTGCGGGCGCAGACGATCGTCACGAGATCATGTTTTGCGAGATCCGGCGATGCTGAGAAGGCCGCTGTCCCGACAGCATCAAAACAACGATCGGGCGACAGCGCGGGATTTCGCACGACGACTGAAATTGCGACTATCCTCCGAACGCTTTGCCGCGATGAGCCGAGTTGTCGAACGCTAGTCGTCGAGATGCCCGCCTGGCCCACGCCAGGGACGGATGACACTGCTCGCTGAACTTCGTAAAGATTCGTCAATCTTGATGCAACCCATCGGTTTGCGATTGCCCCCGTCACCATCATTAGCGCGCCTAATGCCACCATGATGACGTAGTGCTTCTTTGCAGGCGGAGGTGCCACAGCGTAGGTCGCGGTCTCACGCACGACGACGCTGGAAGTCGCTAGGTCATGCAACGAACGTCGACTCGGGCGATTGAACGCGAGTAGGTAAAACAATGCAGCACCCCATAGTGATATCAGGATACCGTTGGTTACCGTTAGCCATTGCATGCTTGGCATTTGCAGCGCGGGCGTGTCGACGAAGCCGATACCGTGAAGAACGAGAGGGACAGCGATGATCACGTATCGCAGGCAAGCCTGACGAGCGCTTAGTCGGGTTAGTTCGCCCGCTTGGCACCGCATCACCTTAATCCGCATAACTTGCTTGCCGAGCGATTGGCTGCGGCCGCCGAAGTCGCCTTCAAGCAACGTGAAGTAGGCCGCACCGATGAGGAAGCCGATTATGCGGCCCCACTCGCCGATCATCGATAGGACGTCGAAGAAAAGAATGGCGAGTGCCATCCCGATGAGGCCCAATACAAGGCTGTCGATTGCGAAGGCAGCGGTGCGCCGCCAGAAGCCTGCAGTTTCGTTGTTCGGTGTTTCCATGCGTTTCCTCGGAGGCGGGCTGGGATGCTGCGGGGCAACCGCCTTATAACCGCTTTTCTCGGCAAAGTGCACACCTTCTCTACCGCGACCACCGGTCAGATCGCACCCGTAGCACACTGGGAAATTTCATAAATCTATAAATACTTGAATTTCCTGATCCGTATCTGGCCGTTAAACCGACCCACAACGAACTGAATCGGTTCCTCCGTATGGGCGACTGTTCGTTCAAGAATCCATGGAGTCGGCCGATACATCAATATCTGACCGTTTATCCGCAAGTCCAATATTTCATATTCCTCTACGAACTCACGTCGTCGCCCGGTCCATTCGTAGTGAGCAGGGACGGTTCGCTTCGCAACCACAATGGCGATTCCCGTTTGAACAGCGACACCGATATAGTTCCACACTTGAAAAACGATCATCGCAAGCGTTGCCAACATCCCAACGTAGATGACGAGGAACAGACAACCTCCGATGATTCCACCAATCCCACGGTGCATAAGGACAAACGGCAGCAATGCTATGTTATGCCATATCATCATTGATATTCAATTCTCATGATAGCGTTCGGAGCATCACGGTCTATCGATCCGTTTGATAGACTCGATGTGTATGCCAAAGGCGTTGCTTGACTGGTCAATACGGACATCTTCTACCCCACGCCAGTAGTCAGCGGCATAGGGATCGCAGAATTGGATCGTCTTATCAAGCGAAGGCTCCCTAAGAATCAAGAACCTATGACAACCCTTTCCAGTGGTTGTTTTTGTCAACCGTAACGGTTCATCAATGAATGATACCGTCGCAGGCGTCGCGCGCATTTCAAAGATCTGCGCGTAATGGCCAACAATCGAACATCCGCCAAGGATCATCAAAAGGGTTATCGCGACATCTACAACCCAAACTCCGCTACCTCGTCTGATCGCACTCCTTGCTATGGTGCTCCACCGGATGCAAGCCCCTATCACGGCCAATGCTGTGAATATCGAAATCGAAACTTTAGCCCACGATCCAATTTTCGCCTGAGCATTGAGATAACAATGTCCTCCGCTAGCTACCTCACCTAAAATTGCAGTAAGTACCATCACCGAAACGTAGCACACCGCCGCATTTATGGCAGGTGGTGATTTCGATGCTTCAGACGAACCGGCCATGCCGCTGATTCGCAGTTTTACCCATCGATTGATTTGGGCTGCGAGGCCAATCGTTCCGCCCTCAGTCTCATCGCCCGGCAAGCGAATCGTGGACGAGCCATATCGCAGATTGATCCAGTAGACAGGTGATTTACCCCCTATCGTTATCGGACTTGCTGCCATGGGCCCAGGAAAGGCCCAACTTCCGATGCCTTGCCGGACGGTCCCATCGGAACTTATATGGGCGGCAGATTTGATGGTGCCACTACGAATTAGGAATATAAGAAGCCCAGCGTTCCCGAAGAGGCATATCGGAATTAATTCCCACTCGCCCGACAGAATCGTGACTTGTGCCTGATAGAGGAAATAGTGGCACACAGATAGGACTATACAAAATATGCTGAAAAGCAGAGCAGGTTCCGCTCGCGCGCTAGCGGAATAGGAAACAACCAGACGATCGGGCTCTTCAATCAGTTGGGAGGAGCGAGAATTTTTATTCATTATAAGTTGAAAGGATTCGCAACGCATTGGCCATGCGGTTTTAATCATACCTCACTATCGTATCAAGTTATCTAATTTCCCGACGGACAGGTTGAATGACCTGGACGCGACCTTATCCGACAAAGCCTCTAGCCGGCGATGCCGTCGTCCTCTATGAGCCTGATCGCGACAACTGTACGCGTGCCGACATCGGTGCAGCGATACCAGAACGGGCCACAGATGAATTCAAGGCCGATATGAAAATCAACGGGCCTCATTGAACGCTCCATCGACTGTGAGCGAAGCCGATCCCGACTCATTGATGAGGCGATACATCACGTAACTCAAGGGACGGCTCGTGTCCGTCTTCTCAATGCAGACGACCGTATCCGGCTTACTCACGGGCGTGCCCTCCAGGCCAGAATGCATTGGAAAGCAGTTGCGCTTTCCCGTATGGGCATTGCTCAGGCACAAGGGAAGCGATGATCCCGGTTGAGTCGGACACGCCCAGCCTGGCCGACTCCCAAGCTTTTGCATACATCGCATCCCACTCCTCGGCGAGACTCGGAGCATCCTCAAGAATGAGCGGGATCATACTTCGCTCTTCTACGATCGCGATATACCAGGCTGGTTGTCTCACGCCGCTCAGGTATTCCCATTGGGCGAGATGTTGCAACAGGCAGGCGAGGCGATCGACAAGCTCCCGCCGGAGAGCGCGCGCAAGCGTGTCGAGTTCTTCCGCAACGTTTTCGACATCCAGGCTGTCGAATCGGCCCGACCGCAGCTTTGCGGCCTGATCACATGCCCAGAGAATAAAGTCCGAATCGTAGGCATCGACTAGCACTGAGGACGCACTTCCGACACTGGAATTCGGCGTGTCTCCACGCCCGGCGAGAAGCCCGGTGATGGAAATATTCTCGTCGACGCATTCCCAGTGCACCCCACGACGACTTAATGTGTAAGTCGAGCGTTGTTCGGGCGTTGCCCTCACCAACTGGGGAAACCACGCGAGCGGTACGCCGAGCGTGCGACCGTCTGCGAGATCAACCCAGAGCGTGAAATCGTCGAATCGGATGCTCTTTGCGGTGACCACTTCCCTGATGACCCTCATGTGCTGCCTCATGTAACTCGACAACGTTGCGCGCATCGCGCATGCACTCCTGCAAATCAGCTATCGCCGCGCAACGACCTCCATCTCCGACTGAAGATCCTTTGCGATGTTCCGGTGTTCTCGCGCGTTTTGCCAATGGACAGCGTGGAAGAGGGAGAGCAGCCCCAAAGCGGCTAAAGAGGAGGCCGATCGGCCAGTTGCCATCGATTTGAGATCGGTGTATAAACACCTATACACCGATACAGGGAAACAGCCATGAATTCAGTACGTTGGAACGTCGCCGTGTCGGCCGACACCGATCAGTCGGTTCGCATGTACCTTGCCTCCCAAGGCGGAGGCCGCAAGGGTGACCTCTCGCGCTTCATCGAAGAAGCCGTGCGCGCCCACCTCCTCGAACTATCGGCCGAGCAAGCCAAGATGGCCAATGTCAACGTCAGCGAAGCTGACCTGATGGCCATCGTCTCCGAGGCGGTGCAATGGGCGCGTGAACATTGATGCGCGTCGTTCTAGATACCAATATCCTGCTGAGCGCCCTTATCTCTCCACACGGCTCGCCCGACATCATCTATCGAGCTTGGCGGGCCGCTCGCTTCGAACTCGTCACCTCAACCACACAACTCGCCGAATTGCGTCGCGCCAGCCGTTATCCGAAGCTCAAAGCCGTGTTGCAGCCGCATCTTGTCGGCACGATGGTCAACAACCTACAGCGCGCGATTGTTCTGAACCATCTGGTGGTGAACATCGAGACCAATGATCCCAACGATGCCTTTTTGCTTGCGATGGCTCAAGCCGGTGACGTGGACTACCTCGTGACCGGCGATCATCGCGCTGGGCTCTTGCAGCGCGGCAACCATGGTCGCACTCGCATTGTTACACCCGCAGCGTTCTGTGCCGAGGCGCTCTAACCGACGCTCGATAATTGCCGCGTTATGTTTAATCGTGGGATTCGGCCCGCAAGGGACGAAGCCCGCGATTTACCCCCGGCCCTTCGTTACCCTCGGCCCAGCGGGCCGCACGAACCCTCTTCGTCACACTCTCGGGCCCACTGGCCCGCTTGAACCCTCTTCGTTGCCAATCCTGGCCACAGGCCAGGATTTCCGGGCCGCTCCGGCACGGCACTTCTTCATTCGTCGAGGTATCGGGCCGCATGGCCCGCACTGCATTACCCAGCGTCCTAGGCCGATCGGCTAATGGTTAGGACTCCTGATTTTTAATACAATCAAAGACTTACTAAGATTTCCGAAAGAAATGTCACATAGAGGCATATTGACATTCGGGCTGGCGAAAGAAGGACTTCACCAGCGCAGGCAACTTCTGGATGCGGCGCAGAGCACCGATAGCCAATCGCTTCATTTCGTCTTTGGACTGCACGAGACGTTTGGAGACGCTGCGCTTCACGTGCGCCCAAACTTGCTCGTCAGGGTTCAGGTGCGGCGAGTAAGGCGGCAGAAAGAACAGCTTCAGTCGTCCTTCCTGCGCCTTCACGAAATCCTGGACCAGCTTGGCCTTGTGAATCGGATGGCCGTCGACTACGAGGAACACCGGCTCGCGTGCGCCGAGCATCAGGCGAGTGAGAAACTCTGGGAAGACGACAGCGGTGACGGCTCCCTCATGCACCATGAAGCGGAACTCGCCCTGAGCACTGACCGCCGAAATCATGTTCAGCGAGAAACGCCTGCCTGTCGCTTCCACCACCGGCGTGCAGCCCTGCGGCGCCCATGTCGTGCCCGTGTGGTAATCCGAGCGAATGCCCGACTCATCGGCAAAGTAGATGCTCGCGCCAACGGCTCGTGCCTCGGCTCGAATCGCCGGGTAGGTTTCGAACTCCCACTGCCGAACGAGCGTCGCGTCCTGTTGCCACGCCTGATACAGGGGCTTTTGCACCGTGAAGCCCAACAGCTTCATGATGCGGCTCACCCCGGAAAGCGCCAGCTTTTTGCCGAACTGCCGCTCAATGAGCGCGGCAATCAGCGACAGCGTCCACAGCCCGAATTCGAACTTGAACTGCAGTGGAGTATTGTCTCGCACCGCTTGTGCCAGCCAGCGCATCTCTTCGGCATTGACCTTGGACGGCCGCCCCGGTATCGGCTTGGCCAGCAACGCGTTTTGACCGCCGTTGGCGAAATCGGCCAGCCAACGATACACGCTGCGTTCGTTCACCCCGTAGGCCGCCGCCACACTGGCCACGTCCTGTCCTTCGCGTATGGCCTTCACCGCTTGCTGGCGCATCGCCTGCAACGTCGCGTGGTCCAGTTTCCGGCCGTCCGATGTGCGTTTCGATTTCATGCACGTATTGTCTCATGTGTATGACAATACTTTCGAAAAACTTAGTATCACGCCCGCCTGAGGGACTTCATAGCGGCAATCGGCCGTGGCCATGCACTCATTTACCCGACCACGGCGGCACCGCCCGGCCATGATGAGAGCTATACCGTAGGGATCGGCACGTATCAACTCGGCGTGCCGATCAGTTCATGGATTGCGTATGGCAAGTTTGCGCGCCAGTCACTTCCATGACACGACCACCTCTGCTTGGCCACCGCGAGGATCATACTCAGAGGCTACAGTCCCCCACGAGAATACGTACATCAACTTCCGCGCATCACGTACTTGCGGAATTCCGAACTCACTCACCAGTGTGTTGTCGTGAAGCTTCCTGATGTCTTCCGGGGTAGTTACACCAGCCTCTAACAACGTGGCATGCACTTGCCTTAACTCGTCATTGTGGAGAAGAAGGGCAAGGTTAGCGCTTTTACCAAAGAGTTCCCTTGGTCCTATCGATATCAGATGCCAACCAGTCTTCATGTCAAGAGCACGATGCACCGTGCCCCCCATGGCAATAACCCGTTGGAGACTCATACCTCGGACAAGTACCAATCCGGAATCTAGATGGATCGATCCGTCAATAGCGTTGATGCTGTCTACCATGTGTTACTTCTTGAATGGGATCGAGAGTACCGGAGTCAGGAAGTCCTGGTAGCCCGGGACAAAGAACTGCGGCGCCCCACCCACACCATATTGTGGATTCGCCGTCGTTGCAGGACTGAACGCTGCCGGCATATCACCATTCACCTGGTATATCGTCACGCCATTCCGGTACATGGGGTACGCCGGATTCGTTAGATTCGGCTGAATCTGCAAAGCTTGATAGTAACTCTGGGCAGTGCCATCAGTGCCAAAGAACCCAGCCAGGCTCGTATAGTAAGGGGACTGCCCGGGCGCGGCACCGACAACAAAGCTCCCCTTCGGCAACACAACATCAGTATAGGTGTCGACACCAGGATACGCTCCACTTCCTTGCCAAGCAGTAGCTTGCTGCGAAGGAGTAAGAGTCGCTTGGCCACCTTTAGCGGCCGCACTCTGACTGGCTCCGGCCATTCCCGCTGCCAACGCCCCCGCGCCCACCGTGGCCGTTTCCGTCTCGACGCCGGTCGATGGATCGATGCTGTCCTGCTCGCTGCCCTCCATCGGCGGCTCTAGCCGTACCGGCTTTACGGTGTCATTCGGGTCCTCTCCGCATCCGCGCGCACAAGCATTATTCAGTGTCTCGTTTGCAGCAGAATTCACCGCCCCGGCTGCGTTCTGCCCCAATGCGGCCGCGATGCCCCCACCCAACAGCGTCGTGCCCGCCGTAATCATTGCCAGTTGCGCGGGATCCGTCACCCCTTGGCCGTTGGTCACCGCCTTAGCGATATCGTTGGCAGTCAGGGCCGACACCGCTCCGCCAATGGCCCCACCCGCACACCCAGTCCCGTCCGCCGCCGACGCCAAACACCCCAGCCCCGCATGCAAACCGACATACGCCAACTCTCCACCAACCGGCCCTAAAGCGGCGTTCAGCGCAGTTTGCGCATTTCCAATCGCATCCGCCCCCGCGGCAGCTAAATCGCTCACCGCGTCACCCTTCAGGTTGTTCAGGAAGCTACCGCCTTCGATCGCCGTCTGCACCCCCGCATCGAGCGTCGCGGATGCCCCCATCGCTGCGAGCTCCTCCGGCAAATTGCCCGCCGCTTGCCCCGCCTGCGAAACCAGCGAGTTGCCGATATTCGATATCCCGGCCAATTGGGCCAGCGTGCTCGTGCCCTGCCCCAGCACCATCGGCGCCGTCGTAAAGCCCAGGCCCGTACTCGCGTTGTACGTAATCCCGTTCGTCAACCCCGCCGTTAGCGCCGCAACCGCACCCGACTCGAACACGCTGCTCGCATTAATGCTGCCGGTTGCAACGAGTTGGCTCAGCGAACTCGATACCATCCCCGCAATTGCGGAAGACAGAACAACATTGCCAAGACCGGCCGAAACTCCCGCAGCAGCAGCCATGAACGTGCCGCCGGCTTCCGCTGCAGTCGCGGCCGTCGCAGCCGCAGCCGACGCCGCAGTCGACGCGGCCGCAGTCGCACCCGTTGCCGCTCCAATGGCTGCACTCGCCGCACCGTACGTTACGATCGTCGCAATGATCGCCACCACGATCGCCGCCAACTGCAACATCCCAAACCCACCCGAGGCCACGAAACTCGACTGCAGGTTGTTGCTCACCGTCGTCTGCGTGAAGTTACTGCCCAACTGCTGCAGCACTTGCCCCAACAATTGTTGCGTCGCCGCGTTATTCGCCGAGCCGTCGGGATTGACTTCCTCCAACAACCCACCAATCTGATTGAGCTGCGACACGTTCAGCGTCATCTGCCCCGCTGCCGCGCTCATGAAGCCGCCGGACTGCGCCTCCGTGCCCGTCGTATCTTCGTATCCGCCTTTTACGTTCGTCCAAATCTGGCCAACGTTCACCTGGTTCTGCTGATTGGTCAGCGTCCCCGTATTGACCGTGAGCGATCCGCTCGACGCGATCGTGCCCGTGTTCAGGATGCTGCCGCCCGTCGCCGCGCTACCGAAGTTCAGCGCAAGGCTGTCGCTCGCGACAATGTTCCCGTCCGCCGAGAGCGCCGACGTATTGGCCGGCAAGTACACTTGCGGCATCAATGCCGTCACCGTCGGACACTGCGCCGTGCCCGTTGCCGTGCACCCCGGCTCCGGCACCGTCTGCTCCACGTACCACAGCATCGGCTGCGTCAGCTCGCCGATCTGCTGCTGCGTCAGCGCTTGACCCAGTTGAACGTCGTTCGCTTTTGCAAAGGTCACCGCATTCGCGTACAACACCAACTTTTCTTGGTCCGTCACCGAGAGTTGCTGCTGACTGTCGCTCGACAAGCCACTGACGAACGTCGCCTGCCCCGTCTCCTTCAACGCTTGCGTTTGCAGCGCCGCATCTTCCGCTTGCGGGTTGTAGTAGAACAGCGTCGTACTCGGCTGCAGATTCAACGGCAGATTCGAGAGCAGCAACTGTGGCGTGACGGCGTCTACATTCGCACCGGTATTGCCCAGCACGTACATCGAGCCTGACGAGGCCGTCCCTTGTTCGCCAGAATGCAACTGCGGACCTAGCGTCGTCGCCGTCTGCGTGAGTGAATAGCCCCCGAGCATTGAAGGGATCGACAAATTCAAGCCGCCCGCTGCGGGTGCGAGGCTGATCACTTGCGGCGGGTTGCCCACCAACGGCGTATACGTATTCGACGACGTGATGCCGTTCGCCAGGTTCGTACCCGTGAGCGACACCGACTGACCGATCACGTTGCCCACGTTGACGATCTGCCCTCCCGAGGTAATCGAGAGGGTCGGCGCTTGGATCGTTGCCGCGATGTTGCCGACCGGTGTCGGCGGATCGATCACACCGCCAACGCTCGTGTACTCACTACCGTAAAGCGCCGTGCATTCGGCCGCGCTGCCACAACCCCACACTTCGTGGCGTATGTCGGAGCTGAAGTCGCCCGTCTCTTGCACCCAGTGCGAATGCCAATATGCGTCCAGCGTTTGCGCTTGATTGACGACCGGCCCTGTTACGTTGATGCTCGCGTTCACCCCCGCTGTAATCAGGCTGCCCACGTTAGTGAGCGATCCCGCCTGAATAGCGAGCGTGTTGCCCGCGCTGATCACCGACGAATTGCCCGATTGCTGATCGACGTAGGCTTCGCAATAGCTGTTTTTGTAGCCCCCCGCCGTCATGCAGCCGGAGTACTGCTCGACCGTGCCATAGTTCTGATGCACCGGCACGGGCGGCGGCAACGTGTTCGTCACCGCCCCGGAAACGTCCAGCGTAATGTCGTTCCCGGCAATGATGTTGCCCGACGTGTTCGTCAGCGATTGCGCGGCCGTGGTCGAGCCCGCACCCGTGCTCACACCCGTCACCACAATGTCGTGGCCTGCGATCAAATTGCCGTACGTGTTGTTGATCGTGCCTGCCGAAATCGTCAGGTCGTTGCCGGCGATGATCGAGGCATTGTCTTGCGTGTAGCTGAAGGTCGATGTGTTCGGGTTCTCGCCTCTGATGTGGTCACCGGGCTGCAAGCAATCGAGCTCGCTCGTGCCCGCGACACAGCCTGTCTGCGAGGACGTTTGCTGAGTGTTGGTCCCTTGGTTCGTTATAGTCGCGCCGGTCAAGTTGACGTTGTTCTGCGCGTATAACGTGCCCGCGTTGACGAGATTGCCGCCGCTGATGTTCAGATCGTTGCCTGCGGCCACGAGACCGGTGGGTGTCGACCACGTCACCGTCGATGCCGCACTCCCCGGAGACGTTGCCCCAAGCGCAAACGTCACGGGCGCGAGATTGTCGTTCGGATCCAGCGAGTTTTGCGCCACCACCGCCCCACCCCCACCTCCCGGCTGGATGGTCTCGGTGTTTTGCATCGTCAGAACCTGATTCACGAACGCCGACAATTGCGTCGGGTCGACCCAGTCCGTGATCTGTTCCGTTGTCGTCGGCGACACCGCGCCGTTGCTCAACGACTGGACGTTCAGTGAGATATTCCCCACCGCGCCGATCTGGCCACCTTTGTTCGAGAGTGAATTTGCTGTCAGCGACACCGCGCCGCCCGCCGAAATCACGCCGGCATTGCCCGGTTGCACTGAGGTCGTCGTTTCATAGACCGTCGGCAGCGTCAGGGTCACCGTGTTCAACTCGCCACCCATCGGACCGGGTTCGGCAAACCAAACGTACCCGTACAACGGCATATCGCCAGCACCGTAGTCGCTCTGAATCTCGACATTGAATTCGTCGAACGTCACCGTGCCACTACCCGAGACAGGGGTCGCCGACGGCAGCGTGCAATTGATGGTGCAGTTATAGACGAGCGTGCCACCGTCGGAAAAGCCTTGCACCGTGCCCCACATACCGGTAGGCGACAGCAGGTTGCCGAGCGTCGCCGTTGCGCTTACAGCGTTTCCCCCGCTGTTGCCATCGCCGGCGTTAAAAGCCCATGCGGTTCCCCAATTCTGAGTTCCCACCACGGACGACCATAAGACGTCCGGGTTCGTTACCGCAGTCGTTGTCGTGGTCGGCGTGGTCGATGCCGCTTGATCGTTTTCAATTGAAGCCGCGTTAATGGTGACGTTGTTTCCGGCAATGAGGTTTCCGCCGGTGTTGTTCACGTCCCCTGTGAGAGTGAACGTCACATTGCCCTGCGCCTGCGTCGTCCCCGACTGGTTATCAAACGACGACCCCGAAGCATTGATGTTGCCTTCCGCCTCGACCGTCCCGCGATTGATCACCGCCCCAGTCACATCGAGATCACCGTTCGCATGAACGAGTGCATTGGCGGCATTCGACAACACCCCCGACACACTAACCGTCGAACCCCCAATGATCTGCCCGAAGTTCTGAATCACGCCGTTCGATGCGAGCGAGAATGCGCCCGTGCTTTCGATCGACCCGCTGATCGTCGCGCCATTGAGCGCAGTAATCGAAGCACTCCCCGCATTGACGTTCCACGTTCCGGCAACCGCGAGATTACCCACCGTCATCGACAACTGCCCACCGGCATAGATACCGCCGCCCGATGCCGCCGAAGGGTCCCACGTCATATTCACGAGCGCGACCGCCGCACTTTCCGCCGCGCTCAGTTGCCCGTTCGTGTTGTCGAATCCACCCGTGCCGCCCGCCACCGTCAACGACAAGTTGCCCGTCGTCGCCCCCGCCTGGAGCGGGTTGCCCGCGATGACCAACCCGTTCGCATTACTGAACGTACCCGTCGTGATCGCAACGGCATCGGAACCCAGAATCGTCCCGCCGCCGTTCGCCAGATTCCCGCCGACGTTGATGGTCGTCGATTGCGCGCTGATCGTGCCGGCGTTGGTCATGTTCGACGATGCCGTCAGCGTCGCCGTTCCCGTCGAAGCGAGCGATGCGCCCGTGCTGTTTGCGATCGTCCCCGCGTTGACCGTCAGCGTGCCGCCTGACAACACTTCGTTGTTCGCCGCATTCGTGAACGCGCCGCCGTTCGCGTTGAATGTCGCTGCTCCGGAAACGAGCGTTTGTCCCGACACACTGATCGCATTCGTTGCGGTTTCCGTCAGCGCGCCGCCGATGATCGCCGCGCCGCTATTGATCGTCGCACCGCTCAGCGCCGCATCTTGCGTCACATAGAGTTGCGCCGCGCTCGTATCGAGCGTATCGGTTGCCGTAGCCGTGAACGCTTGCGAGGCGGTCGTGGTCCCCGTCACCGTGACATTGCCGCCCGTCAGGGAGACATTGCCTGCCAGTACGTTCGTACCGCTGAGCGTCAAAGATTGCCCAGCAGTCAGCGTCGCCGTACCGTTGCCTTGCAAATCGGCAGCAGTCAGGTTGCCGTTCGTTGCGCTCAACGTCAGCGGGCCAGCCGCCGCAATGCCCGCGATCGCACTCAGGTTCTGTGCGGCCGTTGCATTCAAGGTTCCACCAACCTGCGTCGCCCCGAGCGACACGCTGCCTGCCGTGGAGGTCAACGTCGCGTTGCCGACTGCGGTCAGTGCACCCAGCGTCAAGTCGTTAGTACTGCTAACCGTTACATCGCTTGCGCCTTCGATGCCTTGAGTCAGCGAGAGCGCCCCGCCCGACGTTGCGTTGATGGCTTGCCCGAATGCAAAACCACCCGCTCCCGTCATGTCGCTACCGGATTGGAACGTGCCCATCCCATCGCCCCACAGCGCGCCGCCAATTGACATCGCACCGCCCGACGTGAGTTGCGTATTCCCGTTGATGAGCGCACCACCGATCGACAACGCTCCGCCGGCAGTCGCGGTCAAATCCGCGACTGCCGATACCGGGCCATTCAACGCGAGTGCACCGTTCGTCGCCGCGAGGACGATGTCGCCATTCGCACCGAGCGAATCGCCGATCGTCAAATTGCGGCCTGCTGTCGCGTTGAACGCTCCGCCTACTGTCACCGGCCCGGAAACCGTCACGTCTTGCGCGGCGGACAATGTCGCCGCGCCGCCGGCTTGCGCGGCACCCGCCACCGTGAGATCACCCGCGCCGTTATGCCCGAGTGCCTGCAACGTCAACGTCGTTCCCGCTTGTACGCTACCGAACGACGCATCGTTGGCCGCGGTCGCGTTGATCGTCGTTCCGGCCGTCAATGCCCCCGTGATGCCAATCGATCCGCCGGCCTGCACTGTCGCCGCACCATTGCCGAATGCGATCGACGTCGCGTTCAGATCGCCGCCTGCTTGCAGTACCCCGGCGAACGCATCCGATGCTTGACCGCTCAAGGCACCCAGCGTCATCGTGCCACCGGACGTGAGCGCGATATCGCCGTTGGCCGTTATCGTTCCACCGATCGCAAGCGATTGACCGGCCGATGCCGTCAATGCGCCCTGTCCGGCAATGCCGTTCGCAATCAGCGAACCGCTTTGCGCCGTCAGCGATACATCGCCGACCGAATTGAGCGCACCCGTTAACGTGAGATTGCGTCCGGCGCTCAACGTCGTCGCGGCGCCGCCGGTCGTCGCACCGGTGACAGAGATATCGCGTGCGGCCGAAACGTTCAACGCACCGAGCGCGGCAACGTCGCCGCTGAACGTCGCATCTCCGCCGCCGGCATTACCGCTCGCGGTCACCGTCAGCGTCTTGCTCGCTTGAACAGATCCAAGGCCCGCGCTATTTCCTGCCGTGACACTGACCGTCTGTGCCGAAAGCGATCCTGTCAGCGCCGTATCGTGTCCTGCGTTCAGTTGGGCCGTCTCGCCGAAGGAGAGCGTTCCAGCGCCGCCGAGATCGGTGCCGGCCGTCAGTGTGCCGTTGCCCTGCGCCGTCATCGCGCCGGAAACGGTCAGCGCCGCGCCTGCGCTCGCATTGATGTCGGTAGCAGCCGTGATCGGCGCCCCGAATATCGCATTCGCACCGGCCGACGCGTTCAACGTACCGCCTGTCGTCAAGGCCGCCGATGTCGTCAAATTACCGGCCGATGCAGTAAGCGACACATCGGTCGATGCGGTCAGCGCCCCCGCCACCGTCAGATCCTGGCCTGCGTTCACCGAGCACAACGCCCCGCAAGCAAGGGCACCATTGAGCGCGACATCGCGCGCCGCTTGCACGGTGAATGCGCCCGGCGATGCAATGGCCCCGTTGAGCGTTACGTCGCCTGGGCCGCCGAGTGTGGCCGACGCGGTACCGTTTGCGGCGAGTGCGATCGTCGTCGCGGACGTCAAGGCACCGAGCGTTGCGCTCCCGGCTGCGGTCACTTGAATCGCGTTTGCTTGAAGCGCCCCCGTCAGATCAACGTCGCCTCCGGCTTTGAGCGTTGCCGCGCCGGAAAACGCGTTCACACTCGTACCGCTGCCGTCGTCATTGATAGTTGCGCCCGCAACCAAATTGCCGTTGACGCCGACCAGCGTTCCGCCAAGCGTCAAATTGTTACCGGCGTTCAGGTTCACATCGGCGATCGCGCTCGTCGATGCGCCAAGCGTGATGTTCTGCCCCGTCGTGACGGTAAGCTGGCCGCCACTGTTGATCCCGCCCGTGGCCAACAAGCTACCCGATGTCGCGGTCAGCGCGGTATCGCCGACCGATTCGATCGTGCCGCCCACGTTGATGTTGCCCGATGCCGTCAACGTCGTGAGCGCACCACCACCGAGCTTGCCGACGACGTCGATGTCTTGCGCGGCCGTCAAGCTGATCGCGCCCGGTGCCGCCGATGTTCCGTTGAGCGTGATCGTGCCACCGCCCGCCGTGCCGTTCGCTTGAAGCGTCAGCGCATTCGACGATTCGACGTCGGCGAGCGTGAGATCGTTGCCCGCGGTAATACCGATGCCGGCGCCTTGCAGCAAGCCGTCGAGTTCTACGTTGCGTCCCGCCAGCACGGTCGCCGTCTGCGCAAACGCGGTACTGCCCGCGCCATTCAGATCGCGCCCGGCGATGAGCAGGCCCGTACCGTTTCCGTTGAGCGTGCCGCTCACCGTCATGTCTTGGCCCGAGCCGAGCGTGGTCGTTCCCGCAACGGTCGTCTGGCCGCCCAGCGTCAAATCTGTCCCAGCGCTAGCCGTGAAGTTGCCGCCGACGTTCAATGACCCGCTCGTCGTAACAGTACCGCTACTCGCCGGTGGCTCGAGCACACCAGCTTCATGCCTCGCCAGCGCCTCAAGATCGAAGTCCAGCACGAACGGCTTGTGATCACGCCCGCCTGAGTTATCACATCGACAACGATGCCATAAAGGCGAGCCCGACTATCGGCCCGGCTCGTCTCTTTGCTGCTATCCAGGTAATAACCCGCGTGATCAACTGCCCGCTTTCTCAGACCAGAATTTATAAACTTGACCGAGCCTTGATCCCGACTGCGTACCTGCTGCCACACCATAGGCCAGCGTAACTGCTATTCGCACCGGATTGAGAATCGCCGCATCGAAACCAACGATCACTGGTTGCCCGTAATCCGCAAACCGCTTGCTCTCTGTTTTGACGTCCCAGTGCAACGACGGATGGTTCTTCAACAAGACCATTCCGAAGTACATGCCCACGTCTATAGCTTTCGACACCGTTTCGTCGGTCAACTCCTCATTTGAAACGTCGACCGGAAACGTTAGACGAGCTTCTATCGCGTGCAATTCAGCCTGCGTCCGATCTCGTGTCTTCACCTGCGAGGCAAACCAATCACCAAGCGTGACCAATGATCCAGGAGCGAAATCAGTAATCCAATCTTCATATCCACTGCTGGCCTTTACGCACGATTCAAGTATGGCTATCCGGCCGGGTAGCTCTGCAACAAACCACTCGTTGTATTTTTTCAGCTCCTGCTTCGAAAGCCCCACAAAGTTAAGAGGACATGGAGGACTGATCAACTGGTAGGTCATATTGGCAAACCTTAGTGGATTATCACCCCAATACCCGAACCCTGAAGAGTATTCAGCAACGGTTGGCTCGGGCCACCTAGTCCAGTGACGGGGCTCGTGAAGAAGTGCCAGTTTACGCCATTGACGGCACCAGAGTTCATCAACTCCGCATCCTTTGCGATTTGAGTCTGCACGCTACTAGTAAGGCTGGTGTAGCCAACTTTGGATTCGTTGGCGACACCATCGACGAGTTGGTCCACATAACGCCCGCCAAGACTGGTACTGAAATAGACCTGCGATTGCCCGCCAAGCGACTGAAGGTACTGCTCCCCTACTTGACCTGTGGCGCCGATTCCACTGTAGTCCGCGCTATCGGTGGCACCGAGCGTAGGCGCCTCCGGCATCTGGTACCCAGCAGATCCAGCCAAGACCCCATCCACTGCAAGGCCCATTTGCGCGGCGGAATAGGCGCTCGCATTCGACCCACCCGTCGCATACACCAGCCCCCCGAAGGCTCCTGCGAGCGGACTGCCCAGCATGGTGTCCAGAGTTGCGGCACCAACCGACGGCCCGGAACCGCTCGTAGCACTCGTGAGCTGAGGACCGGTAGCAAGCGAGGAGGGGAAACTTTCCGGCCCCATCGCATACGAAAGCGGATTCGCATACGTGTAATTCAGCCCACTCCCCAGCGACTGCGTGTAGACCAGATTTCCGCCCGCCTGCGCCGCTTGAATCTGCGCTTGGCATCCGGCACTGCCTGTTCCACCTGCACATGCCTGAGCCAGGCTCTGGTCATTCTGAGCCGACAACGCAGCCAATTGATCCTGTTGGCTGGAGTCCCCTGTGTCCACCGCCTGCTGGTACTGCTCCGCCTGCGACAGCGACATGGGCTGCGGTCGGACATGGTTCAGCCAGTTGTTCAGCGTCTCGTTTTCCGCTGACGTCGCTGCACCCTGCGCGTTGGCACCCAAAGCTCCGGCGATCAACCCACTAGCCATCGTGGTCATCGCAACGTCGAAAGGCGCCGGGATATTCCCATTCGCGTCGACAGTCGAATTCAGGAACGCCCCGGCCGCCCCGCCAATGGCCCCACCCGCGCAGCGTCAAAGCGTTGAGTCGCCTTCTTTCTCGTTGCTCTCATATGGTTTAAAAGCTTTCTTTGAGGATCCACGTTTCACTGCCCTTTCCGCTCGCTGCCTCAGCCGTTGCGTTACCCACGGCCGACTCAACAAAGTTCGCAGGCTCTCGCCGATTTCCGAATCGACCGTGGCTCCAGCGTCGAGCCAATCGAGCGCCTTGAGAGGCCAATAGTCAGACACCGATGACTCGAACGCGAACTTGAGCAGGAGAATGGCAGGAAATGACTGGGGAGCTTCCGCCAACTCAGTCCTGGTTTGGGCAAGGCGATGCAGATACTCGTAGAACTGCACCCTGCCCATCTCGAGCAATGGAAGCAAAGGCATCACATCCTCCTGCTTCGACAGCACCCTTGTCCGCCCTCCTATGTCGATGCACCATCCATCCTGCAAGTGAACGCCAAGCCGAACATTACCAATGCCTGCCAGCCAGACAATCGGAAGTTCGAAAGACGGAGGGATCAGTAGTTTCGCCCTCATTCGCTCCCCCAAGGTTGATGATTCACCGGAACGCCGACTCGATTTGAAAGCCACTGCTGGAATTGATTCCAAATTTGAGGGGTCCAATTCTGCCCGTAGTGACCGCTGTTCTCTGTCGTAACGATCGAACCGTCAGCAGCCCGACTGAACGTCCCTCCAACTACATTTTGATCGTTGGCTCCAATTGATTGCACAAGTTGTTGGTGTGGCGAACCATCAAACGAACCGGCTGTCGGTGTTCCCACGGCAAACGTGTTAGTCGTTGGGTCGTAGACAAACTCTACGCCCCCGCCCGACGGGTAGTAGTTCCGCAACGCACCGACCGACGTACTGTCCGTGATTGCTATCACCCCGGGGGCGGGTCCTGATCCCGAAAACGTCGGTGCCGTAGAGCCCGTGTTTGGTGTGCCATCCGACCAATCATTCGCACCAGTACCAAAGTCCACCCCGCTGCCGAGGCCGGTCAATCCCGCCGCGTTTCCAGACGCGCCTTGATTGCTCCCCGTCGACCCAGCTAGACCAAACAACGAGGGCGACGGCTTGTAAGCCATTATCGGGTTACCTTCGTCGTCATACCCAATAATTTCCTGTCCGCCGCTCAGCATGGCCCGCTCTTGCGACAGTTCCTCCTTCAGTTGGTCCTCGCCCTTCTGCTCCTCGGTGCGGTGATCTTCCGTGCTGTTATTCAGCGACTCATTCTCTGCCGCAGTTGCCCCACCCTGCGCGTTCTGCCCCGCCAGCCCCGCCGTGACACCACCCAGCAGTGTCGAGATCCCGGCGATTGCTGCCCGCTGTCCGTCCGTGAGATTCGCTGCCCCGCCAGCCTCGCTTACGAGGAACGGCGCAACAAGCGCGGAGGTCGCCCCACCAATGGCCCCACCCGCGCACCCAGTCCCTTCCGCCGCCGACGCCAAGCACCCGAGCCCAGCGTGAGCACCTAGGTAAGCCAACTCTCCACCGGTCGACCCAAGATCGGTGAAGAGCGTATTTTTCGCGTCGCCGATCGCGTAGGCCCCGGCCGCAGCCAAGTCGCCGGCTGCATCATGTTCGAGGTTGCCGAGGAAGCTCCCGCCCCCAATCGTCGTCTGAACACCGGCAGAAATCGCCGCGTTAGCCCCGAGTGCCAGCATTTCCTCCGGCAGATTCTCCGCGGCTGTGGAGCCTGCCTGCGGGACCATTGCGTTACCCAGCGACTGCACGCCCGACAACATTGCCAGCGAACTCGTCGGGCCGCCAATGGTTAGCGGCTGAGTCGCGAACCCTACCCCCGACGACGGGTCATAGGTGATGCCGTTGGTCAAGCCAGCGGTGATAGCTCCAATACCCGCCGCTTCGAATGCGCTCCCTAAGTTGAGACTGCCAGTGGCGGCGAGCTGCGACATCGCACTCGTCGTAAAGCTTGAAATAGCCGCGGAAAGGGCAATGTTTCCAAGTCCCGCGCTAGTTCCCGCGGCAGCCGTCGTCGCCGGCACTGCCGCCGCAAACGTCGCATTAGTCGCACCAAGCGTCGCGCCAATCTCTGCGCTCGCTGCGCCGGCTGACATGATGGAGACCACGACCTCGAAGGCCATCATGACGATATCGCTGAATCCGAAGCCGCCTTCAGCCGTGAAGCTGGTATGAAGGTTATCGCTGAGCGACGTCTGGGCGAAATTCGCCCCCAGTTGCTGCTTCAGCGAATTGATCAACTGTTGCGTGCCGGCTTGATTGGTCGTGCCGTCATCATTCAACGATTGCAGTGCGCCGCCGATCTGATTGAGCGTCTGGACGTTCAGGTTCATGTTCGCTGCGCTCATGAACCCACCAGGTTGCACTGTCGTTCCCGTCGTATCCTCGTAGCCCGTGGCTTGCAGGTATTGCCAAATCTGACCTACGTCGACCTGGTTCGCTTGGTTCGTCAACGTGTTCGTATTGACGGTGAGCGTATTCGACGCGGCGATGTCTCCCGTATTGAGGACGCTGCCGTTGCCGTCTTGATTGAAATTGAGCGTGACGTTCTGTCCGACGATGTTGCCGCCCGCCGACAGCGTGCTCCAATTAGCCGGCAGGTACACCTGCGGCATGAGCGCTGTAACGGTCGGGCACGCCATGATGGTGCCGGTAGCCATACAACTCGGATCGGGAACGGTCTGCTCTACATACCAAAGCATCGGCTGCGTCAGCGCACTGACTTGCGTTTGCGTAAGTGCCACGCCCAACTGCAAGTTGTTTTGCTCGGCATAGTTGAGCGCGTTCTGATAGAGGATCGCCTTTTCCTGGTCAGTAACGGAAAGGCCGGTGGTGCTGTCGTAGGCCAGTCCACCAATAAAGCTCGCCTCGCCCGTTTGCTGCAACGCCTGCTGCTGCAGCATCAAGTCTTCGGCCTCCGGGTTGTAGTAGAAGAGCGTCGAGCTCGGTTGCAAATTCGCGGGGAGTTCACTTAGCAATTGTTGAGGGCCCACTACTGTACCGGCCCCGCCCATTACCCCCTCAAGGTAGGAGACTTGCCCCGACGCCGACGCGGAAGAACTACCATTGCCGCTTCCCAATGCCGACAGATTCAACCCGGGCAGATTGAATCCACTCAACGAAATAATCTGCGACGGCCCATTCACACGCGGCGTATAGGTATTCGCAGTGGTAATGCCGTTGATCAGGCTTTGGCCGGTCAATTGCACCGATGTGCCAACCACATTGCCGACGTTCTGGATCACGCCGTTTGCCGAGATCGACAAGTTCGGAGCTTGGATCGTTGCAGCGATATTTCCGATCGGTTGCGGCGGATCGATGGTGCCGCCGACACTCGTATATGCGCTGCCATAGAGCTGCGTACACTCGGCGACCGAGCCGCAAGCCCAGACATCGTGACGTATGTCGGAACTGAAGTCGCCTGTCTCCTGCACCCAATGCGAATGCCAATAAGCATTGAGCGTTTGCGCTTCGTTTACGACGGGGCCAGCAACATTGATCGTTGCGCTCGTACCCGCCGAAATCAGGCTGCCGATGTTCGCGAGGCTGCCCGCAGCGATCTGCAAGTTGTTCCCCGCGCTGATGTTCGATGAATTGCCCGATTGCTGATCGACGTAACCTTCGCAGTAGCTCTCCTTATAACCGCCTGCAGTCATACAGCCTGAATACGCTTCGTCCGATCCGTAGTTTTGGTGAATCGTGACCGGAGGCGGCAACGTGTTCGTCACTGCGCCAGAAACCGCGAGCGTGATGTTGTTGCCGGCAATGATGTTGCCCGACGTGTTCGTCAGGCTGTTGGCCGGTGTAGTAGAAGTTGCCGTGGTGCCCACGCCACCGATGACGATGTCGTGCCCCGCGAGCAAGTTGCCGTACGTGTTGTTGATTTGGCCTGCGGCGATGACCAGGTCGTTGCCCGCATAGACCGTGGCATCTTGCTGGGCATAGGAAAACGACGTGCTGTTGGGGTTGCCGCCGCGGAATCCATTACCCCTTGCGCATTCCGTTCCGCTTACGCCCGCGGCACAACCAGGCTGCGTCGTCGTATTGGAGTTGTATTGGCCTTGGTTACCGAATGACTGAGCCCCGCTCGCACTGAAGTTATTGCCGGCATAAAGCAACCCGCCATTGACGAGATTGCCGCCCGACAACGTCATGTTCCGGCCTGCGATGATTTGGCCTTGCGATCCGAAGCTCGTGACCGTGCTGACCGAACTGGGTGGTACGCTAACGCTCCAATTGAGCGCAACCGTCTCCGGGTACAGTGTGTAGCCCCATCCTCCACTGGTGGTACCCGCGATACCTAACACAGCACTGTCCGCCCCGCCGATTGTGTTCAACTGCGCCATGAAGGCGTCGAGTTGCGTCTTGTCGACAGTATCGACAGTCGAAGAGACGTTGTTGCCGATCGGCGCATTGTTGAGAGACTGCAAGTCCAGGCTGACATCCAGGGCAGCGGATATCGTTCCGCCGGCGTTCGAGAGCTGGCCGGCAGAAAGATCTATGCTGCCGCCCGCGGTGATAACGCTCGGGGAAATAGCGCCGGCTGTAGTGGTCGTCCTATCAATGCCAGGCAATGCGATGGTCTCAAAGTCCCCCGGCGAAGAGGCCAGCCCCGTTCCCACCTCAGCGTTCGGGCAAGTGGAATAAAGCGAACAATCGGGGACTAAATTGACATCGAGTACTCCGTTCGTCATGTCCGGCTGCAGCGAGGCGATCGTACCCGTGAACGAATACGCCTGCGCGAAACACGTCCCCTGGATGTCCAAACAATCCCATCCGGTGCCCGAGCCAACAACAATTCCTTGCAGTAGGCTGGGATCCGCCGACGCACTAACTAGCTGCGTCTGCGTTTGTGTAGGCCCTTGCAGAGCGTCGTTGATAACGGCTCCGGCGTTGATATTGATATTGCCGGCCGCACTGATCGTCCCAACGGTGTTATAGATCGTCCCCCCCGTGCTCAGGGCGATGTTCCCATTCGCCTGCGTCGTGCCGTATTGATTATCGAAATTATTGCCGCCCCCGTTGAACGTGATGTTGCCCGCACTTTCGATCGTGCCTCTATTTGTGACGCTGCCATTGAGCACCATCGCATCGCCTGCATGCATCACCGCGTTGGCAACGTTGTAGAGCGCACCATTGAACGTCACGTCCTGACCGATGACCTGCCCACTATTCGTGAACGTGCCGTCCGTCGAAATCGTCAGCGGCGCGGCGCCCGTCATCGTGCCGCTATTGGCAATACCGTTGATCCCGTAGATCGAAACGCCTTGGCCGCCGTAGTCCCACGTTCCGGCCACGTCGATCGACCCGGCCGTGATCGACAACTGCCCACCCTGGCTGATCGTCCCCTGCGACGGATCGAGCGTCGCGCTAACCGCGCCGATCGTCAAATTACGTTGCGCCAGCAGTTCCCCACCTGCGTTCGCGAATGCGCTGCTGCCGCCTCCATTGATCGTGACTGACAAGTCCCCTGTCGCACCGGTCGATGAATTCGGGTCGCCCGCGAAGATCAAACCGTTTTGGTTATTCAAGACTCCTGTATTGATGGTCAGCGCGTTGACACCCATCAACGAGCCGCCGCTATTGTTCAGCGTGCCGGCGACATTGATCGATGTCGTGTTGCCATTGACGAGGCCCGCGTTCGTGAAGTTCGTCGCGGAGATCGTCGTTGTGCTGGTGGATGCAAGCGACGCATTGGCGGCATTCGTGATGTTCGGCGCCGACACATTGAGCGCACCTCCCGACAACACGTTGCTCGCGTTATAGATGCCGTTCTGCGACGTAAGAGTGGTACTGCCGACAACATCGACCGCACTGCCCACTAACGACAGTTGATTCGATGCCTGCGCATTCAACGTTCCGCCGACAACCGCACTGCCGAGCGTGATATCCGTACCGCTCATCTGCAGATTCTGCGATGACACGATCGACGATTGGCTGGCATCGAGCGCGCCCTGCGCCGCCACCGTGATGCTCTTCGAACTGCTTTGCGAGCCCGACAGCGTCACGTTCGCGCCCGCGAGCGCAAGCGCCCCTGCCACCACGCTCGTGCCGCTCAGCGTGAGTGATTGACCTGCCGTCAACGTCGCGCCGCCGTTCGTCGATACGCCCGCCACATTGACGTTGCCGTTCGTCCCCGTGACGGTCACGCTGCCAACCGACGACACCGCACCTGTCACCGCCACGTTGTTGGCCGCGGTAAGCTGAACATTGCCTGCCGACTGCAAGTCGCCATTGAATGTGACGCTGCCCGCCGTCGAGTTTGCAGTCACGTTGCCGACAGCGGTCGTCGCGCCCAGAGACATATCGCCGACCGATGTGGCTGTGAGTTGTCCCGCGCCCTGAATGCCGCCAAGCGTTATGTCCGCACCTGAGGTCAGCGCAATATCGCTGCCGACCGTCAGCGATCCTCCACCCGCGATCGCGCCGCTCGCTGAAATCGTGGCGGTGCCCAGGCCATAGAGCGTACCCGTGAGCGCCATCGCCGTGCCCGAGGTCAATGCCGTATTGCCGTTGACCAAACCACCGGCCAGTGCAAGCGATCCCCCTGCGCTCGCATCGAAGTTGCCGGCAGTCGTGATGGAGCCGGACGCATCGAGATTGCCGCTCGTCGCGGTCAAGGAGGTGTCGGCGCCCGTCGAGATGTTGCCGTTCGCCGTCAGATTGCGGCCGGCCAAGACCGTCAGCGCATTGCCCGCAGTCACGGTGGAACCGAACGTCGCATCGCGTGCCGCGGTAATGACGGTGGCAGAACCGGCGGCCAACGCGCCACCGACATTAACGTCACCCGTTCCGTCGAGACCCTGCGCTTGGAACGTTACCGTTCCACCCGCGTTGACCGAACCCGTCGATACGCTATTGGCCGCCGCACCAGCGAGGTTCGCATCGGTCGTCAGGTTGCCCGCACTCAGGCCGCCGTTCGTGGCGGCCATGGAAAGCGCGCCCCCTGCCGTGACGTCGGCCGCCGTTAGGTTGCGCCCTGCGGAAATCGTAGCTGTCCCGATAGCACTGGTCGCGCCGGCCACGTCGATATCGCGTGCTGCATCGAGGAATACATTCCCCTTCGACGTCGCAGGGCCGCTAAGCGTCAGATCGCCTTGCCCCGCGAGGCCGAGCGCGGTAACGGTGATGTCGCCCGACATGGACTGCACCGAGCCAAGGCCAGCATTGTTGAAGCCGACCACCGCCACGCTCGCGCCTTGCACCGAGCCGGTCAGCGCAAGGTCATTCCCGGCTGTCAGCTCGGCTGCTTGCGCGAAAGCTGCCGAGCCTCCTCCGCTGATGTCCTGTCCCGCGGTCAACGTGCCAGTGGATTGGCCTGCGAGCGATCCAGTCAGTTGAACGTTGTTCCCCGCGGAGACAGTGACGGCGCCTGTTGCATTCGTCTGTCCACCGAAGACGGTGTCGAGACCCGAGCCAACGTTCAGCGCACCCGATGTCGTCGTCGTACCTGTGAGCGATACCGTGCCGTTCGTGGCAACGACAGTCAAGTCCGAGGCCGACTGCACACTGCCCGCTACCGTGACGTTGCGCGCTGCCGCCAGCCCGACCGTCGAACCGCCGATTACCGAGCCGCTGACGATCACGTCACGAGCGGCCTCCACGGTCACCGCGCCAGGCGCCATTGCCGTACCGGTAATCGATGCATCGCCATTGCCGGCGTTTCCGTCAGCCGTCAACGATAGCGTCGTCCCCGACGTCACATCGTTCAGCGACGCGCTATCGCCGCCCGTCGCTTGCACCGCGTTCGCTTGCAGGCTGCCGGTCAGCAATATATCGCGTTGCGCACTCAGTACCGCGGCAGTGCCGAACGCTTGTGTGCCGGGACCGGTAATGTCTTGGCCGGCCGCCACATAACCGTTGCCTTGGCCCACCACCGTGCCGTTCAGCACGGCATTTCGCCCAGCGGTGAGCGTCATGTCGCCGACCGACGTCGTGCTCGCGCCGAGCAACAGATCGAGCCCCGTCGTGATCGACAGAATCCCACCGCTATTGATGCCGCCCGTTGCATTCAAGCTGCCGAGTTGAGCATTGAGCGTCGTATCGCCCGTCGATTCAAGTGCTCCGGCAACGTTGATATTGTTCAGGGCGCTGACACCCAGCGTCAAACCCGCAGCGAGCTTGCCGTTGCTGCCGATCGTGACATTCCCAAACGCGGTGGCTGTGATGCTTTGAGCAGCCGAAACCGCGCCATTGATCGTCAAGTCGCCGGTACCGCTTGCCCCGGCGTTCAAGCCGACAGTCGTTGCCGATTGGGCCGTATTCAGCGTCAAGTTGCCGCCGGCCAACGCCTGTATGCTCTGCCCTTGAACAAGCCCGCCCTGTGCAATATCAGCCGCGGCAGTTAGGAGTGCCGACTGTTGAAAGCCGAGCGTTCCGTTGCCGACGATATCGCGTCCAGCCGAAAAGTATCCGTTGCCCTGGCCGTTCAACGTGCCGGTGACGTTGATGTCGCGACCACTTTGCAATGCGGTGTCGAGCGTGACGGTCGTCGTGCCGCTAACGTTGATGTCGTTTCCAGCCGTCAGGCTCACGTTGGAGCCGCCGACAAGCGTGCCCGTCACGCTTAGATCGCCGATCGCCACCAGCGCAATGTCAGAACCGGCTTGCACGTCGGCGAAAGTGCCGGAACCACCCGCGTTAGTTTGGATCGTCGCGCCGCGCAGCGAGCCCGTGAGGGTCGTGTCGCCGACCGAATTGAGGTTCGCAGCCAAACCAAATGCGAGCGATGCCCCGCCACCGATCGCTCCTCCTGCCTTGATCGTCCCGTTGTCTTGGCTGACGATCGTTCCGTTCATCGTGACGTTTTGACCAGCGGTCAACGATAGATCGCCCAGTGACGATGTCGCACCCGTGCCGAGATCGATCGACTGCGCCGCGTTGGCCGTCAGGTTTCCGCCCGACTGAATCGTCCCAGTGCTTGTCAACGAACCGGTCGAATTTGCGAGCGTCATGTCGCCGTTGGACGTCAGCGTTCCCGCTATCGTCGTATCGGTCGTCGCGGTGACGTTCAGCGCGCTCGACGTCTTCAATGTGCCATTCACCGCAACAGCACCGGCCGCGCTTACGGTACCGGTCGAAAGGGAAGCGACCGTACCATTGACGTCGATATTGCCGCCACCGGTGGCTCCGGTCGTCGTTACAGCCAGTGCCGCATTGGACTGAACGTTGTTCAACGCGATGGCATTGTTAGCCGTCAGCGTGACGTTGTTACCTTGCAGCGCGCCGGTAACGGACAAGTTGTTGCCGGCGCTCGCCGATACGTCGTTCGTGAACCCGCTGTTGCCGGCGAGCGTGACGTCGTGCCCAGCGGTTATCGTTCCGTTGCCTTGGCTTGCAAACGTGCCATCGACGGTCACATCGCTAGCCGCCGTCAACGTCGCATCGCCGGTCGCGTTCGTCGTTCCGGTCAGCGCCACATTCTGTGCGGCGTTCGCCGTAAGCGCACCGTGGCTGGAAATGGCTCCAGTCGAGTTGACGCTACCCGTCGATGCGCTCATCGACAAGTCGCCAACGGATTGCAGCGTCCCCGTTGCCGCGACCGTGACGTTGCCTTGCGCCGCGATGTTCGTCTGCGCTCCCCCGGCCAGGGTGCCGTTGACGACGATGTCGCCGGCCGCCACAACGGACGCATCGCCTACCAAGGCGGCGTTCCCGTTGAATGTCACGTTTCCATTGCCGGCCGAGCCGTTGGTCACGACGGCAAACGCACCGCCGGCTTGTACATCGGCGAACGTCGCGCTGTTGGCCGCACTGACTTGCAGAGCGTTGGCCAGGAGCGTCCCGGTCAGGTTAACATCATCGCCGCTTGTCAATGCACCGCTTTGGCCGAACGCAATCGAGCCGCTGCCTGTGATGTCTCCTCGCGTGGTTAAGGTCCCGTTCTGCTGGACGATAGCAACGCCCGGTACGTCGAACGTTCCACTCGCGATCGTCGCGTCGGTGCCGACCAAGAGCGAGCCGGCAATATCGAACGCGCCGCTGACGTTTGCATTGAATGCCTTACCGCTGGCGAGAGAACCGGTCAAGGCAACGTCTTGCCCCGCTGAGAGCGCAATGTCGTTGACCGCCGTTGTCTGAGCGGTGAGGCTGATGTTGCCTCCTGCGGACATCGACACGTCTGCGTTCGATGTCACCGTTCCTGTCGACAAGATGTCGCCTGCGGCAGTGACCTGGTAGTTGCCGACGCTGAGGCCGGAGCCGTTCGTCGTCAAATCTCCATTGGACGACAGCGTCAAGCTCCCCGCGGTGGCTGCGAGCGCCGCATCCGTGCGCACCCCCATCCCCTGCGCCGTGCCGATCACGGAGATCTGCCCCGCCGTCATCGCCCCGAAGTTCGTCGCATCGATCGCATAGCCTTGCGTGGCATTGCCGATCGAAGCCAGCGTATTGGCGCTGCCGTTCGACTGTGTCGAATACGTCGTCCCCGTCGCATCCGATGCGCTCGGGCTCACGAGTTGATCGCCCGCGATCACGTTGATACGCGTGCCCGCATACAGCGGCGCGTTGATCCCCACCGTCTCGCCGATCAAATCGATCGTGCCAACGGTGCCCTCGATACCCGAGCCCGGTCCGTTCGTGCCCGCGTTGCCTTCGATTTGAATGTGACCGCCGGTCACATCGTACGCCACCGCCTGCGCATTCGTGAAATCCGTTGACGTGCCGCCAATTCCCGTCAGGAATTGCGGCGCGCCCGTCGTCAGCGTCACGCCGATCGTGTTCGTGAAGCCGGCGCCGCGCACCGCGATACCGTTCGGGTTCGCGATGATCACCGTGGCCGGCGCGCCGAATACTTCGAGCGGCCCATTGAGTGCGCTCATGAACGCACTGCCGGTCGAGGTGACCTCGTTCACGATCATGCTGGCCGTGCGGCCGTTCAAGTTCGGATTGGCCGTGACGTTGCCGCCCGTCAGCGTCGTGCCGCCTTGCAGGCTGTTGTTCAGAATCAACCCGATCGGGTCGACGTTGAAGCTTTGATATTGATTGAGCGAGATGCCCGCGGCATTCGGCGCCGTGATATTGACGACGGGCACACCGCCGTTCGTACCGGTCGATTGCGTGATCTTCGGTTGAAACGACAGCGGCGCCGTGGGATCGGTGATCGGGGCGGCTTCCGCCACTTGCATCGCGAAGCGAATGCGCAGCGAGGCGAGGTCTTGGATCACGCGCCATGCATTGTCATCGAGACGATGATCGCCCGCGGCAATCACGCCTGCCGCGGCCCGACCTTGCTCGACGGTGATGGTGATCGGAGCGACGAAAAGGGTAGCGGCAACGAGCGCACTCACTGCGCGCTGCCATGCGCGATAGCGACGCATACCCGCATCGCGCATCGGCTCTCCCGCGCGCAATTGCATTTGGTCGCGCGCTGCCTGAGCAGCTTCCAGTTGGCACCACTCGCCCCGCTTAGCCCGTTTCATTATTTATTGTTCTCGATCGCTTGTTCGCGTTATCGACGCACTCATCCGACGTGCACGACGCCTATTCCGCCTTCACGGTCTCCGGCGCCTTCGCAGGCTCCGGTGTCGTGGCAGTCTCCGCAGTCTCCGCCGTCTTCGCAACGGCCGACGTCTCCGGTGTCTTCGCCGTCTGAACGGTGGCCGCCGATACACCCCGGCTCGCGAGCAAATCGGCCTGAATGTTGGGCACAAGCCCCATCACCGCTTCGTCCACCCCCTGAATCGCGTGAGGCAGATCGCCCTTCAGCTCCGAGTACAGGGTGTAATGGTACGGATCGGCATTTCCCTTGTTGAAATGCAACTGGTCTTTGAAAATCGGCTCGAACGTATCGGCCTTATAAATCGTGACGTTCGCTCGGACGTCACGCGTGTACCAGGAAAACGAGCCGGGGGCAAAGTAGCCATTGGTGTTCTGAACGACCATGATCGCGTCGGCGCCCGCATAGCGCTTCCCCGCCAGAACCCACGTCGCTCCGTGATTCTTGGAGACCAGCTTTGGCATATCGTCGCCGGCTAGATCGATTTCCTTGACGGCGTATCCCTCGTTTCGGAGTTCGCCTTCGATTGCATCGACAAACTTCCGGTTCAACGCCGTGTCGCCCAGTTTTTCCGTCACGAAATCGTTGAACGTCGGATTGGTTCTGTGCGAAGCCGCACTAATGGCGCCGGAGACTGCGCCCGTGATCGCCGCCACGAGTATGCCGGGACCAATGATCATCACCGGACCGCTTCCGGCACTGAAGGCGTAATAGTTCGTCTTCTTCGGCGTGACAACCGCAATCGTCTTTACGGCGTCCATCTTCGCCGAATCGTAGGTCGCCCGGGGCGGTGCTGCGCAAGCAGTCATAAGGCACGCACAGACAGCAACCGTCACTAGCTTAGTTACCGATTTCAATTCGATACTCCGTTTAACAATGCTTTTTGGTCGCCGCGTCCTTTGTTCGCCACGGCTACGCACACGAGCGAACGACCGCCCTTACTGCTCGATATGCGCACCCTTCACGAGGTCGGTCACCACCTGCGCCGTCGCCTTCGCCACCGCAACTTGCTCGAGTTCTTTGCGCAACTGCGCCTTCGATTGATCGAACGTGGGAATTTGCGTGGGACGCATTTGATCGACGCGCAGGATCCAGAACGCATTGCCCACTTGCACGGGCGCGCTGGAGACCGCGCCCTGCGGCAGTTTCACGAGCGCTTCGGCCAGCGGCTGCGGCCAGCCCTGCGTCTGCCCTTCGGCAATCGGCGTCTTGAACGACACCCAGTTCAGCGCGCCGCCTTGCGCCGCCGCGGGCCCTGCGCTGTATTGCTTGGCGAGTTGCGTGAAGTCGCCGCCTTTTTTCAGTTGATCGAGCACGGTCTTGGCCGTCGCGGCGTCCTTGACCACGATCGCGCTCGGCTTGTATTCGTTCGTGCCGAGCGAAGCGACGATCGAGTCGTACTTGGCCTTCACGTCCGCGTCGCTCACGGGCGCCGGTTTGATGGCATCGCGCAAGTACGCTTGCATCATCAACATGGCCTTCGCTTGCTCGACTCCCGCCTTCACATCGGCGTGCGTGTCGTAGTGTTCCTTTTGCGCGGCCTGGCGGAACAATTCGCGCGCGATGAGCTGGTTCTTCAACGATGTGCGCAGCGCGGGCGTGTCTTGCTGGCCGCTCTGCCGCACTGCCGCGTCCAAATCCGATTGCGCGATCGCAACGCCGTTGATGCGCGCAATGACACCCGCAGGCAACGATGCGCCCGCGACCGAAGCGGCATGCGCGGGAGCCGGCGGCTGCGCGCCGAATGCCGGCGCGACGAGCGCCGAAAATACCGCAGCGGCAGCCATGCCGCGCTTGAACGTCGCTTTCAGATCTTGCTTCTGTTCGTGTTTCATCGGAGGGTCCTCGTAATCGGTTGGATAAGGGAAGCGACATTCGGCGCCAAAGCCGCCTAACCTATGTCGCCCAGTTCAAAGTGAAAAGCAGCACACGCGATCTCGGGCCCAGTGCCGCGGGCTGCAATAACGCTTGCCCCGCGAGCACCTCGCCCGAGATCGACTGCGAATGAAACGTCCATTGCACGCGGGCGCCGATACCTGCGCCGGCCATCGTTGGCCACCCGCCTTGCGCAACCAGATGCGCCTTGCCGCCGTCGAGAAAAACGTAGGGCTCCCAGTGCGCGTCGTGCCAAGCCGGCGCGTTCGACCAGACCCATTCGTTGCGCAGATAAAACCCACTGTCTCCGCTAACAGCCGCCTGCGAAAAACCACGCACGGTGTCGCTTCCGCCCAGAAAGATTTGCTCGTTGCCGAACAGTGCGTCGTGGCTGTATTGGCCGTTGAGCGTGCCGCGATAAGTCCAATCCGTCGGTCCGATACTGGCGAGCGGTAGTTGTAGCGTCGCATTCCAATCGGCACGCGTGAACTGTGCATGTGCATCGGTTTCGTCGATGCCGTGCTCATCGTGCGTCGCCGCGAGCCACGGCAATCCCTCGGAAATGCCGAATTCCGCCGTCAACGCACCCGGCTCCTTGTGTGCCGAGAAATGCCAAAGCCCCGACAAAGCCAAGCGCAGTACCGTCAAGTTCTCGGGTGAGAATTCCAAATCGTTCACGTTGCGCTGTGTGCTGAGCTTCGTCAGCGTCGCATCGACGGAGAGGCGCGACGTAGCGGAGTTCGCAAACACATCGTTCCAGCCGAGGATTTGGCTGAATGTTCTTCCGTACAGCAACGCAGAATCGCCGATCAGTTGCTGATACTCCGACACCGAAGTCGTATAGCTATAGGTCTGAAACCCGAACGGCACGGCTGCCGACAGCACCACCGCATTCGTATCGGTGCTGCCGATATACGAAAGTCCTAAGGACTCCTGAAGACCGAGGACGTTGTCCGCTTCCGCAGCGCCTCGATAACGAAGCTTGCCTGTCGAGGGATCGCCGTAATTGTCGATGCCGAAGTTGTAGTTGAATCGATTGCCGTACGGGTTGGTGATCGCGACGATCGAATCGCCCGCGGCTTGTCCCGGCAAAACCTGGATCTGTGCTTGATTGCGACGCAATCGGTTGATCTGATCGACGCCTTGTTCGAGATCGGGCAAGCGCAATACATCACCGACGCTTTCGGGGAACGCCCACGCCGTACCCGCATCGGTGAAGAGTCCACCGCCCTTCGTTTGCGGCAGGCCGCTTTCGGGCAAGGTAGGCGCGGGCCGCAGCGGTGCACCGTTGAGCATCATCGCTTCGATACGGCCGGGGACGATCGTCACGGCCAACGTGCCCGTCGCGAGATGTTGAGGCGTACTCAGATAAACGCGCGTCGTGATGTAGCCGTGCTCGATGTAAGCCTCGGTCAATCGGCGCAGCAACAGGTCGATGCGATTGCGGCCGAGATGTTTGCCGATGAATGGGCGTGTTACCGCGGCGAGCTGCTTGTCCGTCAGCACCTTCTCGCCCGAGAACGCGATGCGGTTGATGAGGAACGTCGGCCCCGGATCGGGCAGCGATTCGACATCGGCGCCTGCGGGAAGATTGGGTGCGGCAGGCAGCGAGGCGGGCGCGGCTTCGATCTGTGCCGGCGCTGCATTGAGTTCTCGCTGTCGTTGCTGCGTCCGCGCATCGTCGAGCATTCGCTGGCCGGGGTCTTGAATCGACGGCAACTCGGGCGCAAGCGGCGGCATGCCAGCTTGGCCCAGTCCTGGCCTAGGCGGCAGCGGCGGCACGGCTTGCGCCACGGCATCGCATGCTGGCCACGCCAGCGCGACAGCGAGCGATAACCGCGAGAGCGCGATGTTCAAAGACCTTAGAGACCGATCCACGAGACCAATCCCAAGTGACTGCCGATCGTGACCGGCTGTTGGCGCGGCGGCGCGATCGTGACGATGCCGTTCGTTGCGGTTACGCCGTTGGCGCCGGAGAACGAACCGCCGTTGACGACGCCTTGACCGACCAACGTGACCTGGCCTGAACCCGCTTCGAACACGCCGCCGTCATCGTCCGCATAGAGCATCGCCCAGCTATTGCCGAACCACGCCTTGAGGCCGAAGTCGCGATCGTAAGCCGTATAGCCCATGACGCCGGTCGCCGTCACGGTAGGCGCCGTGACGGTCAAATTACCGTCGAACGAATCGACGTATCCACCGACGTTGACCGCTTGCGTCCCCGCCTTGATCGCGATGTCGTCGTTGGCTTCGATCATTCCGCCGTAAGGCTGGACCGTGCTCGACGCACTTTCGTGGCAAAAGATGAAGCACGACTGCTGGAACGCGGCTTGCCCCGTGAATACCGCTTGGTTGAGGAACTGCTGTTGCGCCGTGATCGTGATCTTGCCGGCGTTCGTCGTGATCGAACCGCCGTCGTTGGCGACGTTGCGCCCGCTCAGCGAGATGTTGCCGCTATCGGACCAAATGTACGGTTGCTGGGTGGGCGCCTGCAGCGAGCCGTAGTCGACCGAATAGCCGTCGTCGTCCGCCGTCAAGAACAAGAAACGATGGCCGTCGTCCGAGTAGCTCGTCGGTGTGCCGCCGTTGACGCCCGAGGTGTGATCGATGACGTTGTCGATATCGCCGCCGGCACTGATCGTCACGTTGTCGTTCGATGCAATGCGCGCGTCTTGATTGACGACGTTGCCGCCGGCTTTGACGACGACATCGTCGCTCTGACCGAACACGACGCCGAGCGTGCCGGGCTGCGTCGCATCCGATGTGTTCGCGACGTTGCCCGTGACCGACAAGGTAACGGCGCCGAGCGATGCCGTATCGTTCTGGATACGCGTTGCGCCCTCGATCAGGCTGCTCGTCTCGGTGAAGTCGCCGCTGCTTTGGATGACGACACCGCTATTGGTGGACGAAACCGTCGATCCGGTCGCGCCGTCGTTCGTTGCAGTGAAGCCGTCGCTCGACAAAGTGACGCCGCCTGCCGCGGCCATCACGCTCGCCCCCGTGAGGGACAGCGCACCGCTCGTTTGAATCGATACGTTACCGGCCGCGTTCACGCTGCTGCCGGTCAGCAACTGGACGTCGCCGGCGCCGCTGAGCGTAAAGTCGCCGGCGTTCGCGAGCATCGTTCCCGCGCTGCGCACGCCGGCGCCGAGATCCGTTGCGATGAGGCTGATGCTGCCTGCGGTGATGCTGCCCGCGGGCTCGACGTTGATGGCGATCGCGTTCGGATTCGAGATCTGCGTGTTGGCCAGCGTCAGCCAGTCGTTGTTGTTGTCGTCGGGCGAGACGCCTGTGTTAAGCGTGATCTGCGATGTGCCGGCGACAGCGCGAACGTAGGCGGTGGACGACGTGTATGTGTTCGTCACAGGGCCGTTCAATTGAATCTGCTTGGCGATCAACTCCAGGCCGATCAGCGTACCGGCCAGGCCACCGGGCCCGATCGTGATCGTCCCGCCTTGCGTATCGAGCAAGACGTTGCGTTGATATTGCCCCGACCCTAGCGGCACATCGTCGTAGCTGACTTGCCCCGTGGCGAGCGCGACGTGCCCCGTGTTGACGAACGATCCACCGTTGACGGTAATGCCGTTGGGATTGGCCAGCACCACGTTCGCACGCGAGCCGAGCACGGTGATGTCGCCCTCGATCAGGCTCGGGTTCGTGCTCGTGACTTGATTGACGATCGTGCGCGCATTAGCGCTCGTGTTGTCGAGCGTCGCACCCGCTTGGGTAACGTTGAAGTTCGTGTAGGTGTTGCTCGAAACGCCGTAGGTGGCCGGCGCGATCGAAACGGTTTGACGCCCGTTGCTCGCGCTCGTCACGGTCGTTTGCGTGCCGCCGTCCGGCACGATGCCCGGCGCGGCGCCGGCATGCGCAGCACCTGCGACTAGGAAGGTCAGCAATACCGCATGGCTTAGCCATCGTCGCGCACGCGACGATGGCGCAAGCGTCGTATCGACGGTCTCTACCGTGAGCCCCGCACGGCGTATCCGCAATTGCATTGGTCTATCTCGCCGATGCGTCCGCGCCGCCATCGATGGCGATCTTGCGCTCGGTATTTCGGTTCGTTATTTACGTTGCTTCGCCATTCAATGACGCTATGGCGGATAGCCCCCGGAACAGCGTGCGCATCGTATCAAAGGAATCACCGGCATTTCCATTTGAAAAAACTATCGATATGGGTGCGACTGACGTATCGGGTCTTCGATTGAAGCGGCACTCGACGCGATGAAAGGAAATGCTGCGTTGCGGTGCAACTGCGGTGCGCCCATATGGGGCCTGAGATCTAACGGAGGCAGCGCGTTAGCTGAGCGAAAGGAAAAGTCTTACCAAAAATTACTTATTTGCTTTCTAAAAGCTTTCTTTAAAGCGTTAACTCATTTTGTCAAGCCCTGTTGTAAAAGACCATCGGTCGTGTTTATGCGGGATTCGCAAACGTTTGCGAAATTTGCGGGGCAATCCGATGCGATTAAAACAACTCGCGTGCTTGCGCTAAGCGACAACCACATGTGTATGTCCGAGCATGCCGCGCAAAGGGATTGCCCTCGTGCTCGTACCGTTATGGCTGCAGACACAGCAAGGCTATACGGCAACATGGGCCGGTATCGCCACGGCGCCGCTCGGTATCGCGGGCATCGTCATCGCGCCGCTGATCGGTCGCGTGCAGCATCGCGTCGATCCGCGCTGGTTCGCATCGCTCGCACTCGTCGGATGGGGTGCGGCTTCGTGGTGGCGCATGCGCTTCGACACGAACGTGCCGCTTGGCGAGATTGCCGGCAATGCGCTGCTAATGGGTGCAGCGACGGCGTTCTTTATTACGCCGCTCGTTTCGCTCTCGCTCGCGGCACTGCCGCGCGAGCGGCTGCCTGCCGCGTCCGGGCTGCAAAATGCGCTGCGCCGTATCGGTACGAGCGTGGCCACGTCGCTCGCCCCAACCTACTTCGAACGCCGCGCACGCGTTCACAGCACGTATCTCGTCGAGCGACTCTCCCCGCTCGATCGCGCGTTCACCGGATGGTTCGATAGCCTGCGGCACGCGGGACTATCGTCCGACGCTGCGCTCGCGACGATGTCGAAATCGGTCGACGTGCAGGCGCACATGCTCGCGCTCGACGATTTCTCCGGCGGGTGTGCGCTGCTGTTCGCGGCAACGCTCGCCGTTGTTTGGCTCGCCCGGTATCGTCGGCCAAGGTGATGCGGCCTATCTCCATCGCTATGCCGCCATCGCGCTAGCCGGAGGCGTGCGCAATGCCGGCAGGCGCGCCGACGAATCCGCGCCAAATAAGAGAGAACGAACGTCTCGTCGTCCCACCACTTCGTTAGATCGTCCACGGCCAGCCCGCCCAGCCCTTCGCGCGGATACCAGCCGCGAAAGGCCACCTGCCCCGAGAACACCGGCTGTTCGTTGCCGCGCAGCGCGCTTCGCACTTTGGAGCGCAAACCATCGGATGCGATGACGACGTCGGCATCAAAACGCGTGTCGTCGTCGAACGCAAGTACGATCGTCTCGCCGCGCCAATCGATGCCTGCCAAGCGCTTGCCCCATCGCACGCTGCCCCGCGCGACGGCCGACATCAGCGCCGCATGCAGCTCGCCGCGCAGCACGGCGACGAACGGCGAACCGAATCGGCGATGCGCGTCTTCGCCGAGGGACAGCGCATAGCGCACCTCGCCGCTCGTCGCAGTGCGGTTCAGAAAAGCACTGGGCTCTTGGCCCTTCAACAACACATGCCGATGCACGTCGAGATGGCGCAGGACGCGCATCAAGTTCGGGCTCAGATGAATGCCTCCGCCCGCCGGCGCGAATCGTTCGTACTGCTCATGAACGGTGACGTCATAACCGATGCGTTGCATCAACGCAGCCACCGCCGCGCCGCCGATGCCCGCACCGATGACGGCCACGCGTGCGCGGTCGCGGATTGCATTCATCTTCTTCCCCTAAACGCCTTCGACGATGATCGCCTTGCCGTGCGCGCTACGTTCTCGAATTGCCTTGGCCGCGCGATACTCGGGCGAGTCGTACCACGCGCGTGCTTGATCGATCGTGTCGAACTGCAGGACGACCACGCGCTTCGGCTCCCATTCGCCCTCGAGACGGCTTGCCGCCCCCCCGCGAACGATATAGCGCCCGCCATGCTGCGCGACGGTGGGCGTAGCGAGCTGTCGATATTCGCCGTACTGCTGCGGATCGTGTATCTCGATGTCGAAAATGACATAAGCGGCCATGGTTCCGGTCCTCTCGAAGTAGGACGGCGGCGGCGCACCGGGCCGGTGCGCCGCGTCCGTCACCCGTGACGCTACGCCATTAGCCCTTCGAACGCCACACTGCGCGTGGTACCGGCACAGAGGCGCAACTGTCGCGCGGCTTGATAGCCCGGCGATGCATGCCAATGCTGCGCGGCTTCCACGCTCGGGAATTCGAGCACGACGATGCGCCGCGGATGCCATCCGCCTTCGAGCGGCACGGCTTCGTCGCTGCGCGCGAGCACGCGTCCACCATGTTCGGCGATCGTCGGCAGTCCTAAGCGTCGATAGGCCGCAAACGCATCGCTATCGCGCATGACGATTTCGAGCGCATCGCGGTAAGCGTCGCGCAGCGGCGCGAGGCGCTTCGCATAGTCGAGCGCCGCGCGCGCATCGTGAACCGAGCACGGGCCGACGATCAACGCGACGCGCGTGTCCTCGCGCGCAACGATGCGTGCGAGCGCTTCGCGCGTTTCGCGCACGAGTGCCAGCAACGGCGGGTTCGGCGGCAACAGCGCGCGCAATTGCGCGGCGGTGATGAGCCGCTCGGGCATGATCGGCGATCGATAGGCAACGACAGAAGCCATGGTCTCCTCCGCTCTGTGTGGCGCGGCGAGTCGCCGCGTCCGATGGAATGGGACGCATTAGAACGGAGGCCGACCGATGCGAAAACTGGCAGAACTCTCAGAAACCGTAGGTTCGCTGGCACTTCTCTCAGTTCATTCGCGAACCGATGGGCCGTAGCCTGTCTGCGCTCGTTCACGTTCGGAACGGGCTAGGCCAGCCAGGGCACTTTCAATGGAGACACGATCATGGAAACGCAAAGGTTCGAAACGCCGATCGAGGTGAAATATCGCGACGTGGACACAATGGGACACGTCGGCAGCGCCGTCTACTACGACTACCTTCAACATGCCTATCTGACCTTCATGCACGCGCTGCTCGATCTTCCTTTGTCGAAGAAACTGCCGCACATCATGGTCAAGACGGCATGCGAGTACGTGCGCCCCGCAGGTTATGGGGATCGTTTGAAGGTATGCAGCAGCGTCACGCGATTCGGTCAAAAGAGCTTCGATATCGAGCACGTGATGCGGCTCGATAGCGACGGTGAGCCGATCGTCGCCAAAGCGTATTCGACGCATGTGATGTTCGATTACGAGCGCAATGCATCGTTACCGGTTCCAGATTCATTCAAAGAGCAAGTGAAACGGTTTCAAGGAGAAATTTGATTAGGACTGCCGAATTTTCACTGACTTGATTCGGGACGGCGACGGCGACGAGAGGGAAGCGGCGACACCCTCTCGTTTCGCCGAGCGAGAGGCGTACTAATTGAAAACGATAATGCCGAGCATAAGCGCCTTGACGGCGGCATGGGTCTTGTTCGAGGCGTTGAGCTTCGAAATTGCGCTGGCTACGTGAAAATTGATCGTTCGTTCGGTCACGCCGAGAATCATGCCGATTTCGCACGACGTCTTGCCGACCGCGGCCCAGCGCAATACTTCACATTCGCGCTCGCTCAGACGCGACACCCCCCTCGCATCGCCGCGCAACGGCAAAGGCGGCACCGTCTCCTCGCGCTTCATCAGTTGCTCCATTTTCTGCTCCGCAAAAGAAAGCAAACATGCCAGGTCACTTGCACCATGCACCGTCCGCCGCGCCGGAAACGACAATCGCATCGCATCCGAACGAAAACGGGACGGCGTATTCGAAAAAAATTCCCCGCTCACTCGATGAGGGATAAAGAGAACTACAGGATCAGCGGTTCGTTCGAGGCTTGAACTGTCGGGCGTATGCGGTTTTCGATCCGCATCTCGCATGGCCACGATAAGGCAGAAAAAGGCGTGAGCACCTGTGCGGCTTTTTATTTGTGGCGTTCAGCATAATCGTAGTTTCCGCACTGCGGAAGACGCGTAAAACGCACTATATTCATGAGTACCACGCCATGAATAGCGCTCTCGCCGGTGGCCGCCATGACTTCGATCGATCTGAATATGCTCGTCGTGCTCGACGTGCTGCTTACCGAACAGAGCGTCGTGCGCGCCGCTCAGCGCCTCGAACTGAGCCCCTCCGCGATGAGCCGAGCGCTGGCGCGGCTGCGCAACGTCACCGGCGATCAGTTGCTCGTGCGCGCCGGCCATAGTCTCGTGCCGACGCCGCTCGCGCTCGAATTGCGCGGCAAAGTCAGCGCCGTCGTCGCCGATGCGCAAAACGTCTTGCGCCCGTCGATACGGCTCGATCTGGCCTCGCTCGAACGCACGTTCACGATCCGCGCCAACGACGGTTTCATCGAGCGCTACGGCGCCCGCATCGCCGCGCTCGTCGAAGAACAGGCGCCGCTCGCGAGGCTGTGTTTCGCGGCGAAGCCCGACAAAAGCGGATCGATGCTGCGCGACGGCATCGCCGACCTCGAAGTGGGGGTGGTCAGCAACATGGCGCCGGAACTGCGCATCCAGGCCCTGTTTCGCGACAAGTTCGTCGGCGTGGTCCGCCTCGGGCATCCGCTCGTCGAAGGTGGGATGACGGCCGAACGCTACGCGGCGTATCGGCACATCAGCGTGTCGCGGCGCGGCCACGCATTCGGCCCGATCGACGATGCGCTGCGCGAGCGCGGCGCGAAACGCATCGTCAGCGTCATCGTGCCGAGCTTTCCCGACGCACTCGCGCTTGCCCGCATGACCGATCTGGTGGCCAACGTCCCCGAGCGCCAAACAGACGCCACGCGCGCAGGCATGCATACGTTCAGCTTGCCGGTCGCGACGCCCGACGTCACCGTCTCGCAAATCTGGCACCCGCGGCTAGATGGGGATTGCGCGCATCGCTGGCTGCGCATGTGCCTGCGGCACGCCTGCAGCGATGCGCCCGAGACGCTTCAGTAGGCGGCGGCGCCTGCTGCGTGGGCGATCAGCCGCGCTGCATCTCCGCCATCGCTTGCTGCATTTCTTCCATGCTCGGCTCGCGCTTGCGCGTGGCGATGTGCCAGTGGTGTCCGAACGGGTCTTCGACTTGGCCCCAGCGATCGCCCCAGAACATGTCGGCGAGCGGCATGCGAACCGTCACGCCGGCAGACACGGCACGCTCGAACGCTTTGTCCGCGTCCTCGCAGTAAAGGTAAAGGCTGACGGGCGTTCCCTTGAGTGTCTGCGGGCCGATGGCGCCGCATTCGGCGTTTTCGTCGGTCATCATCACCACCGAGTCGCCGATCTTGATCTGCGCGTGTGCGATCTTGCCGTTGGGACTGGGCATGCGGAACAGTTCCACGGCACCGAACGCCTTGACATAGAACGCGATCGCTTCGGCCGCGTTCGCGCAAATGAGGTGCGGCGTGATCGTATGCATCCCTTCGGGAATGGGCTTGACGGATGAGGTCATTCTAAGCGCTCCAAAGTCATTAATCGGTTAACGAGTGGGCCTCGTGGCGGGCAATACAGCGAGTGCACGTTCGTCCGCGTCGCGGATCGCATCGCTCATCGCTTACTACGTATTGACGTATTGCGTACCGAGAGGCTCCATTGCTACGACGAGCGGCCGCGGGCAAATTCGACATCGTCGCGCCGTATTTTTTCTCGACATGATCCGGCGCTCGCCCGACGCTTCGAAATCTAGATCATTCGCCGCAAAAAGCGCCATAAATCTTCGTCCGTCGAATAGGGCACGTTGAAGCGAAACCAGCTACTTGCCGCATCGTCAGGGCGAAAGTACGAGCCCGGCGCCAGCCAAATGCCGTCGCCGAGTGCCTCCGTGGCGATCGCGCCCGCACGCTCGGCATCGATCGGCAAACGGCCCCAAAGAAAAAGGCCGGCGCGCGGACGATGAAACAACTCGAAACCGAGCGCGTCCATCTGCGCCTCGACGAGGGCATGCGCCTGCTTGAGCCGCTCGTCCACACGCTCCACATGCCGCGCGTAACGCCCTTCCGCAATGACTTTGTCGACGATGCGCTCGTTGAGTTCCGACGACGTGAGACCGACCGCCATCTTCGTGCGCGCGAGTTCGCGCAACACGTCGCGCTGGGCCACGACGTAGCCGCAGCGCAACGCCGGCGTGATCGTCTTGGAGAAGCCCCCGACGTACAGGGCACGCCGCAAGCCTTCCATCGCCGCCACGACGGGCGCACCGGGCGCCGCGAGCTCGCGGCTCACGTCGTCCTCGATCAGCCAAAGCCCCGCACGTTCGATCGATTGCACGAGCCTGAAGGCACAGGCCATGCCGAACGTGGCGCCTGTCGGGTTTTGCAGCACCGTGTTGATGAAGGCGGCTTTGGGCCGGTGCGCGGCGATCAACGCGTCGAATGCGTCGATGTCGATCCCTGACGGCGTACGCGGCACGCCATGCACGACCAACCCCGCGAGCTTCAAGATTTGCAGCAGATTGCAGTAGCCCGGATCTTCGACGATCACAGCGTCGCCGGGCCGCAGCAACGTACGCACGATCAAGTCGAGCGCCTGCGTCGCGCCTTGCGTGAGCAACACGTTTTCGCGCTCGACCGGCAGCCCCAACGCGTCGAGCTGCTCGGCCACGCGCTCGCGCAGCGGCGCGAAACCATACGGATGTCCGTAGTCGGCGTAACGTGCTGCCGGCACGCGCGCGAGGGTGCGCAGCGCGTGATGCAGGCCGCTTTCGTTGACCCACTCGTTCGGCAGCGTGCCGCAGCCGGCTTTGATCGGCACCGATCGATCGGCGTATACGTCGGACAGCAGCCACGTCGCCGTCAAGCTTGGCGGCTGCCACTCGCGCGCTGCCGCACGCGGTGCGGGGGTGCGCCCCGCAACCCGATAACCCGAGCCGCGCCGAGCCGTCACGAGCCCCATCGACACCAATCGCCCATAGGCTTCCGTCACCGTAAACGTGCTGAGGCTCTGCGTGCGGGCGAGTTGGCGCACGGACGGCAGCGCCGCACCGGGCCGCAGCGATTGTGCGTCGATGGCCCCGGCAAAGGCGCGGACGAGTTGTTCGACAAGCGTCGGCGCGCGTGCGCGATCGCGTTCGAGGTTCAGTTCGATCATTGGATACGACCCATTCTGCCAACACAGTTTGCGCCAATTTACCAGCACAGTTGGCAGCGCAGTCGATCAACTGTTCATGTCCATACTTCGGGCACGAGCGCTACAGTGGGCGAAATCGGTTGCCGTCGTCGGTTGCCACATCGAAGCTCGAGGGCCGCCCGCGCCGCCGCCCCGACACAACAGGAGAAACGCCGTGAACTCGCCCGTCGCCGTCGAAGATCTGTCGAATTTTTGGATGCCTTTCACCGCCAACCGCCAGTTCAAGGCGGCTCCACGCTTACTCGTGTCGGCGCGCGGCATGTATTACCGCTCTCATGACGGCCGCGAAATCCTCGACGGTTGCGCGGGGCTGTGGTGCGTCAACGCGGGCCACTGCCGCGATGAAATCGTCGCCGCCGTGCAGCGCGCCGCCGGGGAACTCGACTTCGCACCAACGTTCCAGATGGGCCACCCGCTCGCATTCGAAGCCGCCGCGAAAGTCGCGCAGATGATGCCCGCGGGCCTGGACCGGATCTTCTTCGCGAATTCAGGGTCGGAGGCCGTCGATACCGCCCTGAAGATCGCGCTCGCCTATCACCGCGCACGCGGCGAAGCGCAGCGCACGCGGTTCATCGGGCGCGAGCGCGGCTATCACGGCGTCGGCTTCGGCGGCATCTCGGTTGGCGGCATCGCACCGAATCGCAAGACGTTCTCGGGGTCGCTGCTCGGTAACGTCGATCATTTGCCGCATACGCACAATCTCGAGCGCAACGCGTTTTCGAAGGGGCAACCCGCTTGGGGTGCGCACCTGGCCGACGAACTCGAGCGTCTGATCGCGCTGCACGACGCATCGACGATCGCCGCCGTCATCGTGGAGCCGGTCGCGGGCTCGACGGGCGTACTGATTCCGCCGCAAGGCTATTTGCAGCGCCTACGCGAGATCTGCACGAAGCACGGCATCTTGCTGATCTTCGACGAAGTCATCACGGGCTTCGGCCGGCTCGGCCATGCAACGGCGAGCGAGCACTTCGGCGTGACACCCGATCTCATCGCGCTGGCCAAAGCCATCAACAACGCGGCCGTGCCGATGGGGGCCGTCGCGGCCAGCCGCCAGGTGCACGATGCGATCGTGCAAAGCGGCATGCCGGGCGCCATCGAGTTGTTTCACGGCTATACGTATTCGGCGCACCCGCTTGCGAGCGCAGCCGCCATCGCCGCGCTCGAGCTCTATCGCAAGGAGCAACTGTTCGAGCGCACGCTCAGCTTGGGCGGCGCCTTCGAGCGCGCCGCGCACGCGCTCGCCGACGCACCGCACGTGAGGGATGTCCGCAACCTCGGCCTCGTCGCCGGGATCGAGCTCGAATCGCGCGAAGGTGCGCCCGGGGCGCGCGCCTCCGAGGTCTTCGTGAAATGCTTCGAGGCTGGCGTGCTGGTTCGCTACACGGGCGACATTCTCGCCTTCTCGCCGCCGCTCATCGTGAGCGAAGACGAGATCGGCAGAATCTTCGATACGGTGCGGCAAGCGCTCGCCGGCGTGCGGTGAGGAAAATCGGGGGTTTTGATGCTAGTCTCGTCCGTGTTCGCACCCATTGTTAAGTAGTTGACGACATGCGACATTGCTGCGGGGATGCCGCACGAGTGCCGCACCGATGCGCGCGTCTTTGCTACGGCGCGCCCATAAGGCGCTCGAAAGCATCCGACAGCAAAACGCAAAAGAACGGAAAGAGGCGAAGATGACCAGTCAGCAACAATCATTAGCAATCGCAGCGCGGTTCGACCGCCTGCCGCCGTCGCGCACCGTCTGGACCATGGTGATGCTGATTTCGCTCGGCGGCGTGTTCGAGTTCTATGACCTGTTCTTCACCGGCTACGTCGCGCCGGGCATGGTGCAGTCGGGGTTGTTCAAGCCCGAATCGCTCGGCTTTTTCGCGGCGCTCGCGCCGATTGCCGTCGCGGGCTTCGGCACCTTCGTCTTTGCGACGTTCGCCGGGCTCTGGCTCGGCACGCTCATCTTCGGCTTCGTCGCCGATCGATTCGGACGCCGTTTCATCTTCACGTGGTCGCTGATCTGGTACGTCGTTTGCACCGCGATCATGGCGTTCCAGCATTCGGGCCTCGCGATCAATCTGTGGCGCATCGTCGCCGGCATCGGTATCGGCGTCGAGCTCGTCACGATCGACTCGTACATCTCCGAGCTGATCCCGAGCGGCGAACGCGGCCGGGCCTACGCGATCAACCAGTTCATCACGTTCTGCGTCGTGCCGCTCGTCGCGTTTCTCGCCTACATCCTCAAAGATACGCACCCGTTCGGGCTCGAGTATTGGCGTGTCGTCATTCTGATCGGCACGCTGGGCGCCGTGTTCGTGTGGATCATTCGCCGCAACGTGCCGGAAAGCCCGCGCTGGCTCGCACGGCAAGGGCGCGTCGACGAGGCCGAGCGCATCGTCGCCGACATCGAACGCCGTGTCGAAGCCGAGAAGGGTATCAAGCTGCCGCCGCCGCAGCCGATCGGTAACGAAGTCGAAGGACGCGGCTCGTTCAGCGAAATTTTCGGCCCGCTCTATCTGAAGCGGACGATCTTGCTCTCGATCTTCAACATGGCTCAGGCGATCGGCTTTTACGGTTTCGCCGCGTGGGTGCCGACGCTGCTCATCAGCCGCGGCGTTCACATCACGACGAGCTTGCAATACGCCTTCATCATCGCGATCGCGAACCCGTTCGGCCCGCTGCTCGGTACCCTCTTCGCCGACAAGATCGAGCGCAAGACGCAGATCTGCGGCGGCCTGTTGATCATGGGCATCGTGATCGCGCTGTTTTCGCAGGCGTCCGCACCGGCGCTGCTGATCGTGCTCGGCGTGCTCTTCACGCTCGCCTCGAACGTCATGTCGTATGCCTATCACGGCTATCAGGCGGAACTGTTCCCGACGCGCGTGCGCGCGCGCGCCGTGGGCTTCGTCTATTCGTGGAGCCGGCTCGCCGTCGCCTTCGCAGGGCTCGCAATCGGCGTTTTGCTCCACAAGTACGGCGTGCCGGGAGTCGCGGTGTTCGTCGCCGCGGCGATGGTCATCGGCATCTGCATGATCTTGCTCGGACCGTCCACGAAGGGACGCGCGCTCGAGGCGATCAGCCACTGATCGCGCGCACTGGCCCACTAACGCACGCGGCGCGATACCGCGTGCGCTAGGGAAACACTGATTTATTCGACTCGACGGTCATCGCATCGGCCGCCGAGGACGTTGTAGAAAGAGGCACGCGGAACGGATCCCTGAACATGAAGCGACAGATCGGTTTTGCAGAAGCGGAAAGCCGTGGCGCGAAGCGCGTAACCAAGCGGCAACGCTTTCTGGCGGAGATGGACAAGCTTGTCCCATGGCCACGTTTGCTGTCGGCGATCGAGCCGTACTACCCGAAGGGCAAGCGAGGCCGACCGCCGATTGGCTTGGAACGTATGCTGAGGATCTACTTCCTGCAACAGTGGTACGGGCTGTCGGACGAAGGGTTGGAAGACGCGCTGTACGACAGCATTGCGATGCGTGCGTTTGCCGGCATCGATCTGGCGGTCGAGGACGTGCCGGATGCGACGACGCTGTTGAAGTTCCGCCGCCTGCTGGTCGAGCATGACTTGACGCGCAAGCTGTTCGACGAGATCGGCATTTCGCTGTGCGAACGCGGGTTGCTGATGAAGGAAGGCACCTTGGTGGATGCGACGATTATTGAGGCGCCACCGTCGACCAAGAATGCCGAGAACAGCCGTGATCCTGAGATGCATCAAACGAAGAAGGGCAATCAGTGGCACTTCGGCATGAAAGCGCACATCGGCGTCGATGCCGACTCGGGTCTGGTGCACAGCCTGGTGGGTACATCGGCCAACGTAACGGACGTATCGCAAGCGCACGCTCTGTTGCACGGGCACGAGCGGGAAGCGTTTGGTGATGCTGGCTACACGGGCGTTGAAAAGCGCGACGAGATGCGCGGCAAAGCGGTGCAATGGCGCGTGGCTGTCAAGCGCGGAAAGATTAAGGCAATGCGAGACGGGGCGCTGAAGGATTTGCTGATCCAGGTGGAGCGAACCAAAGCGCAAATTCGCGCCCGGGTCGAGCATCCGTTTCATGTCGTCAAGAATTTGTTCCGCCACCGCAAGGTCCGCTATAAAGGCCTAGCCAAGAACACGGCGCAACTGTTCAGCCTCTTCGCCTTGGCCAATCTGGTGATCGCAAAGAGCCAGTTGAACTCGATACATGGGCAAAGTCCGTCATGTGTATGAAAAACGCGAGCGATCGGCCCGCATTCGAGCAAAACTCAGCCCGATCGCAACGAAATTCGTTCGCCGTTCTGACACTTGCAAACTGACTCGTGCAAAACGCCGCCGGCGAACTCATTGATCAGCGTTTCCCTAGGTGCGGGAGTGGCGTACTCTTTTTCCCAAGCCAGTGCGTAGCCTCTGACGGAACCCAAGCGCCCAAGCGCCGGTACCCGTCGACGGCCTCGCCACGGGCTCTGGCTCCGAGGAGGCTCCGATGACCGCACCGGTTCGCACGGGCACCCATATCGAAGGGATTCATTGGGTTGCCGAATATCTCGAAGGCACGCATGAAATTCGCGTGCTGCGCGAGGGTTTCGAAGTGGGCTTGTACGACGCGCCGCCCAGCCTGTTCGGCGAAGAAGCCGAAGCCGGCTCGAAAAGCGTCGCCGATCACCGTGCGCTCGAAGCCGCGCTACGCGCGTACTTGATGCGCTTCGTCGCCGAACACGACGCCGAAGAGTAGCTGCGGCACGCGGCAACGCCGGCCGCGCAACATCGTTTCAGTTCTGCAGCGCAAATCGTGAAACAATGGCCCCCATTTCGAAGAGCCCCGCAAGCGAAGCAGACGAGGAGCAAACGATGAAGGAAGGATCCCGAGCGAAGAAAGCCGGCCAGGCGAGCCAACGCGGCAAACGAGCCGGCGCCTCGGCCGTGGCGCCGGTGCGGCCATCGCGCAGCGAAGCGGAAGACGCGGTGCGCGTGCTGCTGCGCTGGGCCGGCGACGATCCCGCACGCGAAGGCCTGCTCGATACGCCCGGGCGCGTCGTGCGCGCCTATGAAGAATTCTTCGAAGGCTACTCGCACGATCCGCGCGAGATTCTCGCCCGGACGTTTTCGGAGGTGGACGGCTACGACGAAATGGTCGTGCTCAAGGACATCCGCTTCGAAAGCTATTGCGAGCATCACATGGTGCCGATCATCGGCCGCGCGCACGTGGCTTATCTGCCCGATCATCGCGTCGTCGGCATCTCGAAGCTCGCGCGGCTCGTCGACGCATTCGCGAAGCGCCTCCAGATTCAAGAGAAGATGACGGTGCAGATCGCCGATACGCTCAACGAAATCTTGCAGCCCAAAGGCGTCGGCGTGATCCTCGAAGCCGCCCATCAGTGCATCACGACACGTGGCGTGCACAAGCCCGGTGTGCAAATGGTGACCTCGCGCATGCTCGGCTCGTTCCGCGACGATCCGTCGACTCGACGCGAGTTCTTGGCTATCGTCGGCAGTTCGGGCGGGCTGGGCATCCCGAACGCCTGAACGACGCGCGCTGCCGTATGAACGCATGCGGCAGTCATTTCGCTCGATCGTCAGGACTCCTTATCGTTATTGCTATCGTTTTGCTTCGGACTCCTAATCGATACGCAAACGATGTACCGTGACCGACGAGGCGTTGGCGTCGCGCCTCCTTGCCCCCTCGCACGCGATGAGCAACACGGCGCCGAGCACGCACGCCATCGCCCCCCATTGCGCCACACCGATCGTCTCGTGCAGCACGGCCGCGGCGAATATGGCCGCCGAAATCGGCACGAACGCCGTCAACGCGCTGGCCTGCGCACCGGCGATACGCGCGGCACCCGCGAACCAAAGCATGAATCCGCCGACGGTCGGCACGAGCGCGTAGTACACGACGCCTTCGATGGCCGTCGGATCGTACGCCATTGTCCAGGGCCGTTCGAGGAGCGCGGGGATGAACGACAGGGCAAGGCCGATACCCGACATCAGCGTCGACATCTGCAACGGCGAAACGGGTGTCCGCAAACGCTTGTTGAGCAAGATGAACAGCGCTTCGCAAAGGACGGCCAAGAGAACGAAGACATTGCCGAGCAGCATCGATGCAGAGGCAGAGGCGGGGGCGGAAACGCCAGCCGGCTCGCTTGCGCCGGCCGTGTGCAGCGTACATACGGCTACGCCCAACGTCGCCAGCGCGACGGCGCCGATCGTGAGCATCCCCGGCCGTTCGCGCAAGGCAACAACGGCGACCAGCGCCGCCACGGCCGGCAAGCTGCCCGCGATCACGCCGGCATCGGTTGCCGACGTCAGCCGCATGCCGCTCAACAACAGCACCGTATAACCCATGCTGCCGGCAGCGGATTGCAAGAGAAGCAGCAGCGCCTCGCGTCGGCTGACGCGCGGCCAAGCTTCGCCTGTCAGTTGCATCGCCAGCACGAACAGAGGGAAGGCAATCGCAAACCGCAGCGCCGTTGCAGCGAAAGGCGGCAGCCCATGCGCAATCAGCTTGCTCGCCACCACGGTGCTGCCCACGCCGATCATCGCCAGCGTGCAAAAGAGATAGCCGGTCAAACGCGAATTCATCGTGTCGCTCCCATCGTTAAAAGGATGCGACGCAGCCTAGAGAGTCCGGCGAAAACGGTCTTGAATGAAATTGCAGCGAGCCGCACGGCATGCGTGGGCGTGAGTGCGGACGTGGGCGGCGAAACGAGAAGCGATCGTCGGGCGGCTAGCGGACGGCGCCGGCGTAATGCGCCGGCGTTACACCAAAGGCGCGCACGAACGCGCGTGTCATATGGCTTTGATCGGCGAAGCCGGCATCGGCTGCGGCATCGGCAAGCGGCCTGCCTTGCGCGATCAAGCGGCGGGCGAGTGCAATGCGGCGTTGAATCAAATAGGCGTGAGGCGGCAGCCCCGTCTCGCGCGCGAAGCCGCGCAAAAGCTGAAATCGGCTCAGCCCGGCCTCGGCCGCCAGGCCGGCCAGCGTAACGGGTTCATGCGGATCGTCGTCGATCCGTGCTTTCGCGCGCCGAATCGAAGTGCTCGCACCGTCGAGCGCCGCTCGCACCGGGGCGCGCAGCCGCACGGTCGTATGCCCGCCCACCAATTGCATCATCAGGCCATACAGCAACGCCTCGCGCGTCAATGCGTCGGCTGCGTCGACAGCGCCTATCACCGCGGCGAATGCACGTTCGAAGCACGCGGCCAAAGCGTGGTCATGCAACACCGGCTGCTCGAGCTCAACCGATGTCGGCGCTGGCGCACCGAGTTCGCACGCAACGTCATAGACGAGCGCGGGCTCGAGGTAGAGCATGCGCCAGGCCCGGCCGCGCTCGTCGAACGGGCTGCCGTCATGCACCTCGCCGGGATTGACGGTGATGACGTCGCCGGCTCGCGCTTGGACGGGACCGCGGCCGCTCGCCGAACGTTGCGCGCCGCGCCGGACGACCCCGACGCCGAACGTATCGTGCGAGTGGCGGCCGAACGATCGCGCCGTGTCGGCCGCCGTGGCCTGCACGCCGGCAACGGCACAACGATGCATGACGACGCGCCCGCGATTCATCGGCGCGTGCGCCCCCGCGCGTCTGGGTTTTCGTCGCCGCGTCCGCCTTCGCGCACGCTACCTTGCGACACGCTCGCGCCGGGCGCCACGCTGTGCGTGAGCCACACGTTGCCGCCGATGACGGCGCCGCGTCCGATCGTCACGCGCCCGAGAATCGTCGCGCCGGCATAGATGACGACGTCGTCTTCGACGATCGGATGCCGTGCGTGCCCCTTGACGAGCGTACCGTCGGCATCGGCCGGAAAGCTCTTGGCACCGAGCGTCACCGCCTGATAAAGCCGCACGCGCTCACCGATGATCGCCGTCTCACCGATGACGACGCCGGTGCCGTGGTCGATGAAAAAGCTCGGGCCGATCTGTGCGCCGGGGTGAATGTCGATCCCCGTGGCCGAATGCGCGATCTCGTTGATGAACCGCGCGAGCAGCGGCACGCCTAGAAGATGCAGCGCGTGGGCGAGCCGGTGATGCATGATCGCGAGCACGCCGGGATAGCACAGCAAGATTTCGGTGACGTGCTGTGCGGCCGGATCGCCGGCATGCGCGGCCCGGATGTCGCTTGCAAGAATCGCGCGGATACCGGGCAACGCTGCCCCGAACGCGCGCGTAATCTCGAACGCGCGCGCTTCGAGTTCAGGCTCGAGCGTCTCGGCGTGCTCCGGCAGAAAGCGCAATGCGCGGCGCACTTGCTCGTACAACACCCGCAATGCGCTTTCGAGCGTGTGGCCGACGTAGTAATCGACGCTTTCGTCGGTCAAATCCGGTGCGCCATAGTGAGTCGGAAACATCACGGCACGCAGGGCCTCGACGACGCCGACGATCGCCGCGCGCGACGGCAGCTCTCGAATGCCTTGCGGATGGCGCGTTCGATGCAGATCCTCGCGCGACGCGCGCAACTCGGCCACGATTCGATCGAGGCCCCAATGGTGGGAAGGCGGGTTCGGCATGATGATGAAAACGGCGGCGAGGCGGCTGCTGGAGTCGGCGATCCGAAGAGATTACCGCGTTTTCGGTGAGGGTGTTCGAGCGCTCGGGATAGGGCAAATACGGGCGCGCGCGAGCTACACAGTCAGGCTGCTCACGTCGATCCAGCGAACGGCCCAGTCACGCGCATGCGCGATCGCCGCGGCTTCGTCGGTGAAACGCAGCTCATTGGGGAAAAAGCGATTCGCGACGAGCTCGCCGTCGCTCGAGCGCGAGATCACGACGTACGGCTGATACGTGCCGTCTCCGGACCGCGCGGGCGCGCAATTGAGCAAATATCCGCGATGCGTGAATGCGGCGTCGGGGTGATGCATGAGTCACCTGCCTCCCTGAATACGCTTGCTGCGTCGTCGTGCGATGCGTCGCGCAGCCGCGAGAGCAAGCGCCTGACTGCGTTTTCACTACGGGCGCCGGCTTGCAGGATTCGAATCATACTCTGTAGGAAACGCCGGTTCTATCGAAAAAATTGCAGTTTTTTGACTGCTCGAGTCATAACGGCCGCTGCGCCATGTCGCACCGAGGCCGGAACGGCTCTTGCAGCGACGATGCCGTGCGCGCAAATGCGACCATCCGGCACGATCGTGCGCCGGGGCTCGTGCGACGCTTGAAGTTGCTTCAGGCTGCGCTACGATAAAGGAACGTCTGCGCATGCTCGATGCTTTTGGGTCGAAGACAAAAAAATCATGCGCACTCACCTTGCGAGCGGACTATGAGCGCGAGCCATCCGAGCCATCAGTTACCCGGCGCCACTCCACGGCGCGTACGCCATCCGCTCGCGCCACGCCGCGCACCGCTCGAACCCGGCGCGGCCAGACGGTTTTCGATCGCGCTCGCCTGTCTCGGCGTCAGCTACGCGCTCGCTTGGATCGAGCTTCCGCTCGGGCAGATCGCACCCACGTCGACAGACGGCGCGATATCACTGTCGTCAACGCTCGCGGCCGCGCTGACGGCACGCGTGATCGTCGGCCTGCTCTACGCATTCGTCGCGCTGCGCCGCCCCTGGGCACGCTGGATCACGGTCGTGCTCTGCTTCGCGTCGGTCGCGTTCGTGGGACCGTTGCTACCGGTCGAATGGCGCATCTTTCCGCTCGGCGCCCTCGTGACCGGTCTCGGGCTCGCAGGCAAACTGATCGCGGCCGTCTTGCTCACACTCCCGCTGCGCACCCGGAGCGACACGCGTCCATAATGCGCGTAGACGCGGCGCGAGGCGCAGCGCATTCTTCCTTTCCTGAGGAGCCGGAATGAAAATCGTCGTGATCGGGGCGAGCGGCACGCTCGGCCAAGCCGTTTGCGCAGAGCTGAAGCAACGTCATGAGGTGATCGAAGTGGGCGCGACGCGCGGCGACTATCACGTCGACGCAACGAACTTGCCGAGCGTGGAGCGTCTGTTCCACGAGATCGGTCGCGTCGACGCAGTCGTTACCACGATCGGCAAGGTGCATTTCGGGCCATTTCACGAAATGACGGCCGACCAGTTCTGGATCGGCCTGCGCGACAAGCTGATGGGCCAAGTCAACGTGGTGCTGGCCGCCCAGCACCACGTCAACGACGGCGGCTCATTCACACTGACAAGCGGCATTCTGGCCGAGGAGCCGATCCGCGAGGGCATCAACGCGACCACCGTGAACCTCGCGCTCGAAGGGTTCGTGCGCGGCGCGGCGATCGAACTGCCACGCGCGCTGCGCATCAACCTCGTCAGCCCAACCGTCCTCGAAGAATCGCTCGACGTCTACGCCCCGTATTTTCGCGGATTCGAAGGCGTCAGCGCGCGCCGCGCCGCGCTTGCGTTCTGCAAAAGCGTGGAAGGCGCGCAGACGGGCCGCGTCTATCGCGTGGGAGATTGATTTCTCCCTCCGCTCAGCGACGCTCGAACGTGCCGTCGCGCAGGCGCCAGAGGTTCAACGGGTTGTCGTCCTGCACGGCCTGCGGCAACAATTCGGCCGTCAAATCCTGATAACAGACGGGCCGCAAGAACCGATCGATCGCGAGCGAGCCCACGGACGTCGAGCGCGGATCGGACGTGGCCGGAAACGGGCCGCCGTGCACCATCGCATGCGCCACTTCGACGCCCGTCGGGAACCCGTTCGCTAGAATGCGGCCGGCCTTGCGCTCGAGCGTCGGCAACAGCTTGCGCGCAAGCTCGACGTCGTCGCGCTCCATCTGCAGCGTCACCGTCAACTGGCCTTCCACATGCTCGGCCAATTCGATCATTTCGTCGACGTTCGCACAGGTCACGACGAGCGAGGTCGGCCCGAAGATTTCGTCTTCGAGCGGCGGCTCGGCCAGGAAACGCGGCTGCGTCGTCGCGAACAACTCGGGTAGCGCCGCATGCTGAGCGTCGCTGCTCGCGCCGTGGCCGACACGCGTCACGCCCTCGACGCCCGCACGCCGCTTCACGCCGTCGCGGTAAGCGCTCGCGATACCGGCCGTCAGCATCGTTTGCGCGCCCTTCTTCTCGAGCGCCTTCGAGGCGGCATCGACGAACGCTTGCCGATGCGGACCGTCGAGTACGACGACGAGCCCCGGATTCGTGCAGAACTGTCCGACGCCGAGCGTCAGCGAGTCGACGAAGCCGTTCGCGATTGCTTCGGCACGCGTTGCCAGCGCGCCGGGCAACACGAAGCACGGATTGATGCTGCTCATCTCGGCATAGACCGGGATCGGTTCGCGGCGTCGAGCGGCGATGTTCATCAGCGCAACACCGCCGCCGCGTGAACCCGTGAAGCCGACCGCCTTGATGGCGGGATGGGCGACGAGCGCTTCGCCGACGGCATTGCCGACTCCGATCACCAGCGCGAACACGCCGGCCGGCAAGCCGCACTCGGCCACCGCCTCTTGGATCGCCCGGCCCACGAGCTCCGAGGTGCCCAGATGCGCCGGGTGCGCCTTGACGACGATGGGGCAGCCGGCTGCCAACGCCGATGCGGAGTCGCCGCCCGCCACCGAAAACGCGAGCGGAAAATTGCTCGCGCCGAACACGGCCACGGGGCCGACCGGGATCATCTGCAGACGCAGGTCGGAACGCGGCAGCGGCTTGCGCTCGGGCATGGCCGAATCGAGCGTCGCGCCGAGCCAGCGGCCGTCGCGCACGAGCTGCGCGAATAATTTGAGTTGGCCGATCGTGCGCGCGCGCTCGCCTTCGAGGCGCGCCTTCGGCAGTGCCGATTCGGCTTGCGCCCGCTCGATGAGCGCGTCGCCGAGCGCCATGATGCGCTCGCCGATCGCCTCCAGCAGACGCGCACGCGTCTCTAGCGGCGCTTGGCGGAACGGATCGAACGCCGCTTGCGCCAGCTTGCAGGCGCGATCGACGTCGCCGGCATCGCCAGCGCCGAAGGCGGGCTCGATTTCCGCGTTCTTGGCCGGGTCGAACGCGCGCAACGTGCCTGCGCTACCGCGCACCGAGCCGCCGCCGATCAGCATGTCTCCCGTGATCTGCATCATCAAGTTCTCCAATTGAGCCGGCTCGCTGTCCGGCAGTAGTCGCAATAGCGATGACGGGCCAAGCCACGTCGGAGCCTTTGATCTTCGCACGAATCCTGATTTCGCGACGCAGGTCGGCTGCGATGCCCACATGGTGGAACAAGTCGCTCCCGAAAACACTCACCTTGGCCCGCCTCACTGCCATGCGGTGAGGTGCTAGACGGCGGAACGACTCACCGCACATCGCCTGCAACGCGCCTTTCATGCGCCGTGCAGGTGCATAACCGCGTCTGTGCGCGCGATGTCTCGCCAGAATGGCATTTGGCGTGAGGCAAGAAGAGCGTATCGACCTCACCGCCCGTGCAATCCCGAAAACACTCACCTTTGCGCAGAGGATGGCGGCTGCCGCGACCGAAGAGGCACCGGCCTGCGGGACCGCCGACGTTAGAAAGACGGCCAGGTCTGCGCAAGCAGCACGATATTCATCGCCACGACGACGACGAATACGACGAGGGTCAGCAGCACCATAGCTGGGCCCAGACGATGATCGCCCATAACGGCGCGGCTGCTCGCAAAGCCGATCAGGGCGAGCATCGGCACCGGCACGGCAAAGCTCAGGACGACTTGGCTCAGCACCAGCGCCCGCGTCACGCCGCACCCCAGCGCAACCACGACGAAGCTGGGCACCATCGTCACCAGGCGCCGCAGCCACAACGGCAGCGATACGCCGAGGAAATCCTGCATGATCATCTGCCCCGCCATCGTGCCGACGACCGAGCTCGAAATACCCGACGCCATCAACGAAGTCAAAAAGAGCCCCGCTGCCATCGACCCGAACAGCGGCGTCAAGGTACGGTAGGCCGCACTGATTTCCGTCACCTCACGATGCCCGCCGTGAAACGCACCGCATGCCATGACGACCATACCCATATTCACGAGCCCGGCGACGGTCAGCGCGATGATCACCTCGGCGTTCGCATAGCGGACGAGCTTGGCGCGCTCGTCCTCGGTGCGCGGGACGATGCGCTCGCCGGTCAGGCCCGAATGCAGGAAGAGCGCGTGCGGCATGATGGTCGCGCCGACGATGCCCGCGCATACGACGAGCGCTTCGCGATCGGGCAGCAACGGGACGAACATGCCACGCAGCACCGGCCGCCACGGCGTGGACACGAAGACGAGTTGTGCAACGTAGGCGACGGCGATGAGGCCGACGAGCGCGCCGATCGCGAGTTCGATGGGACGAAAGCCGCGCCTTTGCAGCGACAACAATGCCCAGGTGAGGACCGCCGTGATCGCCATGCCGACGATGAGCGGTATCCGCGCAAGCAGCGAAAACCCGATCGCGCCGCCGAGGAATTCGGCAAGATCCGTCGCCATCGCCGCAATCTCGCTCACGACCCACATCGCAAGCACCACGGGCGGCGATAGCCTGCGCGCGCACAGCTTGGCCAAACTCAGCCCGGTCGCGACGCCGAGCCGCGCCGAGACGGCCTGGAACAACATCGCCGCGCCATTGGCGAACAGCACGACCCATAGCAACGCGTAGCCATAGCCGGCGCCTGCCTGCAAGTTCGTCGCCAGATTGCCGGGGTCCATGTAGGCCACCGACACGACCACGGCCGGGCCGGCGAACGGCAACAGCAAACGCGCGCCGCGCCGGCGCCCGGCGAGCGCTTCGTGAACTTGCGACGTCGTGCGCGCGCTCAAACTGCGTTCGCGTTCCGACACCGGCGTGTCGTTCATAGAATGAGCCTCGCTCGGAGACGAATAACGAATAACGGATGACGGGCACCGCGCCGACCGCTCGGCGAGCGGCGTATGTCCGAACACTCGTCCAATACACGTCAAGTTTGGCAGTGTTTTACGACTTCGGCAGTACCCCAGCGGATTCGATACGCCGTGCGCACAATAGGAATGGAACCTGCTGCCTGCAAGGCGTTCGCCTCATGGATCCGTACCGCCGCGGGAAGAGAGCGCCCGCGTTGCGCCGCATCGCCTTGCAAAGGCCGTGCCGTATTGGTGTTACGTCGTATTGAGTTGGCTGCCGATCTATGCGGTCATCTATGTTGCGCCCGTGTTCGTGGCGGGGATGGTCCTACTGCGGGGAATAAACGCGATGAAAAAGCCACCGCGTATGGCAACCGATCTGCTCCTGCTGACTTTGCCTGCCGTCCTCGCCATCGCGATGGGCAGCGCGCGACACCACGCGGCTCCCGCGGCACAGGTGCGCGCCCCCGCCGACGCAGCGTTGCTCGCGCGCGGCAAGAATGTTGCCGAAGCAGCCCACTGCGCGAGATGCCATACGGCCCCGAACGGCGGTGCGCCGTTTGCCGGCGGGCTCCGCATGGTTTCGCCGCTCGGCCCCGTCGAGGCGAGCAACATCACGCCCGATCCGCGCTACGGCATCGGCCGTTACACCTACGAGGATTTCGATCGCGCCGTACGGCGCGGCGTCGCACCCGGCGGCAAGGTGCTCAATCCCGCGATGCCTTACCCCGAGTTCTCGAAGATGTCGGATAACGACTTGCGCGCCCTCTACGCCTATCTGATGCAACGCGTCGCACCCGTCGCCAAGCCGACTGAGCCGCCCGAGCCGACCGACGTCGCATCCTCGCAGCACCCGCCGCCGTACCCGTCTTAATTCGCACTCCTAACGACATTGCCAAGCGTGCGCGCGATGCCGAGCCGCTTTACACTGCGCGTATCGTCATCATCGCCCACGCAAGCACCCGTCCCATGCCCCATCCCTCATCGTCGATTCCGTCATCTTCGGCCCGGTTCTCACCTACGGCCGCCCGCTGACCATGCCGTCGTGTCCTGCGCTCTTCATCGGCGCCGCTGCATCGGGCCAAGGCAAGACCACCGTCACGGCCGCGCTCGCGCGAGCCCATCGTCGTCGCGGCTTGCGCGTGCGCGTCTTCAAGATCGGCCCGGATTTTCTCGATCCGACGATTCTCGAACGCGCGAGCGGCGCGCCCGTCGATTCGCTCGATCTTTGGATGGTGGGGGAAACGCTCTGTCGTCAGTTGCTGGCCGACGCAGCGCGCGAAGCCGATCTCATCCTCGTCGAAGGCATGATGGGACTATTCGACGGCACCCCGAGCGGCGCCGATTTGGCTTTGCGCTTCGGGCTGCCCGTCGCCGTCGTCATCGATGCGCAAGCGATGGCTCAAACCTTCGGTGCCATCGCGCTGGGCTTGGCGAGCTTCAATCCATCGCTCGCGTTTCACGGCGTCTTCGCCAATCGCGTCGGGTCCGAATACCATGCGCGGCTGCTCGAGGACGCATTGCCGACAAGCGTGCGCTGGCTCGGCCATGTGCCCGGCACCCCGGATATCGCACTGCCCGAGCGGCATCTGGGCTTGCATACCGCCAACGAGATCGACGATCTCGATGCGCGCCTCGAGCGCGCCGCCGATGCGCTCGAGGCGACCGCGCTCGCGCGGCTACCGCCCGCGGCCGACTTCGACACGCCGCCTCGCTCACCGCTGCCTCGCCTACTCGACGGCCTGCACATCGCGGTCGCGCACGATGCCGCGTTCTCCTTCGTGTATCCCGCCAACCTGCGCTTGCTGACCTCCCTCGGCGCGCGCGTGAGCACGTTCTCGCCGCTCGCTGACGAACCGTTACCTACCGCAACGGATGCCGTCTACTTGCCGGGCGGCTATCCCGAGCTGCATGCGTCCGCGCTCGCACGACACACGCGCACCGCCAGTGCGATCCGCGCGCATGCCGCGGCGGGCCGCCCGCTCTTCGCCGAATGCGGAGGCATGCTTTATCTGCTCGAGAGCCTGACCGACAGCGCCGGCGAAACGATGCCGATGCTCGGCCTGCTGCCCGGACACGCCGCGCTCGGCAAACAGTTGGCGGCGCTCGGCATGCAAGCGATCCACGGCGCGCAAGGCGAAATGCGCGGCCACACGTTTCACTACTCGCACGTCGAAACCCCGCTGGCCCCGATCTTGACGGCACGGCGTGCTCAATCGGAGACGCCTGGCGAACCGATGTACCGCTCAGGCGCAATCGTCGCCTCGTACCTCCACGGCTATTGGCCGTCCAACCCGGCTTTTATGGCAGCAATATTTCATGGCGATGCAATTTGACGACGCGCAGCGCGCAGCCGTATACCGCGCGATTTACGAACGCCGCGACATGCGGCACTTCGTGCGAGGGTCCGTCGATGCAGCCGTCCTCGCGCGCTTGATCGACGCGGCGCACCACGCGCCGAGCGTCGGCTTCATGCAGCCATGGCGCATCATTCGTATTACCGATGCGGCGCTGCGCACAGCCTTGCACGGCGCGGTGGAGCAAGAACGTATGCGCACGGCGGAAGCGCTAGGCGAACGGCACGACGAATTCATGCGGCTGAAGGTGGAAGGCATGCTCGAATGCGGCGAGCTGCTCGTGATGGCGTTGATGGACGGCCGCGAAAAACACGTCTTCGGGCGACGCACGCTGCCCGAGATGGATCTAGCGTCAGTCGCATGCGCGATTCAGAACCTGTGGCTCGCGGCACGCGCCGAGGGCCTCGGCATGGGATGGGTATCGCTCTTCGATGTCGATGAGGTGCGTACGCTGATGCGCATGCCGCCTGGCGCGAAGCCGATTGCGATTCTATGTCTCGGGCATGTCGAAGCCTTTTACCCGAAGCCGATGCTCGAGCTCGAGCAATGGGCCAAGCGAATGCCGATCGGCGAATGCGTCTTCGAGAATTATTGGCCGACTGACCAGACAACCGCTAAAACGTCCGAGGCCGAATGAAGCGTGGCGTGCGCGTCAGCTTTCGCAGCGGAAGAAATCCATTTGCTGGCCCGCTGCCACGGCGCGGCGCAGCCAATCGGGCGGATCCCCGTACCCATCCCACGTGTTGCCCATCGCATCGCGATAAAGTATGGGCCGCTCCGCCTGCTTATCGGCGGAAATCGATTCGGCGACGGCTTCCACGGTAATGCCGTACTCGTCCATGCGGCGTCGCAGCCAGCGAATCAACCGTTCGCGAGCCTCGCCTTCAAGCTGTTCCATCGATGATTCCGGTTATGGTTGATGCGAGGGTGGCTAAATCCCCCGGTTGACCCGAGCCGAATCATACTCGACTCGCGGCCGAAAGGTGGCAGCCGTCCGCAGGCGCGGACCGTGGAGGCAGCGCACGAGGGTTTTTCAAGCGGTGTCGGCTTGAATTATCGATACAAAATCGGCAAAAAGCAAAACCGACAAAAAGCCCGTGTCTCCGGCTACGTGCACAGACCGTTCCAGCGCCGTTCGATTAATCACCCGCGCCCGTGCGTCACTCGAGGGAAAATGCATTGATAGATGCCCCCGTAAACACTCACCTTTCGATGGGTTAACGCCGGTCACGCCTATCGACGCAAGATCGGCACGGAACCGATTGGAGGTCAATGAACGTGAGCATAATGCCGCTCCTCGCAGCCCGAATCGCCTGACCGGCCGGGAATTTGAGCGCAGCATCGATGCGAATCGTACGTCGGCGCAAGGTGAGTGTTTTCGGGAGGCGACGCGCCGATTTGGGCGCTCGACATGCAACGCGATACGTACTCCCGAATTCCCTCACCTTTGAATCTTTGAACCGATCGGGACTGCCGGCTATGCCGGCGTCTCGTCGAAACAGGAGTGAGGACCGCTTCAAATCGACGGTATTTGCTTGGCCGATTTCTCGGCGACAGCCGGTGCCGAACGTTCCTCGATGGCCGCACGCGACGCCCCCGCCGCGAGGCGCGCGGCCATCGCGGCGTTCATCGCTTCTTCGATGCGCTCCTTGTTGTACGGCTTGCGCAGCAGCATCGCACCCGCGAGCGCCTGATGATCGCTGTCGTCGGGTAGTGCGTCGTAGCCCGTCGCAAATATCACGCGCAAGCCCGGCTGCAGCGCGATCGCACGCATGGCCAGCTCGTCGCCCGACAAATCGGGCAGCGCGATATCGGTGACGATGACGTCGAACGCCCGCTCACTGAGCAGCCGCAACGCGTCGGTCGCATCGCCGGCTTCGGTGACGACATGCCCGAGGTAGGCGAGCATGTCGGCCGTCGTGAAGCGAACCATTGCGTCGTCATCGACGAGCAGCACGCGCGCCGTCAATTGCGAAGCGTCAGGCAACACCTCGCGTTCGAGCAACTGCGGCGGCAGACTCGGCGCTGGGGCCGGCACGCTCACGCCGCGCACCTGATTGCGCAGCACATGCCGTATCTTGCGGGCCATCGCCTCTCGGCTGTACGGCTTGCTGAGCAAATCCACGCCATCGTCGAGACGGCCGCCGTGCACGATCGCATTATCGGTATAGCCGGAGGTAAACAGCACGGCAACGTTCGGCAGACGTTCGCGCGCCTTGCGGGCAAGCTCGGGACTGCCGAGCGGGCCCGGCATGACGACGTCGGTGAACAATAGATCGATCGGCACGCCGCTCTCGACGATAGCGAGCGCGCTCTGAGCGTCCTTCGCCCGCAGAACGCGATAGCCGAGTTCCGAGAGCAAATCCACGACGGTGCCGCGCACGTCTTCGTCATCCTCGACGACGAGCACCGTTTCGCTACCGCCCGTGATCGGTCCCGTTTCGATATCGGTCTCGATGTCTTCCGGCTGGCGCGCGCGCGGTAAATAGATGCGCACCGTCGTGCCGTGCCCCACCTCGCTGTAGATCTTGATGTGTCCGCCCGATTGCTTGACGAAGCCGTACACCATGCTCAGCCCGAGACCGGTCCCTTGTCCTTCGGGCTTGGTCGTATAGAACGGCTCGAAGACGCGCTCGAGCAATTCGGGGGGAATACCGCACCCCGTATCGGTCACGGCCACCATCACGTATTGCCCGGCCATCACGTCGCCGTGACGTGCGACGTAGGTTTCGTCGAGGAACGCATTGCCCGCCTCGATCGTGAGCTTGCCTTGCCCTTGCATGGCATCGCGCGCGTTGATCGCGAGGTTCAACAACGCGTTTTCGACCTGGACGGTATCGACGAACGTATTCCAAAGGCCGCCTGTGACGAGCGTTTCGATTTCGACGCCCTCGCCCAACGAGCGGCGCAGCATATCGTCGATGCCGCGAATCAGCCGGCCGAGATTGACGCTCTTCGGTGAAAGCGGTTGCCGGCGGCCGAAGGCGAGCAGTTGCGAGGCAAGCCGCGAACCGCGCGACGTCGCCGCGATCGCGGTCTGCAAGCGCTGCTCCGCGCGCAGATTGCCGGCCACGTCACGGCTCAGCAATTGCAGATTGCCGGCGATCACCTGCAGCACGTTATTGAAATCGTGCGCGACACCGCCGGTCATCTTGCCGATCGCCTCCATCTTTTGCGCCTGCCTCAGTTGCGCTTCGGTGTGCAAGCGCTCCGCGATCGCCGAAGCCACGCGCCGCTCGAGCACCACGTTCGTCTCCCGCAAGATTCGTTCGGCCTCCTTACGATGCGTGATATCGATGATCGAGCCGATGTAGCCGAGAAACGCGCCGTCGTCGCTGAAGCGCGGTGCGGCCGCGCTCAGTGCCCAGCGATAGACGCCGTCCGCGCGGCGCACGCGGCACTCGGCGCTGAACGCTTCGCCGGTCGTGTTGGCCGACAAGAACGAATCTTCGTACTGCTTACGATCGTCGGCATGCAACGCATTCCATGCGCCTGCGCCCAATGCCTCGTCCAACGACTGCCCGGTGAACTCGCACCAGAGCCGATTGAGGTAAGTCAACGAGCCGGTGGGATCGCTGACCCACATCATCACCGGTGCATGGTTCGCCATGTTTCGAAAGCGCGCCTCGCTCTCGAGCAACTCGCGCGTCGCATCGCGCCGCAAGCGCGCCATTTCGAGATTCGCATTGACGCGCGCCATGAGCTCGCGCGCGGAGAAAGGCTTCGTCAAATAATCGTCGGCACCCGATTCGAGCCCTTCGACACGCGCCTCTTCACCCGCCCGCGCGGACAACATGACGACGGGCAAGTGCTGCAATTGCGCGTCGCCGCGAATCTCGCGCAATAGACCGAAGCCGTCGAGCCCGGGCATCATGACGTCGGTCAATATGAGATCGGGCTCGCGCCTGCGGATCGCTTCCAATGCCGCGCAGCCGTCCCGTACCGTCTCCACGTCCCAGCGGCTCCTCAGCAAGCGGCCGATGTAATCGCGCATGTCGGCGTTGTCGTCGGCAACGAGCACGCGCGCGCCCATCGTGCCTCGACCAAACGACCACTCGGGCATCTCGTCGGCGCGATCGACCGGCACGTCGTCGCTATCGATCTCGCCCACATCGCCGTGCGGCAGCCAACGCAGCGCCTCTTCCACGTAAGCGTCGGCACGCCCCGATCTCGGCGACGACGCGCGCGTGGAACCGACGCGCTCGGGCGGCAGATGGGCGTATCCGAGCGGCAGCCGCAGCTTGAACGTCGTGCCGCGTCCGACCTTGCTGTCGACGCCAATGGTGCCGCCGTGCAGTTTGACGAGCTCATGAACCAGCGCGAGCCCAATGCCGGATCCTTCGAACGAGCGGCTGCGCTGCCCTTCGACACGATGAAACCGTTCGAACAAGCGCGGCAACTCACGCGGCGGAATGCCCACGCCGGTATCGCGCACGATGACTTCGGCAGCCGTTCCGTCGTCGGACAGACGCGTCGCCACGCCGATCTCCCCTTCGAACGTAAATTTGAACGCATTCGACAACAGGTTCAGGATGACCTTTTCCCACATGTCGCGGTCGACGTAGACGGGTTGCGGCAACGGCTCGCATTCGATCGACAACGCGAGTTGCGCGCGTTCGGTCGCCGATTCGAAGTTCGACGCGAATTCGGCGGTTAGCTTGGCAAGATCGGTCGGCTCGAACGTCGCAACGACTCGCCCGGCCTCGATGCGCGAAAAATCGAGCAACGAGTTGACGAGCTTGAGCAGACGCAGCCCGTTGCGATGTGCCGTCGCGAGGCGCTCCCGCTGCGACGGCGCGAGCGCCGCCTCCGTCGCGTCGCCGAGCGCGTCCTCGAGCGGGCCGAGCATCAGCGTGAGCGGAGTACGAAATTCGTGACTGACATTCGAGAAGAACGCGGTCTTGGTGCGGTCGATCTCGGCCAATGCTTCCGCGCGCCGACGCTCTTCCTCATACGCCTGCGCGTGGGTGACGGCCGCGCTGATTTGACCGGCGACGAGACCGAGGAAGCTGCGATAGTTTTCGTCGAACAACCGAAACGGATTCAAACCGACGACGAGCGCCCCGGCGCGCCCCGCGTCGCCCGAAAGCACGATCGGCACCACGACGCCTTGTTTTGGCGGCTCGTCCCACGGACCCATCGGCAGTTGCGAAGTCACGCGAGCGCGCAGATCCGACACGACGACGGGGCAATGGCTACGCAGCGCTTCGTGCACCGGCCACAGTCCCGCTGCGTCGAACGAAATGCTGGATGGCGCTGCTTCGTGCGCCGCGTCGATGCCTGAGGCACCCACGAGTTTGACAGCCGTATCGCCAGGTTCGGCCAGATAGAGCATCGCGAAGGGCAGATCGCGTGCTTCACGGCCGAGCGCACGGATGCTGTACTCGCTCGCCTCCTGCCAATTGCGCGCGTTGGCCGTCCCTGCGGCGAGATCGCGCAACAGCGCGAGCTGTCGCTCCCCGATCACGCGCTGCGTATCGTCGGTGTTGGCGCAGATGATGCCGCCGATGCTGCCGTCATCGTTGGGAATCGGACTGTACGAGAACGTGTAATAGGTCTCTTCGGGATAGCCGTTGCGTTCCATGATGAGGTGCTGCGCTTCGACATAAGTCGCCTCCCCTCCGCTCATCGCAAGCGCGAGCATCTCGCCGATGTCGCTCCAGATCTCGTGCCAGACCTCCGCCGTCGGCCGCCCCAGTGCCCACGGGTGCTTGCCGCCGATGATCGATTGATAGGCATCGTTGTAGAAATAGACCAGCGAAGCGCCCCAGCCGATCCACATCGGCTGGCGAGAATTGAGGATGATGCGCAGCGCGAGCTTCAGATTCTGAGGCCAGCTTTCGGGGTCGCCGAGCGGCGTGGAGCGCCAATCATGAGCGCGAATGAGCCGGCCCAGTTCGCCGCCCCCGGACAAGAAATCTTTTCGCTCGCGGTTGGGCAATATGCTTCGTGCGTCGCTCATTGGGTGTCCCTATTCCGATTCACAGCAAAGATATGCTCGCGGCGCGCAAAAACCAACACGCGTGCGGACGCAACGCGTGTCGATTCGTAACCGGTGGAGCGCGTCGAGACACGTTCCTGCACGGGAAAATTTACCGTGCAAGCAGGGCGTCGGGAAGTTAGACCGACTGCCATCGAACAGGCAGCCGAAACGCGTTGCCGAGTTCATGTGACTCACTGCTCCTCAGGGTCGCCCTCCAAAGCGGCGACACAAATGCCCGATCGGACAAACACGCACGGCTCGTGCCATTGCGGGTACGGAGCGATGTCGATGCAGGCAGAGTCCTTGCGCTAAGCTGGTTCGCCCAGACTCGCGCGCCGCACCGCCGCCGCGCGACGCGCCTTGGCACGGACCCACGGCCGTGTTGTCGATGGCTGTCGGGCTGAAGTATTGAATACACAACGGTGAAAGAACCGTTTCTTTTTTTCATTTCCTGCAGCAAAACCGCGCAACAGTGCCAACCTGAAATGGCCGACAAGACATGCGAAGGCCGCGCATGATGCCAATGCATGACTTTTCTCAAGACGAAAGCCGCGTGCCGATCACAAACGACTGTTGGGTTCGCACCGAAAGGACGAACACCCAACCGCTTAGGAGTCCGAACCTTCTTTGTCGCGGCGAGAACCGCGCCAGCTCTACTACGACTTCTCGATTTCCTGCGCGCCCTTGCCGACGTGAACGTCCCGGTATTCGGACTTGCCGGAACGTGCGACCGGCTGATCGCGCCCGGCCGTGGTTGCGAAGCGCTCGTCGTGGCTTATGGCAGCGACGACGCGACATATCGTCTATGCGGCAAAGCGCAAGGCTTCGCCGAGGACTATATGCACGATCGGCTCGTCCTTTCGCGCAACGCGAACCGGGAGACCTGGCCGATGATCACCGGCTGGCTGCGCGCGCATAGCGGCGAGACCGCGATAGCCGACAAAGCATGCGACGTCATACGCGGGCAGCGTCTTTAGTCTTTAGCCTTTAACCACGCTCGTTTAACCACTCCCGAAAACCCTCACCTTAAAGCGGATCGCGGCGGCGGGATAGGCATGTCGATGCGTGAACTGCTTGCCGGCCGAACATCGTTTTGACGAGGACAGGTATCGACTTTCGCTGCGTGCGCGCTTTGCATGCAACCGCAGAACGAAGGGCATTCGATACGCGTGGCAATTGATCCTGAAAATGCTCACCTTTGATAAGGTGCGGCACACCAGAGGAGCGTGTGCGCACACACGCTCCCTTGCCGTACTCTGAACGTCGGCGCGTTACGTTTCGCGTGCTCCCGAAAACACTCACCTTTGCCGATGCATGTCGAAGTGACTCGCTCGATGTGATGTGATGCGCCTGCAAGCGCCGGACAGCACCGCTGTAGGACAGCATGCTAAGCTCGCCCAGCATCTGACGCGCTGCGCGGCTGACAAACGTACTGGACATCATGCAAGCACCCGATCGCTTTTCCGGTTATGTCAGCGAGGTGACGTTTCCGGACAGATTTCATCGCGAACTGTCGCCTGCGTGGCTCGACTATGTCAGCGCGTTGGGTGGCGTGGAGCCTCGAGACTTGACTCGGCCTTTCGCCTACCTTGATCTGGGTTGCGGATCCGCGCATTCGACAATCGTCAACGCAGGCGCATTCCCACACGCGCAATTCCATGCATGCGACTTCAATCCGGCGCATATCGAGGCGGCCGCGCGCCGAGTGTCAAACCTCGGCGTCCACAATATCGCTCTTCACGAAGCCGCGTTCGACGCATTGCTCGACCGCGATCTGCCCTCGTTCGACTTCATCGTTCTGCACGGCGTCTATAGTTGGGTCGATGCCGACGCGCGTCGCACACTTCTAGAAATTCTCTCGCGCAAGCTCAATGACGGCGGCATCGTATATCTGAGCTACAACTGTTTTCCCGGATGGTCCGCGGAGACGCCTCTACGCAAACTCATGCTCGAATTGTCGCGAGCGGCGGATGGAGATGTCGCGCATCAGGTGAGCGCAGCAGTCGATGCCATGCAGCGATTGGGCAACTCGGGCGCCAAGTACTTCCGCGACAATCCCGCGGTAAACGAAGCACTGAAAGCCATTTCGAAAGATCCGGTCGACTATCTCGCGCATGAGTTTCTAAACGACACGTGGAAGGTGCATTACTCCGTCGACGTCGCCGACGAAATGGCCGACATCGGTCTAACGTACGTGGGCAGCGCAACGCTGGCCGACAATCACCTTCCGCTGATCATCGATAAACGCGCAGCCGAATCGATCGCCACACTAGCGAGCGCACGGCTGCGACACTTGGCGGCGGACTTCGCGGTCAATCGACGATTCCGCCGAGATGTATTCGTTCGCCGAACGCAAGAGACGGATCGGCAAGGCGATGTGGTCGGACATCTCGACGACGCGGTCGTCGGCTGCGCCACCGATGTCGAGCAAATCGATGTGCGCGTGAATATTCCTCGAGGGGTATTGAACTTTCAGGCCGATTTCATTGGAGATTTGCGCGTGCTGATGGCGGAGGGTTCGATGCGTATCGGTGACATCGTTACACGGTTGCACGGGCGCGATCCGCGACGCAACGCGATGGAAATACGGCAAAACGTGCTCTTTCTGGTCGCGGCAGGAGCGTTGATGCCTTTTGCTAATGCCGGTGGGTATTCGGATGGAACGACCCGGCGTGCGGTGAATTCGGTTGTCGGGCGTGCGTTGGAAAGCATCGTCGAGAGTGCATCGCCGGGGTTCGTTCCTTGCGAGCGTGCCGGCAACGGGGTGTGGGTTACGGTAGATGAGGCTGTTCAAGCGAGGCGATGGTTCGTCGACGAAAGCGCAGTGCGCCCGGATCGGCTCGCGCGGCTTGGGCTTGTTTGAACGAGCATGGATCGGGGGCGTAGCAACGCCCCCGAAAAGGCTCACCTTAGGAGGCTCGTCGGCTTTTGAAATGCACCAGCGAGCCTGAGCAGCGTCTTCAGGAAGGCGGGCCTATTGCTGCAAAATGGCAGCGTCCGTTAAGGTTTATTCGATGCCAGCCATCGGGCGCATGAATGTGCATACCTCTGCACATGTCGGCAGGCGTCGAATAAGCCCGATGGAGGAAACCGCGGAGTGCCCCGATGCGGTTGGAGATTTCGCGGCTATGGCGATTGATAGGCGGGGATGCTCAATCGTGCCGGGTGCAACTGGACGGAGTTGGATGCTGGCTGGGCGCTGACAGGGTAGCGAAGCGGTGCCGTCGTGTAATCGCGATGACGAGGCGGCCGTGCGAGGAGCGTGGCGACGTGACACGCGCAAACGTCCGCTCGTGGGCCGCGTTGCCGCAAAGCCGACGGTCGGTTCGGATATCGGGGAACCGTGGAGTTCATGTGTGCGGCCGGTGCGTTGGGGGTGCGCGGATTGGGGCGCTGCGCGCGAATACGTCGATGACGATCATCGGCGCGCCGCAGTGGCGGCAGACGAAGACGGGCCGGGTAGCGATGGTGGTGTCCGGTGACGGGGCGATGCCGGGTGCGACGTGCAGCAGCTCGCGCACTTTGGCGAGACTGGCGCGTCGGACCGGGTTGGCGAGCAGCCCGTAGTGACGGATGCGATGGAAACCACCGGGCAGCACATGGAGCAGGAAGCGGCGCATGAATTCGCTAGCCTCTAGCGTCATGGTTTTGTAGCGGGTGCGCCCCTTCGCGCGATAGTCCTTCCAACGGAACGTCACGCCGCGCTCGTCGAAGGCGAGCAGACGCTGGTTGGAGATGGCGACGCGGTGCGTGTAGCGTGAGAGGTACTCGAGCACCGCCTTCGGTCCGGCGAACGGGCGCTTTGCGTAGACCACCCATTCGCAGGTACGCAGCGGTGCCAGCCACCGGGCAAAGGTGGCGGGGTCCGCGAGCCCGGTGTACTCGCCGAAGAACTGTAGCTGGCCATTGCGGTGGGCCACTTCGAGCGCTTCGAGGAAGCGTCGGCGGAACAGGCGTGAGAGCACGCGCACCGGCAGGAAGAAGCCGGGCCGGCAGGCGATCCAGCGCTCACCATCGGGCGACAGCCCGCCACCGGGCACGATGCCGTGCACATGCGGGTGATGCGTGAGGGCCGAGCCCCAGGTATGCAGTACGAGCGTGGCCGCGATCTGGGCGCCGAGGTGTTTGGGATCGGCGGCGATCGTGCGCAGCGTCTCAAAGGCGATGTCGAGCAGCAGGCCGTAGATGATCCGCTTGTTGTACCAGGCGATGGCGCTGACGGGCGCGGGCAGCGTGAAGACGACGTGGAAATATTCGACGGGCAGCAGATCGGCCTGGCGTGCCTCCAGCCAGCGGTGTGCTGCGCTGGCCTGGCACTTCGGGCAATGCCGGTTGCGGCACGAGTTGAAGGACACCTCTGTCCTTGCGCAGCCTGAACAGCGCAGCACATGCCCGCCCAGTGCCGCCGTGCGGCACCGTTCGATGGCCGACATGACCTTCAGCTGCCCCAGGCTCAACTGTGTGGTGGCCCGCCACGCTGGCCCGTGGCTGCGGAAGATGTCCGCAACCTCCAGCATGAGGCGCTACAGCACGCGGGTCTACTCGGAGGGCAGACGGTCCAGCGGACTGGTGACCTCGCGCAGCAGGTCGGTGGCCACCTGGACGTAGAGCGCGGTGTTCTCGAGCTTCGCATGGCCGAGCAGCACCTGGATCACGCGGATGTCCACCTTCTGTTCAAGCAAGTGTGTCGCGAAGCTATGCCGAAGCGTGTGCATGGACACGCGCTTGTCGATGTTCGCAGCCTCGGCGGCGGCATGAATGGCGCGGTTCAGTTGCCGCGTGCTCAACTGATCGAGCGGATCGAGGCCGGGAAACAGCCACCCGCCATCGAGCATCTTGCCCTGCGCACGCGCCACGCGCCACCACGCACGCAGACGCTCGAGCAGCACCGGTGAGAGCATCGCATAGCGGTCGCGGCGGCCCTTGCCCTGCTCGATACGCAGTGTCATGCGTTCGCTGTCGACGTCGGTGACCTTCAGCGCGACCACTTCGCTGGCGCGTAGCCCCGCGCCGTACGCGACCGACAGCGCGGTCTGGTGCTTGAGGTTGCCGGCCGCCTCGATGAGGCGCCGGACCTCATCGGGACTGAGCACGACGGGCAATATGCGGGGCACGCGCACGGGATGCATTCTGACCATCAGCTCGGGCCGGTCGAGCGTGACGGTGAAGAAGAACTTCAGGCCGGTGATCGCGTGGTTCAGCGACACGGCCGATGTGCCGTGGTCGACCAGATGGAGCTGGTAGCGGCGCAGGTCCTCGACGGTGGCCGTGTCCGGTGAGCGTCCGAGAAACCGCGCGAACTCACGCACGATGTGCAGATAGATGTCCTGCGTCTTGGGGGCAAGCTGGCGCATGCGCATGTCGTCGATCATGCGCTGGCGCAGCGGACTGACGTTTGACTGTGAGGAGGTCATGATGGGACTCCTGCTGAAGAACGAGGCGGATTGCCTCATTCGCCAACATAAAGCCGCGCGACCGGCCTCTCCCTGACCTTCAGCGTCGGATCGTAGCCCCTACCGCGCGAGCGGTTTAGTCCATCGGCCAGGAACGGTTACTGGCACTCGATGCAGGAACCGTCGACAATCCCGAGATTCGATGCCAAGGCGAACGCGATGAGAATAATGACTGATCGTCAACACTTGCTTGACGGACGGACGCTCACATTACTACTGCTGGCCTCCTTCTGGTTTTCCACCAATGCAATGGCCATTGGCGGCCGCGGTGGAGAGGGAGCGCATTTTGGGGGCGAGGACGCTGGTTTTGGCCGCTATGGTCGCCGCAGCGAGGCAGATGCACTTCATGACGGCGCAGGCAATCGCTTGCCGGGCGCGGTCACTTCACAGGAGGAAGGAGGCAGGATCGCCGGCCACGAATATGATCGGGATGGGATCGATCTCAGCGAGCAGAAGATCCATCCCGATGAATACCCGGTTGTTTCCGGCGGGCATCTTACAGGCTGGCAATCCCTGAGTGACAGACAGGCAAGCCGGGCGGCTTGGCGTGACGCTCATCGTGTCCGCACGCTTTTCATTCTCGTTGGGCTTGTCGTGCTCGGCGTTGTTGTATCTGCGTTTGCATTCAGCTAACCTGTGTGTGCACCTGCTAGAGAGACGCCAGTCGGCCAGCTACTGCCCTTCGCCCGTTGCGTTCCAGCGTCGCTTGAGCGACCGCTATGCCCGAACATCGGACCAACGTTGTGAGGTTGAGCGAACGGCGAAAGTCTGGATTGCCCGACCAACGATGACACGTCCGTACCCTTCGAATCAAACTACGCACTCATCGTGAGAATTCGAATGCTTAGCCGTGTTCGAGGGACGGTTTGGGTTCAAGCACCTTAGGCGGAATTCCCGGGACTAGAGGTACAGGTGGCCCCGGCACCAGCAGCATTTCCACTTCGATAACTCCGCCGCCTTTTGACAATAGATCGCCGGGCCACGAGGGCGCGTCTGTCAGGCACTCCAGATAAAAATGCGGCTCCGCGTAGTCATAGGTCCGTCGAGTGCAAAGGAAAGACACAGAAATATGGTCGGCACCATTGTCGCGAACAGCCAGTAATCCGCTCATTCCGCCGGGGCCGTTAGCCTCGTCAGGTAAAAATGCTGCACGGAGTATCGCAATCGCAGTCCATCCGCAGCGGGCGGGGCTGTATTTGTCCAGAAAAAACTGTACGGAGTAGTTCGTTTCCCCTGGTGGCACACGAACAGAGTCGTAGACCGTTTGGGCGATCATCGGAGCGCCCCACACGGCTTGGCCAAACGAGCGCGTACGGCACGCATCATTGGTCGTGCTGTACGCGGCAATAAACCAAAGCTCCATACGAGGATCTTTTTGTCCTCGGATCATAACGGCCGCGCGGGGAGCCTGATTCTCCTCCGGGCTATCGCTCGACAAATTTTGCGGCTCCGCCCGGTGGCTCTCGAAAGGCATCACCCGCGCCGGCGCTGAGGGCGAAAGTATTGCAAAAACGAACGCGCATACGACCAAACGTCGTGCATTCATGCTGCCTCCCGATAGTGCGCGTTTGCGCCTACCACTACGCTAAAGCATCGATCGATACTTGCGTCCTCCATCAGACACTCAGCTTTCCCTCGCCCGGCGGAAGCCAATTTCGCTCCCCAAACGAGTTTGTAGACTCGCCCCCTCTCTTGTTGGGCGTCTGTACGATACCCAACAACAAGCCGCGGAGTAGGTTCAAACGGCTGTTGGCGCTCGGAACCGGTCATGCGGCCGATGGCAGGCATCGAATAAACCTTAACGATTGCGGTCGGTCGAGGGCGCGGACGACGGGTACGGAACGCACAATTGTAGGTAGAAGTGTGGGGTAGCCAAACCCGCAAAACCCAGAACCCTTACCTGGCGTGCCTTTGCGGGCAGCGGTTGGAATCGGCTGTCTTCCGCCCCTAATTATCAGGCGGTCTCCGCGGTGCTCAGCGGTTCTCATGGGCAGGCAGGATTCCTGCTGATCCATTGAGCGCATTGGATCTCCGAAATCGCTTGCTGCCATTCTCTCGCAGGACTTTGAGCAGCTATCAATCGTCGTGTCGGCGTCATTGCTTTCGTAATGACATTGTCATCACGTCTCTGCTATACTCGGGCCTTCTCCAGTTCTTCCGGGAGGCCTTCATGCCGACCCCCCAAACTGCTGCTCCGAAGCGCGAGGCGCTCAACATGCGGATCACGCCCGACGAGCGCAACCTGATAGATCGGGCCGCTGCTGCCCGAGGCCTGACGCGCACCGACTTCATCCTTGCGGCAGCGCGTGCTGCGGCCGAGGAAACGCTAGTCGAAGCCACGCTTGTGCGTGCGACGCCCGAGGCGTTCGCCGAGTTCCTTGCGCGCCTGGACGCTGTGCCTGCGTCGAACGAGCGCCTTAAGCGCACTATGCGCACCCCCGCGCCCTGGGAATCTCAGAGCGGAGCGGCATGACGCTGCACGCCCCAGAACTCCTCACTGCGCGGCATGTGCTTGAAGCGTTCGACTCGGGCGAGCCTAGCCTCGATGAATGGCTGAAGCGCCGCGCGCTCAAGAACCAGGCGAGCGGCGCCACGCGTACCTTCGTCGTCTGCAACGATGAGAGCGTCGTGGCCTACTACGCTCTCGCCTCGGGCGCCGTCGATGTCGACTCGGCGCCGGGCCGATTCCGTCGCAACATGCCCGATCCTGTACCCGTGGTCGTGCTCGCAAGGTTGGCCGTTGATCGCGCTTGGCAAGGCAAGGGTGTGGCTCGGGCACTGATGCGCGATGCTGGCGGGCGCATCGCACAGGCCGCTGACGTCATCGGGATTCGCGGCGTTATTGCCCACGCGCTCAACCAGGACGCGCACCGCTTTTATCTCGCGCTGGGTTTCGAGGCCTCGCCGCTTGCGCCGATGACGGTCATGATGACGCTGGCGGACCTGAAGGCGGCGCTTTGATCCTGCGCTAGGCAAGCCTCTTCGGGCCAGGGGAGGGTCGCGCGGCGACCTCATCGGGCAGTAGCCGGCCATGAAGCGTCGCTCGTCTTGGCGCTTGGCGTAGCATTCGGACGGCGCTTTCACTTCGACAGCGGTCAGTCGCTCGACATCGCTTTGAGGGATTATCATGCGTCAGTTTTCAATTCGGTTCGGACGACGCGAATCGCTGGGTGTACGCCCAAATCATATCGAAGAGCTTCTGGTCGCCGAACGCCTTGGCCGCGATACAAAACGCCGTTAATGCTCGATAAATGTAATTCCAGATGTCGTCTCTATGATCTTGCCAGAGCGGGGAGTCGCGCAGCCCGTTCATGTGAAAGAGCGCAGGGTGACCTTCGTACATCTCCATTAGAAACGGCGATGCTCCGTGAATGTACCCTGACGTGGCTTTGTGAACAGTCTGCATTGCCGCGATCGCCGTACTCGGGTCGTCGCCAGATATGGGGGTATTCACGATAAACGCAATGATTCTGTCCCGAGGGATATTCCCGCGCTTGATGCGCGTATGCATTGGCCGCTCGGGGTCGTCATGTTCCTCCTGATAGAAATCAGTGAGAAAGCGCTTGTGAAGTTCTGTTTCACCATAGACAATACCCAACGCCAAGAACGTCACGTCGACCTCCGCTTCGCCGACAATACGACATATTGCAGCCTGCTCCTGAATAAAGCCGTGCGCAAGGAGTAACCGTGCCGCTCGTAAGGCGCTAACTATTCGAGCCATCTTCTGGATTATTGCGCGGTACGCGTCCTTCTCCGCATAGCGGTATCCGCGCTGTTGCACTAGCGATGGTGGCGGCATCCGTCCAGTGACATCGTGGACGGTTCGCTCCATGTTATCAATCGCTTCGTCGTAAAGCCTTTCCCTATCCATATTGACCGTGCCTCGTGGCAAGTGCCCTCTGACATCCACGATGTCTATTGAAGCTTTGTCAACAATCCTCTAATCGTTGGAGGCTCCGACGACGCGCAGCGTAACTCAACAAAACGTTCACAGAAGACCGAATATATTCTCTATTGCCGCCAAAGTGGCGATCAAGCGCGGAGCCACATCTTTAACAAACGCCACTTGTGCCTTACTGACCGACTCCCCGTGAATTGCCGGCGAGCATACCGAGTACACTTCTCGAATCGCGCCGGCCAACTGTCGGTCGATTAAGCCCAGGTCCACAAGCGAACGAAGATGTACAGGGAGTGGAACCGCACGCCTTCTCACTGTTTCTGTTGTATCCGCATTGGAAACCGCTGTTGGGCTCGATTCCATAATGCGTCGAAGTTCCTTCTCAAGGTTGTATCTCGCTGCAAACAGGAACGAAACGTCGTTGTCTACATTGATCGGTAGGATGGACGGCGAGACGTGCACACCCAGCGCAGAAAGCCGCTCAGAAATGATCTCGTTAATGCGTCTCTCAATCGCAGGCAGTTGTGCATCTGATGGCGCAGCAGGAATATTGAAGCTTGGGCTGATCGTGGTGCGCACGTCAATGGTGTTACGCAGATCATTTCGGATATCCGTGATCTGTGTAGTCATCATATTTTCCAGTTCGTCAAACTGTTGTTTTAACTTGATACCAAGTAGCGATACCTCACCGAACAAGGGAGCCAACAGTAACGCGATCCATATAACGAACACAACGACATCTGCAGCCGCGGCCCGCCCCGCTTTAAGATCAGGGTAGCGACCATACAAGAACACCGTCAATACCACAATCAGAATAACCCACCATCCAGTCCTTACCCAATTCGGTAGCTTCATATATTTTCGATATTGAATCGTTCATTAAAAGCGCGCCACTCGTGTGTGGCATTTTAGACCATGCGAACGACCGTGGATGCCCGCCAAGTGGCAGGCGATCTAGCGTTAGCGAATGGCCGTTGCACTCTTACAACCGATGTTGCCGCTACGGTGACCCGGACGACCGCAACGGGTTGAATAATAGCGCTCGCGTGCCGAAAGACTTGGTCAAGGGGCAGGTCCGCGCGGGCCGATTGCGCTTCGTGCTGAAAGGCTTGTTTCCGACGTTCGTCGGCCCTTGCGTCTTTACGTCAGCAGCCGCTAATCGTCGCGGGCGGTCAAGCTCGTAGTTGGGGCGTCGAAAGCGGTTAGAAACTGCGCACACTGGAGAACGGCAACCACGAGCAAGCAGGCAGCAGCGGGTCGTCTATTCGACGATAGGGCTTCCTCCGAAACAGTCCACACCCGCTTCGCGCAGTCGCGTCCGCAACTGCGGTGCTTGGTCGCCAGCCAGCCCGAGAAGGCGGAGCAAAATCTCTGAATTCGACAAGATCAGGTGTGGTTCGCCACTGGGTTTTGTCCATAACGACCTCGGGTCTTCTATCCAGTCTCTGAGTACCTGTTTTAGGTCTATGGGACCGTCGTCGCACGGAGGGTGTAGTTCCGCGATGAGTGCAATGGATGCGAGGCTATCCCATTTATCTCGCGCACAAATTGCCAGCGCTGCGCGACAGTCTCCATAACGAGCTAGCATTGTCTTAATGAGCGCCAGCGGGACAAACGCCCCCGAAGTGCAGAGGCGAACCCCGACTTTTCTGACCTTTCTGGATTGGTCTAGCAGCGCACGTGACGCAATCTCATCCCTGAGGGATGGCAAAACCTTAGCCTGTAGGGCAACGGCATGAGCGCGGACCGCCGGTCGAGGATCGCTTACATAATTCGTAAGCGTCGCGACGATTCCCGGCGCATGCTGCTCGGATAGAAGCGATAGCGCCGCCGGGACCTGCCGGCTAGTGAGCTGTTTTGTACCGAGCATTGCATTGCACTGGGCTACGACATCCAGACCACGCGCTAGCAGCAATCGAACTGCCGCTGACCGGAGGCTACCTTGACGGTCAAATACGGTACGCCATAGAAACGGTTCGTAATCGGTGCTGCTCTTGCCGGCGGCAATGAGATTGAGGGCCGCAAGGCGTACTGGCCCGAATGGCGATGCGATTACAACGTCGATGTAGCGGGCTCGGTCCGAAGCTGGTATGCGGTCAAGCAGGTTGATCGCGGACTGAGCAAGCAAGATATCTCCCGAGCTCATGCCGATCTCTATTGTGTCGCTAAGCGGTAGAAGTTGATGATCAACGGCAACAAAAAAAGCTGCGCGCCTGAGCCGATGATCTTTTCCGGTTACAGCCGCAACGATCGCAGTGCTTCCGCCGGCTTCGACCAGACGACGTTCAAACTCGAACAACCAAGCGCTGTGGTCCGTACGTGTGGCGTAAGCACCTCGCGAAGGCCGTTCGCAATACGGCGTGCGCGTAAGGCATGATCAGGTATCGGGCGATTTGATTTTTTGGCCGCTGGCAATCAGTCCGTGGAGGCCGGTAAGCAAGACTGCCCTGGCAGTTTGCTAGCGACGTTCCAGGGCAGCAGTTCGTCGATACGGTTGATAGGGTGATCAGCGATATGGGTCAGGACGTATTCGAGGTAGGCGCGTGGATTGATCGCGTTGAGCTTGCACGTGCCGATCAAGCGTAAGCACCTCGCGAAGACCGTTCGCAATGCGGCGCGCACGTGAGGCATGATTGGGTATCGGGCGCTCGGGTTCGCCCGCTGGCAATCAGCCCGTGGAGGCAGGCGAGCAAGGCTTGCCCGGCAGCTTACTTGCTACGTTCCAGGGTAGTAATTCGTCGATGCGGTTAATGGGGTGATCAGCGATATGGGTCAGCACGTATTCGAGGTAAGCGCGCGGGTTGATGGCGTTGAGCTTGCACGTGCCGATCAAGCTGTACATCGCGGCAGCGCGCTCACCCCCGCTATCGGAGCCTGCGAACAGGAAGTTCTTACGTCCCAAACTCACGCAGCGCAGCGCGTTTTCGGCCAGGGCGTTGCTGATTTCGGCACGCCCCTCTTCGCAGTACAGCACGAGGGCATCCCACTGGTTAAGCGAGTAACGGATCGCTTTGGCAAGGTCGGATTTCTTCGACAGTGTCGCGAGTTTGTCCGTCATCCACGTCTTGATGGCCGCGAGCAGCGGGATGCTTTTCTCCTGCCGCACGCGAAGCCGCTGCGCGGCGGGTTTGCCGCGGATGTCGGCCTCGATCGCGTAAAGTCCACCGATCAGCTCGAGCACCTCCCGGGTCGCCTCGGTCGGCGTTCGGGCATGCACGTCGTATATGTACCGTCTCGCGTGGTCCCAGCATGCCGCCTCGCGAATCTTGCCGCTCTCGTACAGTTCGTTGAAGCCACTGTAGGCGTCCGCTTGCAAGATACCCTCGAATCCGGCCAGATGGGTCTGGGGATGGATGCCTTTGCGGTCCGGCGAGTAAGCAAACCACACTGCGGCCGGTTCGGTCGAGCCCGAACGGGTGTCATCGCGCACATACACCCACAGGCGCCCAGTCTTCGTCTTCTTCTTGCCCGGCTCGAGTACCGGGATAGGTGTGTCATCCGCGTGCAGCTTCGACGGTGCCACCGTGTAGCGGCGCAGTGCCTCGGTCAGCGCATCGCAAAGGGCCTCGCACTGGCCGACCCAGCGGCCCATGCTGGCGGGGTCGAGCTTCACGCCGTCGCGCGCGGCAATCTGCGACTGCCGGTACAACGGGGTGTGGTCAGCGTACTTCGAGACGAGGATGTCGGCCAGCAGGCTCGGATGGGCGATGCTGCGCGTGATCGGCAGGCCGGGCATCGGCGGCTGCGAGAAGTGGTGACCGCACGGGCAAACCGTTTTGCGCCGGATCGTACGAATCACCTTGAACACCGCCGCGACGCGGGCGAGCTGCTCGGACACGTCTTCTCCGAGCGGCTGCATCGCGCTGCCGCACTTCGGACACGTTGCGTCAGCCTCCAGTACACGTTCTTCGCGTGGCAAATGCGGCGGCAGAGCTTCTTTCGGCGATGCGTCGCCCACAGGCGTGCCCGCGCTTGATTGGCGGGCGCGCCGCACATCAGCGACGCCGCGCTCGCCCGTCAGGTCCTCAAGCGCGGTTTCCAGCCGTGCGACCTCCCGGTCCAACTGCTCGGACTTGCGGCCGAATTGCATGCGCCTAAGCTTGTCGAGCTGCGCCTTGAGCTGCTCGATCTCCAGATCGCGCTCGGCAAGCTGAGCACGAGCCTCGAGCAGCAAGGCTCGCAGCGTTTGAACATCGTCAGGAAGTTCGGCGCCGTTCGACATGCGGCGCAGTTTACGAGCCTTCTGCTCGGTTTACAACATCGACAGTGCAGCGGTGCGACGCGGTTGCCGCCAATCGATGCCTTCGAGCAACATGGACAATTGCGCCGCCGTCAGATGGACCTTGCCGCCATCGGCCTGTGGCCACACGAAGCGCCCACGCTCGAGCCGCTTCGCAAGAAGCCAGAGCCCGTCTTCGGTCGCCCACATGAGCTTCACGAGATCGCCGCGCCGGCCCCGGAAGATGAACACGTTGCCGCCCAACGCATTGTCTTCGAGCGCCGTCTGCACCTTCGCCGCCAGCCCTTGGAATCCGCAGCGCATGTCGGTGACGCCGGCCACCAGCCAGACGCGTGTACCCGTGGGCAGCGAGATCACGATTGCAGGCTCCCCAGAACGAGCCGCAGCGTCTCGGCGTCGACGGCGCCGTCGACCTTGACGAGCGCGCTACCGATCCGAATCTCGATCGTCCCATTTCGCGGTGTCCGATGGTCAACGCCGGATGCTTGCGCCGACATCGCCACGCGCGCCGGCGGCGTCTCATGAACTACCGCCACGGGAATCAGGGGCGTCGTTTCGGCCTGCAATTGCGCGCGATAGCGGCTGCGCCAGGTGAACAGCATGTTCGCGTTGATGCCATTGTCTCGCGCCAGCTTCGCCACCGACACACCGGGCTCGCATGCCGCAGCGGCAAGTCGGCGTCGAAACTCGCGATCATAATTCGGGCGTCCCTTGCGGCTACCCGGCTTGGCTTCTGGCTCTGTCACAGTGATGTCCATCAAATCGAAAATGATGGGCACCACTTTGATGTCGGTTCTCGCCGTCGTCTACGACGGTTGTCGTGAGGTGCTTACCGTGTGGCCAACGTGAGAGCGCGCAATCGCGGAATAAGCGAGACGAAGTGCTCTGCCGGAACGATTGCAAGAAGCGTAAGCAAAGCGCTCGCCGCCACCCGTCGCACCTCGGGCACCCAATCGTTCAAGCGCTCCGCTATCGACCCTACAAAAGAGCTGTCGCCGAGTTCGACCGCCCGGCTAATAGCAGCCTCCCTGACATAGCCACAATAGTGCGATATACACAGCGCGATGAATGCGCGGTCGACGCTGAAGGCGATGGCCTCCAGCGCGGCATCAAGCGGCATCGATTCGCCCGCCAACAAATATACCGTCTGCGCAGGCGCCGTCCGAGGTGAGCGGGTTCCGAAAATCTTTGCGATGAGGTTCATTTAAATTGCTGTTCCTCTCGGCTCAGATTGCCGACCGCGTTCCCGCTGGCTGTGAGGAAATTGTATGGTTCCCGGAATTGGAAGGGGCCTCTGAAGTCTGTGACCCTATGCAATTGGCCGGATTCCGCCCAAACGCAACACCGAAATTCCCTCGGTGCCCTACGCTGCTGGCGCCCCTGGCGATTGAACGTTGCTCTTTGCGCGATTGGGCCAACGCTTCAACCAGAAGATGATCGCCCCCACCGGAACGGAGACGTTGAGAATGATCGGCGCATACGGGCCGGCTCGAAAGAACCCTGAGCCGAGGGCCACGAAGCTGATTGGTTGAATGCTCGACGCGCCATTTGTCCAGTTGAACGACAACTGACCGATCCCGACGGCGACAAACAACAACCAAAGCCACTTGCGCTTCGCCAGGGGCGTACGAACGCAAGCGATAAAAGTCAGAACAACGAAGATCGGGATTGCAGTCGCGAGCCCGAAAACGACGTAGTGGACGGCTGTCTTGCCCGTGAAGGTGAAACGATTTTCCGTTTCGAGCGACTGCGTTCTCGGATAGACATGCATTCCCAGGATGACCCAGTGTCCGCTTTCCTTCCGCAGGACAACATTGGCCAGCGGCCACGTACTCGGATACTCGCTTTCCACAGTCAAGCTGTAGGTGATGGTCCCGTTTACCGTTGATGTATTCACACCGACAACGTGCGTTTTTGCCGGTTTTCCCACAGGGAATACGTCTGCCATGCGTTCCAGTTGGCTGTGCGTCGACGCGGTATTGATTCCTGGATCAAGCTGACTTTCGACGCTCGAATAGTTCTTGTTTGAGAGTTCGGCAAGAACCTGCGTCGCCACGGCCAATGGCTCTTGGTGAGCTGGTGCTTCAAACGAAACTTGGTGATTGCAACCACCAAGCGTTACGAGAAGGGCGGACACACAGAGGAACCACTGAAGAGCGCGCATGCTTTTGTTCGTACCAAATTGCATCGTTGGGTAACTCATGAATGCATACCGCGCACTCAACGCCCCCTATTACGTCTCCGCCGAATACTGCACGCATCGACGGAGCTCGTTTGTTTTGCAGGCGCGGTGGTCACCGAGCCCAGGAACCGTCAATCACAAAACGACGACCCCTCATCAAACCCGCGCTTCCACCGTCGAACCTCAATCGCATCCTCGGGTACATCGGTCGGCGCTTGCCCAGCCTCGGCGCGCGTCAGCTTGATCGCGCAGGCGTTGCCATCAGCCACCATATTGGCGACGTACGTCGCATCCTTCTCCGGCGTAAACGTAATAGTCGGGTTGCACCCGCGCACGATAAAGCCCACTGGCAACGGGATGACCGCGTGATCGACGCTCATCGTGACAGAGACGGGCGCCCCGGCTCTCACTGCAATGCTTTTCTTCGAGTCGGACCTGAGCAACGCAACCCCATGCCGAGACGTGCAGGTTTGCGCGACATCATAGATCTGTACGGCTGTTGTCGAGTCCTGGTACCGATTGAAAGTAATCTGCGCGACGTCACCGGATGCAGGCGGTACGTACGCACTCACGCATCCACTGATACAACCGACTGCCGTCAATATGACGGCGAGACGCGGAATCCCCATATCCGGAAAGCCTTCCTAAAGGTTTATGTAAGAATTGTTGTGCGACAAGTTTAAGGCGAGCATATCACGGTGATTTCCCGGTACGAAACCATAAAGATTTTTTGTCTGGTGCCGATATGTTCGTGGTCCGTTACTGGAATGCGATTAAATTGAAGCTCGTCGGCTCTACCGTTGTCGAACGTTTTTATACGCGGGTGCTGAACGAACGTACGTCTGCCTGCATCGTATCCTCAGCGGCACGATAAATTGAGCATCTTGGAGGCGGTAGTGAAGAAGTGGTCGTCGCTTATGCCATTGGCGATGCTCGTATGGCATGCTCAATCGATGGCGATAGTGCCAGCGTCATACCGGGTGGAGATCCAGTTTCGCTTTGATCGAGGCGAGTTCGAGCTTTCCGAAGGGAAGCGGCGTTCGCTTGAACGACTTGCTGGGCGTGTCGATGAACTCCGCTCCGGGGTCATATACATCGTTGTGCATGGCGACAGAGAGAGCGCCGACGCAACGATAGCCACGGACGAGGAGCTAGCCAGTGCTCGCGCAGGCATTGTTACCGCGATTTTCGCTCGAAAGGCGACGCCCGAGTTTGCGATCCACACCTACACGGAAGCCGTGCGGGACAAGGAACACGAAGGGATGGCTGATATCGTGATAAGGGGCGAGTGCAAAGCCGCTTATGCAGTGTGCGATGCCCGTTGGAACGAGCGGTAGCGGCAAACGCGCTCTCCAAGGTGGGTAGGCCTAGCCGATTGGTTGTGCGAGTCGGAAACTATCCCCGATGGAGCGAGCGCTGCGGGCGTCTGGCTGCACGCGGCCACAACCGGTCGTTCGACAGCCCCACGCAGATCGTCAACAATCGGCTCAATCACTCATCGCGATGGGAAGTAAACCGGATGGAACCTCGCAAGATTCAATTTACGGTGGATGAGCTTAGCCACTGGGCTGGGATGAGTGACTATGTGTTGATCCCGCCGGATCGCAGCTACAAGCTAGCCTTGCAATACGAAGGAGAACCGCCGAATGGTGATTCATATCACCTCGTCACGGTGGGCAGTCGCCAGTTACCCGGCTATGCGTGGGGCAGCATATTCTCGATGTCCGCTTGCTCGAGCTTCGTAGCGTTCAGTTGGATGGAGCGCAAGTTCGAAAGGCTGACGGCAATCGTCGATGTGAGGCGCAGCTTGTACTTCGCCTTACCCGTGTATATCTATCATCCGCGCATCGAATGGCCATTCGTTCAAAATGGGGCTACCTCCGGGCCGGAATCCTACACATTCGTTGGCTCCGAGGTCTGGCGCGCGTTTTGACGCCGCCATGATCGCTATATCCGGCGCCGCTCATGTAGCATCAGTCGGCATGAACGGCCAGTCGACACCGCTGCGTAGATCGTTGACAATTAACCTGATTCTCGCGGGTAACAGGTGCTCCGAGAGATCGAAGTTGCTTTGCAGTCGCTTTTGAAACCTTTTCTGACTGGAAATGCTCGTGGATCTCCAAGTGATCTATACGCGAAGTAATCGAATTCTCCTGTCGCGCCGACTTTATGAGTCATGGCATCAGGTCCAAGATGACTTTTGTGGTTACATGGCTTCTCTTGGACCTTGGTCACCCGCCGAGACAATTGAATACTTGGGCGACGAACATCCTGAGCTCCATCCAAATGCAATCGACCAAGTCACCGCTTTTCTAGCCTCTGCAGAGCCCTTTGTCGAGCTACGATTCTAGCTATGGAAAATGATCGTCTAACGACGCAAGAAGCGTATCTTGCGATGTTTGAATTTATTGTCGAACTCTACCGACGGACAAACTCCGATGATCTCGGTTCGGTATTGGGAGATCTAAGTCTTCTTTCAGATGGAACAACCGCCGATCCCGCAGCTTGGGGGGACTGGCTTAAGTGTGTTGAGAAGGCATGTGGTGGCGGCGTAGACACAAGTCTTGTAATAACTCCGCCCCCGAACTAAGACATGGCGATCAAGACGGAATAGCTTTGCTTGGTGCTACTTGTGGGCGGTCGTGGAAAGCGAAATGAGGTGCTATGGGACAGAAGCTGGGCGAAACAGAATTAGAACTATACCGAAGAGTGGACGAGATTCTGTACTACGTATGGGATCCTATTGGCGTCGCCCCGAATGCCGTTACACGTGACGAATACCAAAGGTATTTGCCGAAAGTGTTCTCAATGTTGCAGGAGGGCGCGGACGCCTCGTCTATCGCCGTTTATCTGGACAACATTGCGACTGAAAGCATGGGACTGAACGGAAATCCGGAACATTCCAGACGAGTTGTTGAATTTCTGCTCGACTGGAAAACCGAGATTTACCGAACGCGGTAGCGACAAACTTAAAACAAGCGGTGCGGCGAGGCAAAGTCTGCGCCTGACTATTACGCAGACGGTGCCCAAGACCCTGGGCGCGGTCGGCATTACCCACTGGTGCCCCTGACGGAGTGTCCTTCCCCCCGCCGCGACAATAGTATATCGACCTTGTGGAACTAGCCCAATAGTTGACCGCTCCGAATGAACGATCCGGATGGTCGCTTGCGACTGTTCGCTAACAGGAACACTGAAGGTCTCTTCTGGGTCGGATACGACCGCCCACCTCCGCTACTGGCCAGCCCATCAAAAACCCCTCAAAACCCCACCTTCAACTGAAACCCGATCGTAAACGGCAAGTTATCTGAGGGAATCGGCGGCACGAGAATAAAGTTCATCCCCACGCGCTTATACGTGACCATCACGATCGGCGCGGCCACGGGGCCGATCGAATGATCGTGTCCGAAACCGTAGCGTCCGTAGTTGTAGCCGGAGATGAGCCCGCCCATGACAGCCAACCGCACGATTCCCCAATGGACGAATTCAGGCGCCCAAACGCCGCCGCCGTACCAAGAAGGATGAGAAAGCGAATTGCGGTACTCGCCTGCCGTCACCGCCCATTCCCCATTGACCCAGCATTCGACGCCAAGCCCGGGATTGAAGTCTTCAAACGATTGCTTCGGATCGATGTGATGGGAGCCGAGCATCGCATCGACCCATAAACCACCGCCGCACCAATCGGCCGCGCGCGCCTGCGTGGCACCGATCGTGAATGCGATTGTCCCGAGCACGACCGCCATTGCAGCCTTAACCACCCGCTTGCCGATGCCGGGCACCCCCATCCTCAAACGCATGTCCGCTCCATTTGCCGGCCGCCACCAGCGCTGGTTGTTGTTCATCATGGTTCGTCCGGCGTCGTGCCGTTCGTCGCGAACTCTACTACAGCAATTCGCGTACGTGACGACTAGAGACACGACTCGACCAAAGAACGTTGTGGATGATACGAACAGAACACGACATGACAAACAGCAAAAGCGGCACAACGAAACGCCAGCGATCAAAGCCCGAGATCGGACAGCCCCGGATGATCGTCGGGCCGGCGGCCAAGCGGCCACCGGAATAAACGATCTCCCTCGCGAATCGGCAAATCGTTGATACATGCAAAGCGCCGCGCCATCAGCCCATGCTCGTCGAATTCCCAGTTTTCGTTGCCGTATGACCGAAACCAATTGCCCGAGTCGTCATGCCACTCATAAGCGAAGCGCACGGCAATACGATTTCCGTCGTGCGCCCACAACTCTTTGATGAGCCGGTAATCGAGTTCTTTCGCCCACTTGCGCCGCAAGAACGCGACGATGTCCGCGCGCCCCGTCACGAACTCGGCACGGTTTCGCCACACACTTTGCGCCGTGTACGCCAGCGCGACACGCTCGGGGTCGCGCGAATTCCAACCATCCTCGGCCGCACGCACTTTCTGCTTCGCGGTCTCGAGCGTGAAGGGCGGCAACGGCGGTCGCGTTTCGTTAGGACTCCTATCGGACATGCGTTTCTCCTAGGTGGATGCCGGCTTCGATCTCGAAGCCCGGGATTGCGACGACGATGTCGCTTGATCGAGCAAATGCCGCGCGGCGGCTTGCGCGTCGTGGGCGGCATCGGCCGATCCGCTCACGAGCGCAACGCCGATGGCCCCATCGACGAGCACGAGCCACTGACGCGCGAGCGCCGCGGCTTGCCGGGCGCCGATACCGTACTCGGCCGCGAATGCATCGCAACGCTCCTCGATGAAGCGCAGCAATCCTGCTTTATGCGCTCGCGCCACAACACGAATCGGATCGTCGGGCGAGGCGATTTCACCCGACGCATTGAGAAAGGCGCAGCCGTGAAAGCCCGGCGACGCAAACCATTCCCGCAACAGATCGAACATGCCGAGCAGTTGCGTGCGAGGCGTCCGCCCCTTGCGCAGCGTGCCTTGCTCGAACCAATGCATCCATCGCGTGTGCCGACGCTCGAGCGTCGCGGCCACCAGCGCATCCTTCGATTCGAAGTACGAATAGAAACTCTTACGCGTCGCGTGCGAGGCTCTGACGATGGCATCGACGCCCGTCGCGTGAATACCGCCCGAGTAGATCAGCGCTTCCGCCGCATCTAAGAGCCGGTCTCGCGGCCCCGGTGGTGTCGCGGGTATCGCGGGTATCGCGCCCGCATCGCTCCGGCCTCCTTGAGAAACATCGATTGGGGTTTTCATGGCGACAAAGGTAGAACGATCATTCTCCTTTGTCAATCGCACGGTCGCATATAAGCTATCGGCCGAAGGGTTGAAGGTGAGAACTTACGGGAACCCGATGCGAAGCCGCTGTCGAACCGGAAGCGTCGGTCGAAGAAACGATGAAGGAAGCGATGACGATGAAACGATTTTCGGTGCGCTCCGCTGGCATGCGCACAGCACTGAGTGCGGCCATCTTTGCGCTGTGCACGCTATCGATGTCGGCCTGCACGCCGCTGCGTGTGGTCACGCATACGGTTTCCGCCGACGAAGCGCGCGTACCTGTCGGTGACTATGTACTCGACGCCGACCACTGGAGCATCACGTTCGATGTCGAACACTTGAAATACTCGCGCTTCGTAATGCGCTTCGATCGTGCGCACGGCACGCTCCACTGGAAGACAGGCGGGCTCGACGCCAGCACCGTCGACGTGGCGATCGACGCGGGCAGCGTCGATACGAAAGTGCCGTTGCTCGACAAGGTGGTCAAGGGGCCGGACATGTTCGACGCCGCGACCTATCCAACCATCCAATTCGTAGGCAAACGCTTCGTCGCAGCGGGCCCGGCGCAAGGGAAATTGGAAGGCGATCTCACGATCCGAGGGGTCACGCGCCCCATGACGCTAGACGTCACGTTCAACGGATACGGGCGCAATCCATTGACGAAAGCCGACACGCTCGGGTTTTCAGCACAGGGGGCGTTCAGCCGCGCGCAGTTCGGATTGGGAACGTGGTATCCCGCCGTCGGCAACGATGTGCGAGTGCGCATCGAGGCCGAATTCGAGCGGCCCGCGGAGCAACCGCCTACTACGCCGTCCAGTCCAAAATAATCTTCCCGCTCTCGCCGGACAGCATCGTCGCGAAAGCCTTTTCGTAGTCGTCGACGGCGAAATGGTGCGTGAGGATCGGGGAGAGATCGAGGCCGCTTTGCAGCATCGCCACCATCTTGTACCAAGTCTCGAACATCTCGCGCCCGTAGATGCCTTTGATCTCGAGCCCTTTGAAGATCACCTGATTCCAATCGATCGCCGTCTGCGCCGGCGGGATGCCGAGCAGCGCAATCTTGCCGCCGTGATTCATCGCTTCGAGCATGCCCGTGAACGCGCTCGGCACGCCCGACATTTCGAGGCCTACGTCGAAGCCCTCGGCCATGTGCAACTCGCTCATGACGTCGCGCAGCGACTCCTTCGTAATGTTCACCGCTCGCGTCGCGCCCATTTTGCGCGCCAGGCCGAGCCGATATTCGTTGACGTCGGTGATCACGATATTGCGCGCGCCGACGTGCCGCGCGATCGCCACGGCCATGATGCCGATCGGCCCGGCTCCGGTGATGAGCACATCCTCGCCCACCAGGTTGAACGACAGCGCCGTATGCGTCGCGTTGCCGAACGGGTCGAAGATCGCGGCGAGGTCGTCGGAAATCTCGTCGGGAATCTTGAACGCGTTGAAGGCCGGAATCACGAGATATTCCGCGAACGCACCCTCTCGGTTCACGCCGACGCCGATGGTGTTGCGGCACAAGTGACGCCGCCCCGCCCGACAATTTCGACAGAATCCGCAGGTGATGTGCCCTTCGCCCGACACGCGATCGCCGATCGCGAAGCCGCGCACCTCTTGCCCCATCTCGACGATTTCGCCAACATACTCGTGCCCCACGTGCATCGGCACGGGGATCGTCTTTTGCGCCCAGTCGTCCCACTTCCAAATGTGGATGTCGGTTCCGCATATCGCCGTGCGCTTGATGCGAATCATGACGTCGTTGTGGCCCACTTCGGGCTTCTTCACTTGCGTCAGGGTGAGCCCCGGCGCGCGTTCGAGTTTGGCGAGTGCCTTCATTTAGGACTCCTTAGATAATGCCGAGCGTGCGGCCGACGCGCGTGAATGCATCGACAGCGCGATCGATTTGCTCGGGCGTATGGGCGGCGCTCATCTGCGTACGGATGCGCGCGCGGCCTTTCGGCACGACCGGATACGAAAACCCGATGACGTAGACGCCCTCCTTCAGCAAAGCGTCGGCCATGCGGGACGCGACCGACGCGTCGCCGAGCATCACGGGAATGATCGGATGCTGGCCCGGCACGAGCGTGAATCCCGCCGTGCTCGTCGCCTCCCGAAAACGCTCACCGTTCTCGCGAACGCGCCGACGCAGCCGTGCGCCTTCGTCGCTCGCGAGTAGTTCAAGCACTTTGAGGGAAGCCGCGGCAATGCTCGGCGTCAACGTATTGGAGAAAAGGTAGGGCCGCGAGCGCTGGCGCAACAGCTCGACCACCTCGCGACGCGCCGCGATGTATCCGCCCGAAGCACCGCCAAGGGCTTTGCCGAGCGTACCGGTAATGATGTCGACACGACCCTCGACGCCGCAAAACTCCGGCGTGCCACGGCCGTGCTCGCCGATGAAGCCGACCGCATGCGAATCGTCGACCATGACGATCGCACCATAACGATCGGCCAAATCGCAGATGCCGGCCAGGTTCGCGATAATGCCGTCCATCGAGAAGACACCGTCGGTGGCAATCAGCTTGAAGCGCGCGCCGGCGGCATCGGCTTCACGCAGCTTCGCTTCGAGATCGGCAAGATCGTTGTTCTTATAGCGATAGCGTTTGGCCTTCGACAACCGAACGCCGTCGATGATGCTCGCATGATTGAGCTCGTCGCTGATGATCGCATCGGTTTCGTCGGTCAGCGTTTCGAACAAGCCCCCGTTCGCATCGAAGCAGCTCGAATAGAGAATGCACTCTTCCGTACCGAGAAACGCGGATAGCGCGCGCTCGAGTTCCTTGTGGACGGTCTGCGTGCCGCAGATGAAACGCACGGAAGCCATGCCGAAACCGTCTTGGTCGAGTCCGGCTTTGGCCGCGGCGATCAAGCGCGCATCGTCGGCAAGGCCGAGGTAATTGTTCGCGCAGAAATTGAGGACGTCTTCGCCGCTGGCGAGGTGCACGTCGGCAGACTGCGGGCTTGCGATCACCCGTTCGGTTTTGTAAAAGCCGTCGGCACGAATCTGATCGATCGTGCCGCGCAAATGGGCGAGAAAGGTATCGCGCATCGGTTCGCTCCTGACAGAAAGGGCGCCGCTCGCACCGGATGGCGGGCGTTGCGGCTGTCTATTGCTGTTATAGTCGGTCGTCCGGTTTTGCCGAACAATTCCGGTTTTTCGAACCAAAGTTCGATATAGCGAACAACTCTAAGCGATCGAAATTGAAATGGCAAGCTCCGCCACACGGCGCACCGCGCCTTCCTCTGCTTCAGCCACACCTGCCCCGGCATCGGCACCGCCACGCGTTGGCGAACAAATTCAGCGAATGCGCACGGAACGGAAGTTGACGCTAGACGATCTTTCGCGGGCAGCCGGCGTGTCGAAATCGATGCTCTCGGAAATCGAGCGCGACAAGGCCAATCCGACGATTGCCGTCGCCTGGCGGCTGACGAACGCGCTCGGTATCAGCCTCGATCAATTGTTCGCCACGCAGCGTGCGCACGAAACGATCGCTGTGTCCGGCCCGCACGAAATTCCGACACTGGACGGACACGACGCGAAGTATCAACTACGCGTTTGGGGCCCCATCGAGTTGGCCGGAAAATTCGAGTGGTACGAGCTTACGCTGCAGCCGGGCGGTGCGCTCGTATCGAACGCGCACGAACCCGGCACGCGAGAGCATCTGACGGTGCTGGCCGGGGCGATCGAAGTCGAAGCGGACGGGGACACGAAGCGGCTCAAGCTTGCCGACACCGCGCGCTACCAAGCCGATGTGCCGCACGCGATTCGCAATGCCGGCAAGACCGAGGCGAAGGCGCTGCTCGTCGTCATCCATGGGTAGCCGCTAGCACTAGCCCGCCGCGGGCAATTGGCCGTCTTGGTCGAGATACTGTATATTTGCACAGTATCTCGATATTCGGAGAGCGGCCATGCAGGAACACGATCTCGCCGCGCTGCGCTTTCAGGCCGCGGCGCGCGACCTCGATCACATCGTCCGTCATATTGCGGCGCGCTACGTCGTGCAAGGCGTGCCGTTGACATGGCGGCTGCTTCACGCGATCGAAGCGGAGGCGCTGGCGGACCTCGGTTTCGCGAGTCGGCACGAGCCTGACGTGCTCGAGCTTTTCAAGCGTCCCGACGACATGAACTACCCGGAAACGGACGACCCGGCGACATTCGGCAGATCGAATGCATTGCCGGCAGCGTTTGCGTTCGCCGTCGCGGCCTACGAAGAGGCGCAGATTGCGCAAGCGCCCACGGCGATGCAGCGCCATGAAACCACGCAGTCGCCGCGACGCTCGCGCTGACGGTGCAGACCGAGCGCTCCTGAAAGGGCTCACCTTTTCGCTCCCGAATCATCTCACCTTCGATGCGATGGGAGCGTAGATACGGCAATGAATCAAGCACTTATGTCGGGCGAGCCGGTTCGCGCTTCGTCCATGAAGCGTGTCACGGCTTCGAGCCGCGAGCGTTTGATCCCCGACGAGTGATCGCATTCCGGGCACAGCAATTCGTAACCGTCGTCGGCTCGCGCCAGTTCGGGCTCGCCGTCCGTACACTTCGGGCAGTGGGCAGGCAGTTCCGCGAAGGCGTCGAGCGCCGTGCCGAGCGCGGCAAAGTCGGCATCGGCAAATCTTCCCGTCGCGGCCCATGAGCGAACAAGGGCGGCGAGTTCGGGGGAAAGCGTTCCACGTCCTCGCGCGGCGGTGAGCTCGCGTGTCAACGCGTCGATTTCGTCGGATTGCTCGCGCACTTGCGCGTCGAGGCGGTCGCCTCGGCTCTTTGCCGCACTGAGTTGCTGGATGAAATCGAACTCTTTCCGGCTCGCGTCGCGAATTCCCGTTTGATAGGTAGCCGCCATGTTGCGCAGCGAATCGAGTTCGACGAGCATCGGCTTGACCCTGCGTTCAGCTTCCGCGATTGCATCCTTGATCTGCGCGGCGTAGTGCTCGGCGCTCTGACGCAGTTCTTGATGTAGCGAATCGATACGCTCCCGTAACGAGGCGTTGGCGATTTGTTCAGTTTCGAGGCGCTGCTCGAGTCGAGCTCGTTCGACGTCGAGCCGGCCAACGGTTGCTTGCAATGCTTCATCGCTAGTCGTGCGAACAGCCGCGGACGCACTGATTTGCACCTCCAACTCTCGCACACGTGCAAGTGCTGTCTCGGCGCGCGCTTCGCTACGCTGCCATGCCTCGTTTGCTGCTTCGCGACGAATTTGCGCTTCGCGCAAGTTGCTCGTGGCTTCTTCGAGTGCTTCGAAGACTTGCTTGCGCTCGGCCTCGAGTGTCTGTTTGGCCTCCTCGATCGCATGCTCGAACAACGCGCCCAACAATTCGCCGGCTTTTTCCTCGAGGCCGTGTGGAATAGCACCGGCTCCGATTCTCACGCGCGACGCATCCCGGAGTCGTTCCCAGAAATGATCGATGTCTTTAGGGATGTCGCTTGCGCTGCCTGTTTGCGTCAGGTCGCGGACGGCTCCCGCGGAGGGGCGAATGCCCAGGTCGAAAAATAGGCGCTTGCACGCATGCAAGGAGAGTTCGCGACGATGCACGCCGCTGTTGCGTAGCGATTCGAGCTCTTTTCGAATAGCTTCGCGTTGTTCGTCGATAGTCATAGAAGCCGTCAGCGCGCTTGAAACGTGTTAATAATAACGAATTACGTATCAAATGCTACATTTTTTTGAGGGACGCGTGGTTTGTTGCAGAAACGGGTATGGCGATGGTCACGTTGACGGTGTAGGCGTAGCTAGGTATCCATTTTCCGTGAAACAAAGCGAGAAACATGATGTAATCTATTGTTTTTAAAAGATTTAATCTTGCTTTTGCAAAATTTCCCATTGTTTCACGGGACGGACCCGTTTTCCAAGTGTCTATCTCAACGAACTCGCGGGTGTTGTCCTTGAGAGTACTTGAAGTAAACACCCTTGAACCCTTGTTAAAAACGTTAACGCCTCACGGAACCCTTGCTGGACAAGGCGTTCCGGCCGATCGGGTGAAGCTTTGCGGGAGCCGAGGTGAGCTTCGACAGGACCCATCCGTGATGGAGTTCGGGGATGTCCGTGAGCCATATCGGGATAGGTCGTGAGGGGATTCAGGAGAGCGGCGCGCATCGTGGTGCCGCGATGGTGAGCGATTACGGGAGACGTTGCCGTTGCAGGCTCCGTCTGTGCTCAAGCGGCCGCAATCGGCGAATCTTCGATAGGTGAGGTTTTACGGGGCCTACCAAATCAACCGATTTCATCGTCGAACGACCGCCCTCGAGGGGCTGGGTGAGACATTTCGGGAAAAACCGCGCATGCCAGGTGAGATTTTTCGGGAAAACCCGGGGTTTTGCAGCCTCCAATGACGCATAGGTGAGCTTTCTCGGGGGCATGACCGGCCGAAAATCGTCGCCCGGTGGGTACGAATCTCGCGGTCTGGGGTCGCGATCCCTATGGTGAGGTTTTGCGGGACCAACGGCTTGGGTGATCTACGCATCGAGATGGACACGCACCCAGCTTCGCAGGTGAGCGTTTTCGGGATACGAATTGGCGGTTGGAGGCGTATTGTTAGCGAAGTTAGCCTCCACTTTCGTCAAAAGCTAGTCTTTATCGCATTGGTGAGCTTGATTGGATTGACCTTGAAATCAGGATGGTGAGCTTTTTCGGGGGGGCTTGGAGGCGATTGCGGAACATGGGGTGCTCGAGGTGTGGTTTGGGTAAGGTGAGCCGATCCGGGAGCGTTTGTTCGATAAGGCGCGCGCGAGGCTGCTGCGCTAAGTATCGGATCCGTTTGGAAAATCTCGGTTGCGTATCGATAAGGTGAGTCTCTGCGGGAGCCTATCGGCTCGATGTCGAATCGCTTGCGCAGGTTCGTCGAAGCCTTCAAAGGTGAGTGTTTCCAGGAGTTGTTTGCAGCATGCGAAACACGGGAAACCGCGAAGTCCTCAGCACTAGTGCTTCTCGAGCAGGGAAAGGTGAGCTTGTTCGGGATATGCCTCGATCCGTGCGGTGGAATGTATAGGGACGCTCACGGTTCGATCCGGACTCCCGCATCGTGTAGCTGGTGCCCCCATGATCGGGATGAGTTCGGGGGCGCGATTGAGCTTGACGGCGGGGCGATGTCGAGACGTCAATGCGGTCGCCTCCGAGCGAAATTGCTTTGCCGATTCGCCGTCGCGAAATAGCGACAATCGTGAAGGTGAGTCGACACGGGAGCGCTCGCCAAAGCGCTTGGGATGCGCATTCGGCAAGATCTGACGACGGACGCCAAGTCCATCAACGAAACGTTTCGACTCCCGACTCCCGCGGCGGTGAGCCTTTCCGGGAGACAATCGAGGTGAGGCGTTGGCGCGAGCCGCGTTTCACCGCGAAGGGTGAGAACGGGGCTCTAGACGCCCATCACCGCACTCTGTATCCTGTCGAAAAATTTCCTTCCCGATCGACGCATGGCAACAAAGCGCGCGAAGAAAACCGATGTGGTGAGCCCAAGCTCCGCTGAGCTGCGAAAGGCCGTCGAAGCGATCGCCATTCAGCCGAAGAGCGGCAAGATCACGCTCCTAACGCGAAAGCTGTTCAACGTGCTGTTGGCCGTTGCGCAGCAGGCGGACGAATCGGGCGATACGTATCGCGCGTTGTTGTCGGACATCGTCGCCAACTCCGCTTTCGACTCGAACGATACCGCACTCGTGAAGGAACATCTGCGGCGGATGGTTTCCGTGCAGGTCGAGTGGAGTCAGGGCACGTCGAGCCAGAAGCCGGGACGAAAGTGGGGCATCTCGACATTGATCGCCGATGCCGAAATTCTCGAAGATCCTGCCACGCGACGTGTCTGGGTGGAGTTCTCGTTCGCGCCGAAGATCAAAAAGAAATTGCTGGATCCGGTGCAGTACGCGCGGCTCAGCTTGCAGTTCCAAAGCCAGTTGCGCAGCAGCGCGGGCCTCGCGCTCTACGAGATTTGCGTGCGATACCTGACCAACCCCAGCCATCTGACGATGCGGGAGTCATGGGCTTGGTGGCGTCCGATCCTATCGGGCACGCCCGACACCGAAGCCGGCGACGAAGCCAAGCGCGAGTACAAGTATTTCAAGCGCGACTATCTGCGCCCTGCGATCGCTGAAGTCAACGCGGTGACGAATATTTTCGTGGAGCTCATCGAGCACCGCGAAGGCCGGCGGGTCGCGGAGATCCAATTCCGCGTCACCGAACGCAAACAGCCGATGCTTGCGCTCGATGAGCATCCCAATGTCTTCGACAGTACGCTGATCGACCGAATGGTGAAGATCGGAATTCCGTTGAAGGAAGCGCAAACGCTATACGCCGATAGCGAGGAAAACCGTATTCGAGCTGCTTTGCAGATGACGGAGCAACGCATGCGGAGCGCGACGCTGCCGCCTGTTCGCAGTGCCCCGGCGCTGTTCAAGGATGCGCTGAAAAAAGGTTATGCTCCGGCCGTCGACCTGCTCGATCAGCCGGCCAACGGCGTCGGCAAGGCATTGGCTGCTGTGGCGCCGGCCGATGACCGCAAAGCACGTTTGCTGGACGAGTATGCGGCTTACCGCCGCAAAGAGGCGCGCGCGCTGTACGAAGAACAAGGTGAGTCGGAACAGGAGCTCGCGCGGCAGTCGTTCGAAGAAGACATGCTGCCGCAACTCGGGTCTCATCTTCGCGAAGATTGGCGTCGTCGCGGTTTGGGTTCGAAGCTTGGCGAGACCGCTTTCTTCGATTGGCTCGCACGCAAGACGTGGGGCGAGCCGACCGACGGCGATTTGCTGGCATTCACGCTGGGGCAATCGCGAGCAGCTTGACGCTCGGGCGCGCCGATTGCTTTAGCTCGATTGCAGCATTTGTTCGATCTGCCGCAGGATGTCGTCGCGTTTGTCACGCGATAGCCCGCGTAACCGCAACTCGAGCCGATCGTCACCATAGGATTTCAGGTCACCCACCGCCACGCCATCCAGCTTGATTTCCATACGCTGCGCGTAACGTTGGCGCGTCGTAGGCTTGAGGTCCTCCTGCGGAGTCGCTCGGCCTTTGACGATGTCGGCGACTTGCCGTGTACTAAGGTCGTCCGAAACGATGCGATTGATCAAACGCAGCGTTGCCTCGATTCCACGCGCCGAGAAGTAGCGGCCCACCTGATACGCCATGTTCGAACCGAAGCGATCGGGGCGAGCAACCATTTCCTGCATGATCGATTCGGGAAGCTTCGCGAGCGACAGTGCTACGGCGATGGTGGATTCGTCGAGCCCAAGGTGTTCGGCCAACTCTTTTTGACTCTGGAAATGCATTTCATCGAGAAACCGTCGCCAGACAACGGCGTTGTCGAAAACGGTTTGCGAATCGCGCTGGACGTTAAGGTCGTAACCGAGCTTGTAGCTTTCGATGCCGATCGGTAGATCGACAACGACGGCCTTGACCGTTTCCTTATTCGCCTCTTTCAAGGCGCGGACGCGGCGGCCCCCGTCGCTGACGAAATACGTACCGACATTGGCATAGTCTGGAATGACGTGGATCGCTTGCTGCTGGCCTTGCTTTGCCAGATTGACGGCCAGCTCGGCGATCGACGCCTTCAGATAGAAATGTCGTGGATTGAACGGGCTCGGTTTGATGGCCTTCAGTTCGAGTTCGATCACTTGGCCCGCGTGGTAATTATTCGCAATACGCCACGTGCGGTAGTCGACCGATTCGTTTGCATTGGCTGCGTCGATAGCAGGCGGAACAGCGTGAAGAGCCGGTTCGGTGCGCGGCGTCGCGGTTTTCACGGACGGTGCCGCGTCGTTCTTTACGAGATCATCAATCGCGTTGAGCCGATCGAGTGCCGTGCGCTTCTCGCTGCTCGTTGTGTCGGGGCGCGCTTGAAAGCCTTTGGCCAACTGAGAGGGTTTCATTCAGGGTCCTTTATGCGCATAAAGTCAGGGGAGCATCGAGGCGATTTCGTTGGCGCAGGCGCGGATTTCCGCAGCGGCCAGTTTTGCGCCCCGGTCGCTCATTTGCAATACGGTCTGCCCCAGCGCCATCGCCTGTTTATAGGCTTCGCGCGTGGGGATTTGTGTCTTGAGGAGAGGGAATCCGAGATCTTCGAGCGCGCGCTTGAGTTCACGCGTCAGCATGCGTTTTTCTTCGGTCTTGTTTAGCAGGAACACCGCGCGAAGGTCCTCATTCATGACCTGGGCCTGCTGCACGAGCTTGACTAAGCCGACGCTCGACCAGTAATCCGCAGGCGATGACGAGGTCGGGATGACGGCAACCGACGCTGCCAGCAACACGACGCCGGATACCTTCTCTGTGATGGAGGGTGGGCAGTCGACGACGATGACGTCGTAGTCGCCAATGAACTTCTTGATCTCTCGATGAATTTGCCCGCCGGCTTCCGACAGATTGACGACAGGGAAAGGGATGCCGGTTTCATCGTTGGCGGAAGCGCTGGCCCAGTGCACCAAGGTGTTTTGACCATCAGCGTCGACAACGAGGACGCGCTTCCCTTTTTCATGAAAGGCCGCGCCGAGATGCATGGCGATCGTGCTTTTGCCGACCCCACCCTTCTGTTGAGTTACCGCGACGATTTCCGCTGCCAATTTTTCACTCCTTAAGAGATCGACGAATTTTACAGTGTAAATTTTAGTTTTCAATGTTTTCGTCGTTATGTCACCACGCATTAGCTGTTTGGCCAGGTGGTTTATGCGCATAAATCAAGGAATCGGGCGTCGCTCGGGCGATTGAGTCGAGGAGGGTTCTCGATTTTGATCTGGGCGATGTGGAGTCCCACCGAATGCTGGCTCCGGTGTGACGCTGGCGGGATTGGTGGACGTGGTGCCCGTTCGAGAGGTTCGACATACCAGGGAAGATCGCCTCTATTCTTCGAGGCTGATACCTCAACAATGAGGGCAGTCAGGTCGCTGTGGGATACGGAGATGTAGCGGTACGACGACGCGAAGTGCGCAGCGTAACCCCGCTGAGATCGAACAGCAGCCTTCTTACCCAGCGTGCCGCCCTCTTTATGCGCATAAACCCGTCGGCACCTGCAGCGATTCGGATACCAAGTCCTTCCAGCGCTGTGATTGTGATAGGCGAAAACCAGCCGTGGGTCTTTGCTAATGGATATGCCTTGTTGTGCGGCTCAGTAAGGCGTGAAATGCAGATCGCCCCTCGCGCAAGCGTCAACGCCTTAAAATGAGGGCCTCTCGCAAATAGGTGTCGCACCCATGATTACCGTCTATCACAACCCTCGCTGCTCGAAGTCTCGCGGCGCTTGCGAACTCGTCAGCGATCGGATTCACCAATCGGGCGAGGCAGTGAAAATCGTCGAGTACTTGAAGGAGCCGCCGTCCGTTGCCGATCTAGAGGCGCTCCACAAGATGCTGGGCGGCACCGTCAGAGATATGATCCGCGACAACGAGGCCGCATATCGGGAACTGGGACTCGCCGAGCCAACCCTGAGCGACGATCAACTCTACGAAGCGATTGCTGCGCATCCCATTCTGTTGCAGCGGCCCATCATCGTACGCGAGGGCCGCGCGGTAATCGGGCGGCCGCCGGAAAACGTCGAAACGCTCTTCAAGTAACGCTCCAATCACGCGCGTGCAGGCTCGTACCCAAGCGAGCCGCGAGCCAACGCCGGCAATCGACGTCCTGCCGCGCACTTCCCTTTCGTTGGAGATATCACGGAATAGACTCGTTTTGTACAGCATCAGCCGTCACGCGTGCGTTCCTTGAACGCGAGCGACTTTGAACCGTTGAATGAGTCCTTGCAGCGACCAGCGCCCAACGCCGTGGAAGAACAAATAAGCGATAAGCACGGCCCACAGAATGTGGTCCTTGATCATCACGAGTTCGAGGTCTGGGTAGGATGTGACCGCGACGAAATTGACGACGAAAAGTCCCGCTGCCGCAAACCGGCCCTGCCAGCCGAGCAATAGCAGCACCGGGAAAATCAATTCGCCTCCGGCACCCATCACGGCAGCAACGGCGGGAGGTAAAACGGGGACGTGATATTCGTTGGAAAACAAATAGAGCGTACTGTCCCAACTGCGCAATTTGGTCAGCCCGGAAAGGAAAAACACGCGAAATAGGTAAAGCCTGACCGCGAGCGTGAACAGCGGCTGCAGCGCAACCGCAACGTCGTCGAGACGGCGGAGCAGGTTAGAAATGATTTTCATGGCGATGCTCCTCGATGGAAAGAACGAGTCGGTGGCCAAATAGTTGCGTGAGCAACCAATTGACATCTGCGCTTGATCGATTGAATGCCGTCTGAACGGGGGTGCCGGCCATTAGCGCGGTCATCGCTTCGGCCTCGGCGGAGGCGAGGGGCTGCCAACGCACCGCGAAGGCTTCCCGCCAGATCAAGACGGATTGTCCGCCGGCGCCCAACTGCGCAGCGACACCACCCGCATGCATCTGCAAGATGTCGGCGATGGGCCATAGGCGCGAGCGCACCAGTCCAGCCGACGGCACGAATCGCAACGAGGCTGCCGCGAAACGCTCAGGGCCGAGCTCTGCAAGCATCGCGCCATCGGTCGCGTTCGTATCCATGTCAGCGGCGAAGTACGCATGGTGCAGCAGCCAGTCGACGTCCGCGACGTCGCCCAAATACGGAAGTTCGGCAGCGGGCTCGAAGCTCCGAATGAAGGCGGGTAGGTCGATGCCGTCGTCGTGAAGGTTTGCCGACTTCGCCGGCACATGATCGACATAGGCACGTGCGAGCGCTCGGAAGTACTCGTCCCCGACGAGCTGTACGACGTTGGGGAAAGCATCGGTCAAGGCCGCAATGCGGTTCAGGCGCGAATTGTTTCGATAGACGTCCACTTGCCGACGCGTCGCAGCGGTGATGCCATGCGATACGAACGTGTCGTCGACGAGCGACGCGGCGAAATCGCCGAGCAGCGCTTCGTACACCGTCTGCGTCAGCATGTTGCCACCTCGGCCAGCGCTAAGCCTGCCGCGCCGGCATCCACGCGTGCCGTCGCTGCGAGCAGCCGTCGTTCGAGGTGTTCGTACTCATGCAGCAGCACGTCGAATGGAGGCAGGTTCGTATCGCGCTCGAGCAGCACCGGCGTCGGCCCGAAGCGTTCCAGCGCGGCATCGAGCAATGTCCAAACGGCGTCGGAGACGGGCGCGCCGTGCGTATCGATCGCAACGTCGTCGAGCCACTCGAATCCGGCCACGTGCATTTCGCCGATGCAGTGCTTCGGCAATCGCGCAAGTTCCGCCAACGGGTCGATGCCGAGGTTCAATGCGTTAACGTGCAGATTGTTCAGGTCGACCAACACGCCGCAGCCGGTTCGCGAGACGAGTTCGGCGAGCATGTCCGCTTCCGTGCAGATCTCCCCTTCGAAAGCGACGTACGCGGAGACGTTTTCGATCAAGATCGGCCGGCCGAGGGCGTTTTGAACGACGTCGATGTGCCGAGCAACGACCTCCAGCGCGCCTTCGACACGCGGCACGGGAAGCAGATCGTTGAAATAGCGCATGCCCGCGCGATTCCAGGACAGATGCTCGGAGACGAGCGCGGGCTCGATGCGTGCGACGAGCGATTTCAATTGATTCAAGTGATTCTCATCGGGCGTTTCGAGGCTCCCGAGCCCGAGGCCCACTCCGTGCAGACTCACGGGATAGCAAGCGCGTACTCGTTCGAGCGCCGCAACCGGTTCGCCACCGCCGAAATAGTTTTCGCTGTGGGCCTCCCACCAGCCGACCGCGGGGCGCTGCGTGAGCACGGCGGCGGCATGTGGTCCGCGCAGTCCCAGCCCTGCTCCGCTCAATGCCTTCGAATTCATTTTCGTTGCTCCTTGTATGCGGCCGATCGCGTACGCGCGCGGGCAATCGATCGGCGGCCGCACTCGAACCGGCGGCCGCCGGTGCAGAGTCAGCCCCGCTTACATACCAGGCGTCAGCGAGCCGCCGAGGTTCGCGCACGTCCCCTTCGGCACCACCCTGAATTCGCCCTTGTCCATGTCCTTCGTCGATTGCCCGGCGCACGAGTGGGCGTTGCCTTTGCAATCGTTTTGTCCGGCCTTCGCGATTCCATAGCACTTGGCCATGTCGGCAGCGAAAACGGGCGTGGCGAGCGTTGCACCGAGGGCGGCGGTGAAGGCGGCGGCAGCGATCCATTGCTTGTTCATTTGATTCTCCTGAGGTGGATGTAAGAAAGCCGATAAAGAGGCTTTGATTGCTCGAGCCGGCGTCGGTCTGTCGAAGCGCCAGTGGAGCGAACCGTTTCGATGGCTGCTCCACCGGTCGGCGCTTAGTCGCGACGCACGACCCTTGCAGTCCTCAATACGCGGGGCCGGTACGATCGGATGCAACGCGATCTTAAAAGTCGCGCCGTTGCGTCATCGGACCGTCATAGATGTGTCGATTCGTAATCGGTACGGGATATCGACGAGTTATCCACAGATTCTGTGGAAAAGTTTGTGGAAAGGGTGACGCGAACCCACAGCCCACCGGGCGTTTAGTGGTTTGCCGGTAAAACGGGCCGACGCGGCGCAGTACCGGCGACTATCATGGAAAGCTCGGGCCGAGCCTATCCGTTTGGCGTTGTCGTTCTCACTCGAAGGGGGCAAGAACCATGACCTACAAGATCGAAGTCGTCGTCGGCAGCTTGCGACGGGAATCGTTCAACAAGCAACTCGCGCACGCCTTGACCAAACTCGCGAGCAGCGAATTCGAGTTCTCGTTCCTCGATATCGGCACGCTGCCGTTGTACAGCCAAGACTACGACTCGAATTATCCCGACGTGGCGAAGCAGTTGAAGGCGCGCGTGGAGGCCGCGACCGGGTTGCTGTTCGTGACGCCCGAATACAACCGTTCGATGCCGGGCGTGCTGAAAAATGCGCTCGATTGGGGTTCGCGGCCGTGGGGCACGAACTCATGGAAGAACAAGCCGGCAGCCGTCTGCGGGATTTCGGTCGGCGCGACGGGCACCGCGCTGGCGCAGCAACATCTGCGCAACGTTCTCGCTTATTTGGACGTACCCACGCTCGGTCAGCCCGAGATTTTCCTCAAACACGCCGAGGCCTTTTTCGACAGCAACGGTGCGATTACAAACGAGGACACGCGCAAGTTCCTCACGACGTTCGTCCAGCGCTTCGAAGCATGGGTGGAGCGCCACTCGCCTGCGAAGTGATCACTTACCGCAGGTCAGGGCCTGGCTCGTCGCCATGATAGGTTTCCTCGTCCTGCAGGTCCTCGTCGGGGACCGTCGTCGGGCGAGCCGCGTTGTCTTGTTGAGCAGCAGGCGGCTTGCCATGCCCGGCGGCGAAGACCGCGCCCATCCCCGGCGCCGAGCCTGCGGCGACCGCAGTCGCCGCCGCTTCGGTCGCGGGGCGTGTGGCTTGCGCTATCCCGCTCGCCGGATTGACGGCGGTGTCTCGGGCATAGCTGTAGACGGTGGCGCGTGATGTGGGCGGCACGGGAGCGCTCGATTTGAAACCGAGTTCTTCGAGCGGGGAATGCGAACGGGTGGCTTCGTCGATGGGCGGGTGCCACGTGGAGGCGCGCGCCTCGATGTCGAGCGGCGCCATCGTTTCGAGCGTTGCGCGCGTCAGATCAGCTATCGCATCGGTTGCGGCGTCCACGCACACCATGACCGCGCCGCGTCGAACCGCCTCGGCGTATTGCACGCGCTCGTGCTCGGGAGGCGCGGTCTCGAATAACGACTCGAAAAAGCGCTCGATGCTCGCAAGCAACCCCTCGTTTGTCGTCGGCGCGGACTCGTAGGCCGTCGTCGCATCGCTTGCGTAGGTCGGCTCGCATTTGGCCTTCAGCGTGACGTTTTCCGACGTGACGCCGGCGGCAATGAGCGCGTCGCGAGCGGCTTCAGCTTGGGGATACGTATCGAAAAACGCGATGACGGTGTGCTGCATGATGACCTCCTCGAGGCTTGTTGCGAGTACGGCACGCAAAATTCGCGCCGGACCCGCTCAAGTTGCCTTGCCGTGCGCGTGTGCGCTGACTTCGCGCTCGCGTCGAATAGTCTGAAGCATCGATTCCAGCAAGGCGATATCGAAAGGTTTTGACAGCACACGCACGTTGACATTCCGCGCCCGCTCGAGCTCCTGCGCGTAGCCCGTAATGAGAATGACGGGAAGCGGCGCATCCAACGCCTGCGCGGCTTCCGCGAGGTCGATGCCGTTGTTGGCGCCCGGCATATGGATGTCGGAGATCAGCGCGTCGAAGGGATCCGCGGGGCGCGACAACGCGTCGGCGATCAATCGTAAGGCGGCATCCGCGTTGAACGTGCAAGTGACACGATGGCCCATCATGCGCAGCAGCGCCTCGGTGCCGGCCGCAACTTCGTCGTTGTCTTCGACCAGCAGCACGTGCAAGCCGCCCGACGGCTCCGTGTCGACCGTGTGTTGGGGGGCGGTCGGTACGGGGGCGGGAGCGGCGTGGGCGCGCGGCAAGTAAAGGCGCACGGTCGTACCTGCGTCCGGCTTGCTGTCGATCGTCGCGAGCCCTCCCGAGCGGTCGCAAAACGCGAACACCTGCGGTAGGCCCAGGCCCGTGCCCATTCCTTTCGGCTTCGTCGTGAACAGCGGTTCGAACGCGCGCGCAAGGATGTCGGGCTGCATGCCGGCGCCGGTATCTTCGAGCGAGATTTGTACGAATTCGCCCGTGAGTGCAAAACCGCCTTCGGGCTCGAGCCGAACGTTCGTCGCCCGCACGGTGAAGCGTCCGCCGTTCGGCATCGCGTCGCGGGCGTTGACAGCCACGTTGATGAGGGCGAGCTCGAGTTCGGCGCTATCGACCTCGATGGGCCACACGTCCCGGCCGATGTCGACGACGAGCGCGGCCTTGGCGCCAAGCGAGGCACGCAGGAGCTCGCGGCTCGCGGCCAACCAGCGCGACAGATCGATCGTTTCGCTGCGCAGCGGCTGCTTGCGTGCCACGCCGAGCAACTGGCGCGTCAGCGACTGGCCGTTTTTCAGGGCGCGCTCGATCGCGCCGAGTTCGCGATCGATGCCTGCCGCACCGCGTCGGCGCACGATCTGAACGTTCGTTGCGACGATCGTCAGCAAATTGTTGAAATCGTGTGCGACCGAGCCGACGAGGTTGCCGAGCGCTTCCATCTTGCGTGATTGGCGATACGCCGATTCGATCGAGCGCCGCATCGACGCTTCCGTCTGCCAACGCTCCCACGCCTGCTTTTCCGCGGCGAGACGCCTGAGGGAGAACGCGAGTACGAACCAAAGCACGATGGAAGGCGTGAAGATGGAAGCGGCAAAAATCAGTGCATGACGATACCAAGCCCCCCAGATCGCCGATTCGCTATACGCGCACGACACGTACACGGGGTAGCCGCCGACTTGGCGGTACGCGAGGATCTGCCCGTCGCGGCGGCTGCGTTTCGTGTTGCCGCCGACGAGCCGAAGCACGCCCGAGCGACTTCCCGCAGCGAGCGCCGCGGCGAACTGGGGCGCAACCTCGGCCGATTCCGGGCGCGGCGGATACGATGCGAGCACGGCGCCGTCGGTGCGCGTGAGCATCATCGTCATGGCGCCGCGCTCGGGGCCCAGCAACTCCCGATAGAACGACTCGAAATAGGAACGCCGCAGCGCGACCGAGACGAGCCCGGCGAACGCGCCGTTGGGGCTGTGCCGCGCGATGCCGGTATTGAAGACGGCTTCGCCGCTACCCGCGTGCCAGACCATGACTTTCGAGACGTGCTCGAGAATGTGTCCGCCGCGGATGCCGACGAAGTCGTCGCGGGCGGCGATCGAGGCGTGCGGCGCGGGGTAATAGCGGCTGTTCGCCAGCAGAAGGCCCTCCGGGCCGAAGATGGACACCGACGCGACCTGCGGGTAGCCTCCACCGATGTTCTGCAGCTTGTTGTGGATCTCCGCCTCGTGCGCGCTGATGGCCTCGTTACCGAGCCCCCGGACGAGATCGTCGACGCGCGCGTCGAGCGTTTCGTTCAGATCGAATACTTTGAGCGCGTGTTCTTCCGCGATGCGGACCGTTCTGATGGTCGCATCGGTGGCCGATGCAACGCGCCCGCGGAAATTCGAGTATGCGACGGCGGCCGCGTAGACGCCCGGCAGGATGATTGCCGCGGCGAGCAGCGCGATCAGCGTGAGGCGCCGAACCGCGAAATCGGGCTCGGGCATCCCCAGCCCCGGCGAGTCGTCTGGCCAATTGTCAGGCAAGGCGTTCGTCGGGGAGTCATCGAGCCGTCGGGTCATGTCTGTGGTCGTCCAATTGGCAGCGTTCGCCATTCAATCATCATAAGCGAGTTGGTCCGGCGCCGGCTTTTTTGCACCGACGCGCGTCATAAAACGAATCCGAACGTTCGCCCTAAAACAGCGACGAAATCGGAAGCGCAAACGTACACAAAAGAAAAAACCACGCATATCAGTATGAATTCGCACCATTTTTTTCTTCATACTGAAAAAACGTAGGGGCTTGCTCGACCTATTCGGAAATTGGAGAGTTGATTTTCCGCAGGTTTGCTCCGAGAATTTCGCTTCCTTTTTAAGAGGCATGATGGGCCCGCTGTAGCGGGCACACGCTGAAGTGCGAACCGCTCGCGCTTGCCACCGCCCGTCGACACGCCCGCTCCCGTTAAAGAAAACGTTTCGAGCCGTCGTTAACGCGATATAGACCGCTTTCGTTTTTCGTCACGCTTGCCATGCCTTTGCCGATTGTGATCGCCGATGACTCTCTCCTCGCCCGTAAGGTTCTGACGAAAGCCTTGCCGGCCGACTGGGACGTCGACATCGCATACGCATCGAACGGCCGCGAGGCCCTCGCACTTTACCGTGAGGGGAAGGCCTCGGTGATGTTTCTCGACCTGACGATGCCTGACATGACCGGTTATCAGGTTCTCGAAGCCCTTCAGCACGAGGACTTGAACACGTTCGTGATCGTCGTGTCGGCCGACGTCCAGCCGCTGGCCCAGGAGCGCGTGCGCGCGCTTGGCGCCGCCGCCTTCGTCGCCAAGCCCGTGACCCCAGAGGCAATATTGCCCATCCTCAAGGAGTACGGGTTGTATGCGTGAGAACGTCTTCACCGAAGAGCAGCGCGACGCCTTGCAGGAAATCGCCAATTTGGCGATGGGGCAGGCCGCCACGCGCCTGGCTCGCCTACTCGATACCTTCATAGAGCTGTCCGTGCCGCGCGTGCGCGTCGTGCGCGCCGAGGATGCGGCGCACACGCTGCGCGAAATGACCGGCATCGACGAGAGCGTCACGGCGGTCCGGCAGGGCTTTCGCTCCGACATCAAGGGCGAGGCGCTCGTCATTTGCCGCAGCAGCGGGGTGGGCCACCTTTGCGCCCTCGTCAACGATCCCTACGTTCATTCCGCTTACGACGCGGTGAGCCAGACCGAACTGATGTTCGACATGGCCAACGTGCTGACGGGCGCGTGCGTGTCGTGCATTCTCAATCAGCTCGATCGCACGCCGATTTTTTCCCCGCCCGGGCTGCTCGGCGAAAAAATCTCGCTCGAAGATGTCTTTCAAGCGGATGTACTCGCATGGAAGATCGCGCTGCTGCTCGAGGTCAACTTCGCCCTCGAGGATCAAACGTTTCGCGCGCACCTCGTCATGCTGATGGCCGAAGATTCGATTCGTCGGATGAACGACGCGCTCAATGCGCTGCTGTCCAGTCTATGAACGATGCGATGGAGCAAACTCTCAGCGACTTGGTGATCGAGCGGGTCGGGTTCGGCATCTTCGTGCTCGACCGCGACATGAAGGTGCTGATGTGGAACCGGTTCATGCAGGACCACAGCGGACAAGCGGCCGAAACCGTCGTCGGCAAATCGATTTTCGATAGCTTTCCCGAGTTGCCGCGCGTGTGGCTTTCGCGCAAGGTCGAAAGCGTGTTTCAGCTCGGCAGCTTCGCGTTCAGCTCGTGGGAGCAGCGCCCCTACCTCTTCAGGTTCGACCATGACCGGCCCATCACGGGCGGCGTCGACTTCATGCAGCAAGACTGCACGTTCATGCCGCTGACGCGTGAACGGGAGGTCGTCGCAGTCTGCGTGACGATTTCGGACGTGACGCACGTCAGCGTCATGCAGCGCGAGCGCGAGGAAGCCGTCGAAAAGCTGCAGGAATACGCGAATCTCGACGGCCTCACCGGCATCGCGAACCGACGCTTCTTCGAGGGTAGGCTGCGCGACGAGTTTCTACGTTGGCAGCGTTACGGCGGCGAATTGTCCGTGCTGTTGTTCGACCTCGATCACTTCAAGGACATCAACGACCGCTTCGGGCATGCGGTTGGCGATACGGTGCTGCGTGTCATGGCCCAGCGCGTGGCCGAGGCCGTGCGCGTCCAAGATACGTTCGGGCGCTTTGGCGGCGAGGAATTCGCGCTGCTGCTGCCATGCACGCCGCTGGCCGATGCGATGGTCGTCGCCGAAAAGATCCGTATGACGATCGCCGACACGCCCATCGAGGCCGAAGGCGCGCGCGTGCCCGTGACGGCAAGCGTGGGCGGCGCATCGGCGCGTCCGGGCCTGCCTACCTACGAAGTCCTCATCAACGAAGCCGACGCCGCGCTCTACAGCGCGAAACGACAAGGGCGCAACCGCTCCGTCGCGCTCGCCTGAGCGCCCGCTCGCATCGTACGGGCGCGCGCCGTATCCGCGCCGGCAGCCCGCGTCTGTGGCACCGAATAAAACGTTGGTATACTTTTGCGCGTTCCCGGCACCCTTGCCGGTGCGCCGCGCCGCTCACGACGCGAAGCGCGTTGCGTGTGCGGAATGTGCCGTAATGCGCCGCAGTGCCCCGCAGTGCCCATGCGGCACGTCGCGGATAGCATCGATTCTCATGCGCCCCGCGAGGGCGCCACAGCGGAGTTTGCCTTGGCCGTTTCCAATCTCGTCGCGGACGAAGCAGCACCCGACGTCGCAGCCGTCACGTCGAGCAGCTCGTTCTATCTCGCCATGCGCATCTTGCCCGCTGCGCAGCGCGACGCGATGTTCCAGATCTACGCGTTTTGCCGCGCTGTCGACGACGTCGCCGACAGCGATGCGCCGCGCTTGGAGCGCAGCGCCGCCCTCGATCGGTGGCGCGCCGACATCGACGCATGCTATGACGGCAAGCCGCGTCCCGCGTTGGTCCCGCTCGTGCATCAGATTCGAGCGTTCGATCTGCGCCGCGAGGATTTTCACGCGATGATCGACGGCATGGCGATGGATGCCGCGGCCGACATTTGCGCACCGGATGAAGCGACGCTCGATCTTTACTGCGACCGTGTCGCCAGCGCCGCCGGCCGCCTGTCGGTGAGAGTTTTCGGGATGAGTGAGGAAGCGGGACACACGCTGTCGCACCATCTCGGCCGGGCGTTGCAGTTGACGAACATTTTGCGCGACATCGACGAGGACGCCGCGATCAACCGCTGCTACTTGCCGCGCGAACTGCTTGCGCGCGAAGGTATTGCCGCGACGAGCCCGACCGAGATCGCCGACGATCCCTCGCTGCCGCGCGTCTGCGCGACGCTGGCGCAGCGGGTTTTCGCGCATTTCGCGCAGGCCGACGCAATCATGGATGCCGCGCCGCGCAAGGCGGTGCGTGCGCCGCGCATCATGTCGGGCGTCTACCGGTGCCTACTCGAGCGCACGCTCGAGCGCGGCTTCGATCTGCCGCGCCCGCCCGTCTCGAAGCCGCGCTTGCGGCTGCTGTGGATCGTCGCGCGTTATGCGCTCTTCTGAGCCGCGCACCCCACTGATAGAACGTAGAACGTGATCGACGAAGCCATGCGCTTCGTCTCAACTCCATTGAGATGCCGATGAACGACATTTCCGCCCCTGCCGCCGTCATGGCGGCCCCGAGCATGGACGACGACGGCACGCCGGCGCGCGTCGCGCTCGGCGCCGCCATCGCACGCGCGACGGACGCCATCCTTGCCGATCAGCGCCCCGACGGGCATTGGGTCTATGAACTGGAAGCCGACGCAACGATTCCAGCCGAATACATCCTGCTCGTCCACTATCTCGGCGAAACGGCCAACCTCGAACTCGAGGGCAAGATCGTGCGCTACCTGCGGCGGATTCAATTGGCTGACGGCGGCTGGCCGCTCTTCACCGACGGCGCGATGGACGTGAGCGCGACCGTGAAAGCCTATTTCGCGTTGAAGATGGCCGGCGAGCGCGAAGATGCAGAGCACATGCAACGCGCCCGCGCGGCGATTCTCGGCGCCGGCGGCGCGGAAGCCGTCAATGTCTTCACGCGTATCCTGCTCGCGCTGTTCGGTATCGTGCCCTGGAGCGCGGTTCCGATGATGCCGGTCGAAATTACGCTGTTGCCGCAATGGTTTCCGTTCCATCTCTCGAAGGTGTCCTATTGGGCGCGCACGGTTATCGTGCCGCTGCTCGTGCTCAATGCGCGGCGACCCGTCGCGAGAAATCCGCGCGGCGTGCGTATCGACGAACTCTTTCTCGGCGCGCCGTCCGCCACGGGTTTGTTGCCGCGCGCCGGGCATCAGAGCCGCGGTTGGTTCGCGTTCTTTCGCGTCGTCGATAAGGTGCTGCGCGCCGTCGACGGCCTGTTCCCGCGGAAAACGCGCGAGCGTGCGGTGCAAGCTGCGATCGCGTTCGTCGATGAGCGACTGAATGGCGAGGACGGGCTCGGCGCGATCTTTCCCGCGATGGCGAACAGCGTGATGATGTACGACGCGCTCGGCTACGGGCCCGAGTATCCGAATCGTGCGATTGCGCGCGCGTCGGTTGATAAGCTGCTCGTGATTGCCGAAGACGAAGCGTACTGCCAGCCATGTTTGTCGCCGGTATGGGATACGTCGCTCGTCGCGCATGCGCTGCTCGAAACCGAAGCGCCGCAGGCGCAGGCGGCGGCATTGCGCGGCTTGCAATGGCTGCGTCCGCTGCAAGTGCTCGATGTTCGCGGCGATTGGATTTCGCGCCGTGCCGACGTGCGCCCTGGCGGCTGGGCGTTCCAGTACGCCAATCCCTACTATCCCGACGTCGACGATACGGCCGTCGTGGTGATGGCGATGGACCGCGCGGCGACGCTGACGCGCTCGAACATCGATCGCGAAGCGGTTGCCCGCGCACGCGAATGGATCGTGGGCATGCAGAGCAGCGACGGCGGGTGGGGCGCCTTCGAACCGGAAAATACTCAGTACTACTTGAATAACATTCCGTTCTCGGATCACGGTGCGCTGCTCGATCCGCCGACGGTCGACGTTTCGGGCCGATGTTTGTCGATGCTTGCGCAACTCGGCGAACTGCCGGGCAACAGCGAGCCCGCGCGGCGTGCATACGATTACATCCTCGCCGGCCAGGAAGACGACGGTAGCTGGTACGGCCGCTGGGGCATGAACTACATCTACGGGACGTGGACTGCGTTGTGCGCGTTGAACGCGGCCGGCATCGCGCACGACGACGCACGGGTCAAGCGCGCAGCGCAGTGGCTGATCTCGATCCAAAACGAAGACGGTGGTTGGGGCGAGGACGGCACGAGCTACAAGCTCGACTATCGCGGCTACGAAAAGGCCGCGAGCACGGCGTCGCAAACGGCATGGGCGCTGCTCGGGTTGATGGCCGCGGGTGTCGTCGAGCATCCGGCCATTGCACGTGGCGTTGCTTACCTCGTCGACGCACAGCGCGAGCACGGCTTGTGGGATGAGACGCGCTTCACGGCCACGGGTTTTCCGCGCGTGTTCTACCTGCGCTATCACGGCTATCGCAAGTTCTTCCCCCTGTGGGCGCTGGCACGCTACCGCAACCTCGCGCGCGACGGTCGCGTGCGCGTCGCGGTCGGCATGTGATGACGGCAAGCGCGGCACCGCCGCTCGTCATCGTGACGGGGATGGCATTCGAGGCGCGCATCGCTCGCGCGCCCGGCGTCGAGGTTGTCTATGCCGCGCGTGCCGACCGCCTCGAACGTGCGTTGGCGCAGGCTTTGGCGCGTGGCGCATCGGGTGTGATGAGCTTCGGTACCGCGGGTGGGCTCGCGCCTGATTTGATGCCTGGCGCACTCGTCATTGCCGATGCGATCGATGGGCCGTTTGGTCGCGTATCGACCGATATCGCTTGGAGCGAGCGTATCGTTTCCGCGCTGCGTGCGTCGCTGCAAGGCGTACGCATCGAACGCGGCCCCAGCGCCGCGGTGGCCGCGCCGGTCGTCACACGGCAGCAGAAAGAAGCGCTTCATCGCGCGACGGGCGCGCTTGCCGTCGATATGGAATCGCACATCGCGGCCGCGCAGGCTAGCGCGAAAGGGCTGCCGTTCGTCCTTTGCCGTGCGGTAGTCGACCCCGCCTGGCGCACATTGCCCTCGGCCGCGACGGCAGGCTTGCGTGAGGACGGGACCACGGCGCTTGCGCCGATCTTGCGAGAACTCGCGCGTGCGCCCGCACAATTGCCGGCGATGATCCGCCTGGCGCTCGATGCGCGTGCGGCACGCGCATCGCTCGTTCGCGCGCGCGCGGCATTGCTGAGCGCGGGTGCGTTGAGCGCCGTTTAAACACGTATTCAGTGCGTATTCAATTCGCATTAAAACGAGCATTGAGCGCGCATTCCTCCCACGTATTTGTAACGTAGCGTTTCCGCGCGCATTCGTTTTTAACTCACTACATAAATCGCGGGTATCGCGCGTTTATCTGTGCATCGACTAATTGCTTGCCGGTTGATTGTGAGTCCGAGCAAATCTTCCTCGAATGGGTGGCGATCGGCATGAGCGATAGCAGTGCTTTTTCGTCGCCGAACAGACGCACACGCTACTAGATCTAGTAGATTTCAATTGATTAGCATTCCTATAGTCTTTGCCGACGGAACACGGGACGGCGTTCCGATCGCACGAATTTCTCGGAGACTAGGATGAGCCTGATTAAAGTTGGCCTCGTCGGCATCGGTGCGCAAATGCAAGAGAATTTGCTCCCGTCGTTGCTGCAAATGCCGGACATTCGGATTGTGGCGGCGTGCGATAGCGACCCTGCACGCGCCAAACAGATTCACCGGTTCATTTCCGATATCCCGACGATGGACAGCGTGCCGGCAATGCTCGACGCGGCGTGCTTGGATGCGATCGTCATGGCCTGCCCTCCGCAAGTGCATCGAGAAATGTCGATTCGCGCGATGCAGCGCGGCGTCAGCGTTTTCGTCGAAAAGCCGCCTTGCGCCACGCTGGATGAATTGCAAGAACTCGTCGAGCTGGCGCGTCAATGCGGCGTGAGAACCGGCGTTGGAATGAATTTCAAGTTCGCACGGCCGGTGCGCCAATTGCGCGAAATGACGACGAGCGAAGAGTTCGGCCGCACGCTTCATATTCAATTGAATCACTATGCAAACAAACCGCGTACGCCGCTATGGGGGCTCGATTCGACGCTACGCTCATTTCTGCTCGCGCAAGCGATTCACACGATCGATCTCGCGGTAACGTTCGGCCAGGGCGACCTCGTCGACGTTCAATCGCGCGTGCAACGTCATGGCGATGCGCTGATCGTCAAAGGCGAATTCACGTTCTCGTCGGGCGCGACGGCGAGCTTGCTCTCGGGAACGACCTTCCCGTACTTCGAATTCCAAATGAAGCTCGTCAGCTCCAGCTCGACGATGGTGGAACTCGACAATCTTTGGAATATCACGGTGCACGAGCCCGAACACGGCACACGTGCCACCGGCGCGGCCAAACGCTGGCGCGGCGCATGGCAGCCGGGGCCACTCGATTCGGGCTACGAGCGCAGCGGCTATTTCGGCGAACTGTATGAATTCTTCGACGCATGCCGCACGCGCACGCGCTTCGAGGCCGACTTCGAGAGTTTGCTGCCGACCTACCGGATCATCGAAGCGATCTGCAGAGCCGATTGCGCAACGGACGCCGATCTCGATGCCACGGCGATTCGCGGCATGCATGCCTTGCCGTCGAAAGGCGCCGGGCTCGAACGCTTGTCTGCTTGAGATTTGCCTGAGTTCTGCTTGAGCGTCTTGCTCGCTCATCCATTCCCGACCGCATACATAACGGAAAGCGTCAGACATGTCCGATACGACCATTGCCGTTTCGCCCGATGTACGCCGCACCATCTCCGACAAATATCGCCCGGTCTACGCCGACGATCTGCCGACGCTGGAAAAGACGCTGCGCGGCTCGATCTCGGGCACGAGCGACGTCGTGACCGCTTATGAGCGCTCGCTCGCCGAGTGGTTCGACGCGAAGGAGGCCGTGGCCGTGTCGTCCGGCGGTGCAGCGTTGAACGTCGCGCTTTACGCCGTCGGCATCGAAGCCGGCAACGACGTTCTGCTCACGCCGAGCTGTCCGCTTTGCACGATCTATCCGATCATCGCCGCGGGCGCGAACCCGATCTTCGTCGATACGCGCACGCACGGCTTCGGCGCCGACCCCGAATCGGTGAAGCGTGCCCTCACGCCGCGAACCAAGGCCATCATCGACATCCCGATGTGGGGGTATCCGACCGAAGTCGACGAACTCTACGCACTGACGCAGTCCCTCGGCATCAAGCTCATCCTCGACCTCGCGCACTCGCACGGCACGACATTGCATGGCCGCCCGCTGTCGCATTTCGGCGATATCTCGTGCTTCAGCACGCATGAGCGCAAGCCGCTCGCTACGGGCGAAGGCGGCTTCATCCTGACCGGCGATGCCGCCCTCGCGCAGCGCAGCCGCGATTACAGCCGGTTCGGCAACCTGAACGGCAAGGATTTCGGTCTGAACTACAAGCTCGCGGCGCTGCCGGCCGCGATCGGCCACAGCCGTTTGGCGAGTTTGTCGGAGCAGATCGCCAAACGGCGCGAGAACGCGCGCTACCTCCTCTCGAAGCTCGATTCGGCGAAGGTGCGCGAAAAGCGGATCATCGACGGCGGCGAACCGAACTACTACTTTCTGAACCTCGAACTCGAGTTCGCCGACAACCGCGCGTTCATCGACTACCTCGACGAGGCAGGCATTCCGTCGGACATCAAGCGATACGGCTGCAAGGCGCTATACGAGTTTCCGGTGCTGGCCAAGTATCGGCGTGCCTGTCCGAACGCGGAAAACCTGTTGGCGAGCATGACGACGATTCCGGTTCATCCCGACATCACGGCGGCCGAGCTCGACTATATGGCGGCCCACATCAACGCATATCGCGGCGTATGACGACACTCGAGGCACACGATCGATCCGGGCTCGAGAAGCACTTCACGGCTTCCGCGTTCGTTTTGAATCCGCATCGCGAAGTGCTGCTCGTGCATCACCGCAAGCTCGGCGTCTGGCTCTATCCGGGCGGCCACATCGATCACGGCGAAACGCCCGACGATGCGGCTTTGCGCGAGGTGCGCGAGGAGACGGGCATTCGTGCCGCGCTGATCGGCGAGCGCGACGAATCGCTTGCCGATCGCGCGGCCGACGTGTCCGTCCTGCATCGTCCGTATCGCGTGCTGTGCGAGTTCATCGACGACAAGAAGGGTCCGCATTACCATCTCGATTTGATTTATCTGTGTGTAACCGATGCCCGCGAGCTACCGGCGCAGCGCGAAGTGCAGGAAGCGGCCTTCTTCGGTCGCGGCCGTGCGCGCGAGCTTCGGATGTTCCCGAACTTCGCCCGCATGCTCGATCGGCTCTTCGACGACGAATCGGTGTGGGACGCGGTGAGCAAGGAGGCGAGCCGATGAGCACGACGGCGATCGCGCTTCGCACGGTTGCGGAAACCTGTTCGCATGACACGCCCGACGATATGCCGGCAATCGAGCGCGCTTTGCGAACGGGGCTTTCCGGCACGGCGCAAGTCGTTGAGGAGTACGAAGCATCGCTCGCTGCGCTATACGGCGTTCGGCACGTGATCGCCGTCTCCTCCGGTGCTGCTTCGGTGGCGGCCGCGCTCTCCGGCGTCGATCACGCGCCGGGCGACGAGATCGTCGTCTCGCCGGCGTGTCCGATCTGCACCGTGCTGCCGATTCTCTCGTTCGGGCTCACGCCCGTATTCTGCGACGTCGCACCCGACAGCTTCGGCTTGGACGAAACCGACCTTGCTCGCTGTATCGGCGCGCGTACGCGTGCCGTCATCGAAGTGCCGATGTGGGGCTACCCGATTCGCTCCGACCGCACGGCGGCTTATCTTTCGACGCGCGGCATTCCGCTGATTCAGGACCTCGCCCATTGCCACCTGACGCGCTTGAACGACGACTGGCTCGCCCGCATCGGCGATCTGGCTTGCTTCAGCACGCACGATTGCAAGTTCATGTCGACGGGCGAGGGAGGCTTCGTCATGACTGACGACGATAGGTGCGCCGCACGTATTCGTGCCTATACGCGCTTCGGCAATTTGACGGGCGAGACGATCGGGGTGAATCTGAAGCTCGGCGGCTTGCAAGCGGCGCTGGGCCTCGCGCGTTCGCGCCGGATGGCGGCGCATCGGGAAGCGAGGTTGCGCAATCGCGAGCGCTTGCTCGCGCGCCTCTCCAACGAAGCGTTTCGCGAATTGCCCGTCGCGCAAGGCGGCGAGGTCAACGGCTATGCGCTGATGTTGCAGGCTATCGATCATGACGGACGAAAGCTCGTGCACTATCAGCAGGCGCACGGGATTCCATCGGACATCGGCAAGTACGACAACCGGCCGTTGTTCGAGCAGCCGATTCTGTCGCGGTACGCGCGGCCGTGTCCGAACGCTGCGCGCCTATTGCGTTCGCTGACGACCGTGCCGATCCACCCGGACCTGACCACGAGCGATATCGACTACATCGCGAAGGTGCTCAATGGCTACGTCCCCGATTGATGCCGTCGCGCGGCAGGGCCATGCGGTCGTCATCGGTGCGAGCGTGGCGGGCTGCCTGATCGCCGCGGTGCTCGCACGGCGCTTCGCGCGCGTGACGCTCATCGAGAAAGGCAACTTCCACGACGAGCATGGGCCGCGCCAAGCGGTACCGCAGGAGCACCACGTGCACCTGTTGCTGTTGCGCGGCAAGCAGATCATGGAGGACGTCTTTCCCGGCTTGCTCGACGAACTCGAGGCGAGCGGTGCGCAAGTGGCCGACCTCGGGCACGACGTGAAGTGGTATCAGGGCGGTTTGTGGAAGAACCGCTACCGCAGCGGCATCCACGCGCACTACTGCAGCCGGCGTTTAATCGACAATCATCTGCGCCGGCGCGTCGTGCGCGAACAAGGCGTCGATGTCATGTCGATGACGCGCGTGCAAGGCTTCGAGTTCGCGGGAGGCGACGCCGAACGCGGCGACTTCGCCGAGCGCGCCGTCTGCGGCGTCAAAGTCGAAAACGATGCTGGCGCGTACACGGTGCCGGTCGATCTCGTCGTCGACGCAAGCGGCCGCGGGACGCGCACGCCCGAATGGCTCGAGCGAGCCGGCTTCGGCACCGTGAAAAATAGTATCGTCAAGACCGAGCTCGGATACGCTTCCCGCATTTATCGGCGCATGCCCGAGTACGCATCGAAGTGGAAGGTGCTGCTCGTGCTGCCGAGAACGCCGATTCAACGCTCGATGGGCGTGATCAGTCCCATCGAAGACGACCGATGGATGGTGACGACAGGCGGTTGGTTCGGCCATTTTCCCGGCACCGATCCAGACGACTTTCTGCAAGCGCTCGCGGCCTTGCCCGTACCCGACATTCACGATGTCATTCGCCGCGCCGAGCCGCTGTCGGGCGTCGCCACGTTCAGGATGCCGGGCAGCCAGCGGCGGCACTACGATAAGCTCCCTTCATGGCCCCGCGGTTTGCTCGTCGTCGGCGATGCGCTCACGGGCATGAACCCGCTATACAGCCAAGGTATGACGCTGTGCGCACTCGAAGCGCAATGCATCGATGCGCATGTCGATGAGGCCCGCTCGGGCGCGCTCGCTTATCAGGCACTGCAGCGCCGTTTGTGCGAGGTCGTCGATCCGGCTTGGCAGATGGCGACGACCGAAGACCTTCGTTTTCCCGAGACGACGGGCGAGCGCAACTGGCAGACGAAATTTCATCACTGGTACGGATCGGGGCTGGTCCGCTTGTCGGCACGCAATCGCCGCGCGCTCGAAACGCAGATCGGCGTGACGAACCTCGTCACGGAGCCGGGACGCTTGTTTGCACCGGCGATTGCATCGCGTATCGTCATGGATTTCGCATTTTCCGTGGGCAACCGATGAAGACTTTCGACGCCAAGCGCTTGATGGACATCGAGCACATCGTATTCGACTGGAACGGCACGTTGCTGGACGATATCGAGCTTGCCGTGAAGAGCGTCAATCTCTGCGCACGGCGATTCGACGTGGCGTCCGTCACGCGCGAGCGCTACCGGGAAGCATTTCATTTTCCGATTGCGAGCTTTTACGCCACACTCGGCTTCGACCTCGAACGCACGCCATTCGCCGAAATCGTGCAACGCTATCTCGAGCATTTCGATGCGAACGTCGCGCAGTGCCCGCTGCACGATGGAGTCACGGCGCTGCTCGATGCGGCGGCGGACGCGGGAGTCGGCGTATCGGTGTTGTCGGCATCGCATCGCGACACGCTGACGAAAGTGCTCGACGCAAAAGCCCTATTGCCGCGATTCGCACACGTCGTGGGCCTCACGCACAATCTCGCGACGAGCAAGACCGCCGAAGCCGCATTGCTGCAGAAGCGCCTCGGCGGCGAGGCTGCACGCACGCTGTTCGTCGGCGATACGACGCACGATTGCGAGGTGGCGCACAGCGTGGGTTGGACGCCGCTGCTCGTTTCGACAGGACATCAAACGGCTGCACGTCTGCTATCGAGCGGCGCGACGGTGCTGAACGGGCTCGGCGAATTGCTGCCGACGCTGTCGGGCGAACGCGCCGCCATCGCATGCCGGAAGGAAGGGCTGCAATGAACGATGCTCCCGCGACGGCGCTGGCCTGGGTGATCGTGCTCGATTTGGCGATGCGTGCCGCGGTCGCACTCTACTATCGCGACAGCACGCGCATACTGCGTTTGCTGCGATTGACGCCTCGCGAGCCGGGGCGCATCGAAACGTATTACCGGCCGCTCGACGCTTGGTTCGCACCGTTGCCGTTTCTTTGGACATGGCTCGACATTGTCGCGGGTGTGCTGCTCGGCATGCTGATTCCTTCGCCGCTCGTGTGGCTCGCCGTCGTGCTATGGAGCGGTGGGCGCATGCGCGCGCTGCAGGAGTTCGGGCACAACGCCGTGCACTTCGCGCTGTGCCGCTCGCACGCCTGGCAATGGTGGCTCAGCGATCTCTTCTATCAATTCCCCGTGTTCAAGCGCGACATGCATAGTCGCCACAAGACGCATACCGTTGAACACCATAGGAATCCTAATCATCCGTCGCTCGACCCGAATCGTGCGCGCGTGATTGCCGGCGGCTACGTGGCCGGCGTCTCGCCCACCGCGTTCTATGCGCGCCTGCTATATCCCCTGATGCCCGCCGGCGCAAGAGCCAATTTTTCGATGATGGTGCGCAACAGCCTGCTCAACCACTCGCGATGGACTGCGTTCGCGCGATGCGTTTCGCTCGTTGCCGCCGTGGCCGTGCTTTATTGGGCGGGTGGATGGAAAGGCATCGTCTTCGGATGGCTGCTGCCGCTCGTCACCTCGTATCCGGTGTTCGCTTGGGTATCGCTGCTGACCGAGCATCGATGGCTGATCGAAGGCAGTCCTGACGATCGGCTCGAACTCGAGTATTTGATGGGTCGCCCGACCGATTACTTCGGCATGTCCGGTTGGCTCGTTCGCGTGTTCATCGCACCGACCTCCGATGCGTACCATCTGGTCCATTCTTTGTATCCGGGTGTGCGATGGAATTACCTACCGGCAATCGACCGGCATTTGAAGGTGCATGAACCGCGCTACGCGTCGAATGCCAGCGAGGGCTTGCTGATCCGACGCGGTAATGCGCCTGCGGCGCTATCCGAGCTTTACGAACGGCTCGTGGCGACGGAGCGCGACGATCAACTCATTGGAGCGAGAGGAACGCTGTGACGATAGAGGCTGCTTTGGATCGACCCGTGGCGCGCATCGGCATCATCGGCGGCAGCGGCTTTCAGCAACTACTCGGATTGACTGGGACGACGATCGTCGAATGCGAAACGGCGTTCGGCAAGCCATCGTCGCCCGTCGCGCTTGGTCTGCTCGACGGCGTACCCGTTGCGTTTTTGCAGCGACACGGGCTCGGTCATACGATTCCGCCGACATCGATCAACGTGCGCGCGAACATCGCCGCGCTAAGACAAGTGGGCTGCACGCAGGTGTTGTCGATGAGCGCCGTCGGCAGCTTGACGGCCGAGGTGCCGCCGGGCCACTTCGTGCTGATCGATCAATTCATCGATCGTACGATCATGCGCGAGAAAACGTTCTTCGGGCCCGGCCTCGTCGGCCACGTGCCGTTTGCCGATCCCGTGTGCGGACGCATGCGCGAGGCGTTGGCCGAAAGCGCTCGAGCGGCCGACGCGCAGGCACGCAACGGCGGCACTTATATCGTCATGGAAGGGCCTCAATTCTCGACGCGCGCGGAATCGAATCTCTACCGCCAATGGGGCGGCACGGTGATCGGCATGACGGCGATGCCCGAGGCCAAGCTCGCGCGGGAGGCGGAGCTTTGCTATGCGCTCGTGGCCATCCCCACCGACTTCGATTGCTGGCACGATGGCCACGAAGACGTTAACGCGGCACTCGTCGGCGAACGCATGAAGCGTATCGGCGCGACGGCGCGGCGCCTCGTCGGGGAAGCCGTCGCCCGGCTCGGGCATCATCAGGGCCCGTGCCGCTGCGGTTGCGATCGCGCGCTGGAGACGGCCGTCATGACGGCGCCTGAGTATCGCGATCCGAAGATGGTGGAGCGTCTACTGTCGGTCGCACCCCATGCATTGCATCTTTCGTCGACGAAGGAGTGACGGTTTGGCTACGAACGAGCATCAAAACGAACGCGTGCGGATGAAGTCGACGCAAGTGCTGTCGGACAACTGGTATATCCTGCGCAAACACACTTTCGATTTTCAGCGTAGGGATGGAAAATGGCAGACGTTGACGCGCGAAACGTATGATCGCGGCAACGGCGCTACAATCCTGCTCTACAACGCGGAAAAGAAAACGGTCGTTTTAACGCGCCAATTTCGACTCCCGGCATTCGTGAACGAGCATGACGGTATGCTGATCGAAGCCTGTGCGGGGTTACTCGATCGCGACGACGCCGAAACTTGCATTCGGAAGGAAACGGAAGAAGAAACCGGCTATCGCGTGGAAAACGTCCGCAAGATATTCGAGGCCTTCATGAGCCCCGGCTCCGTCACCGAACGGCTGTATTTTTTTGTCGGCGAATATTTCGGCAAGGACAAGATCAGTGAAGGCGGAGGTGTCGAGTCGGACGGCGAAGAGATCGAGGTGTTGGAAATAACACTCGATGAGGCACTCGCACGTGTCGAGCGTGGGGAAATCATGGATGGCAAGACGATTATGCTTTTGCAGTACGCCAAGCTTCATCGGCTGATGGGGTAGCTGAGTAGTTGGTTTGAACGTCGTTCGGGCGGTATGAGAGGCCGTGCCGAACGACGCTGAAAGTCAGACGCAGCATTGCATGGCACCGGAGACAAATAATGAATGATGCCGAGCTAAATTCGCGAGCGCGCTTTCGCCGCGATGGTCCGACCTGGTTTCTTTATCTCGTCTTGACGATTTTCGGGTTTCAGCAATCCGTGCTCGGCTCGACGTTGCCGTTCCTGCGCAACGAATTCCACTACGACACCGTTCATGTCGGCTGGCACTTCACGTTTTATGCGATCGGGCTCGTGGCTTCGGGGCTGCTGAGCGGCGTATTGCTCAAGCGGGTGCCGCTCAACGTTTTGATTCGCGCGAGTGCGGTGACGATGGTGCTCGCCGTGCTCAGTATCACGCAGGCAAGGGGCTATTACAGTACGTTGGCGGTGGCCGTGGCGATGGGCTTCACGGGCGGCGTCGTGCAGGCGGCCGTGCAGGCCGGCATCGCTTGGCATCATCCTTGTCACCGCGACATTGCGATGGTCGAAGCGTTCGTCTGCGCGGGCACGGGTGTCTTCTTCGGGCCGTTGCTCGTCGGCCAGATCGCGGCGGCGGGCTTTTCGTGGCGCATTTCACTGCTCGTCTGCGCGATTGCCTTGACGCTCGTCTTCGTTCTGTTTAGGGGGCCTAACGAAAGCGCGAGCGCGGCGGCGCGTGAAGCCGACGACTTGCGCGACGTGCAAGACGGCGGTATTCCACTGCCGGTTGCACTGAGTTGGTTGATGGTGCTGCTCGGAATCGGCGCGGAATGGGGCATCGGCTTCTGGGGCGCGCAATTCCTCGAAAGCCGCTTGACACTCGATGCGGCCAAGGCCGTCAGCCTCATGGCGTTTTTCTTCGGCGGCACCGTATTCGGGCGCCTCGTGTCGAGTCGGTTGCTGTCGATCTTCGACGGCCGCATCATGCTGTTCGTCGTGATCTTCCTAGGCAGCGGCGCAATCCTCACGTTGTGGACGAGCGAGCAATACTTCAGCACGATCGCCGCGCTCGCGATGGCCGGCATGTGTCTCGGCAACTTCTTTCCGCTCATCATCAGCAATGCGATTCGGCTCGCGCCGACGCGCGTGAGCTTGATTTCGGTCGGTGCGACGCAGGCGGTCGGCGTTTCGCTGCTCGTCGTGCCGATCGCGCTCGGCTATGTCGGCCGCTCGATCGGGCTCATCAACGCCGTCGGCATTCTTGCCGTGCTGCCCGTGTTGATGGCTGTCGCCTATCTTTGCGCATCGTCGTATGGCCGTATGGCTTTGCGCCGCGCTTGAACAGGGAAGGACATCTCATGCAGTCGAATTTTTCATTGTTGTTCGATTTGGACGGCACGCTCGTCAATACCGACGAACTCCATTTCGGCGCTTATCAGGTCTTGCTCGGCGAGCTCGGGCGCAGCATCACGATCGAGACGTATCAATCGCGGATCATGGGTGCGCCGAACGATGCGATCATGCGCGAGTTTTTTCCTGACGTGCCCGAGAGCCGTCATCAAGCGTTGGCCGATCGCAAGGAAGCGCTGTTCCGTGCATCGGTCACCCGTTTGGAGCCCACCGCGGGCGCGCTGAGGGTGTTCGAATGGGCGCAAGCACGAGGCGTGGGCATCGCCGTCGTCACGAACGCGCCGCGAGCCAACGCCGAATTGCTGTTGAGCGGATTGAAGCTGACCGATCGCATCGACGCGCTCGTGATCGGCGAGGAGTTGCCGCGCGGCAAGCCCGACCCACTGCCGTATTTGACCGGCCTCGAACGGCTGGGCGGTAACGCCGAGCGTGCGCTTGCATTCGAAGATTCGCTGTCGGGCATTCGCGCGGCGAGCGCGGCGGACATCTACACGTTCGGCATGCGCACGGGATTGCCGACGCAAACGCTGCTCGATGCCGGCGCGAACGACGTCATCGATGATTTCACGGCGGCCTCGCTCTGGCACATCCTCGACGATGTCGCGACGGGCGCGTTGTCAGCGGAGCGTCGAGCATGAAAGGCGATCATACGGATTGCGGGCCCGTGCTGCCGGCAACTGCGTTGCGTATCGATGCGCCGACCGGCAACGGCAGCGCCGGCACGCTGCGTGCACTGAGTTCGTTCGAGCCGTACGAGTTGGCCGATTACTTAGGCCTCCTAAAGGAACGGCTGCCCGACGTCGCGATCGAATTGTGGCGTATGCCCACGGCGACGCTCACTGAGTATCTGCTGGCCGGTGCGCGGGCCGATTTGATCATTGGATGGGCGGATACGGCATCGGCGACACCGGGCGTCGCCGAGCGAATCGCACAGCCCGATGCAGCCGACATACGCCCGGATGCGGATGGATTCTGTCGCCCGACCGGATTCTCCACTGCGTTCGTGACCGATCCGGCCGAGCTCGCGCGGCGCGGTGCGGCGACCCCGAACTCATGGTCGTCGCTTGCCGACGCGTCGCTCGCGAATGGCGTGATCTTTCCCGATCCGCGCCGCTCGGGTGCGGGCTACTTGGCATTGACTACGCTCCTGCAATATTTAGGAGAACGAAGCGGTTGGGAGCTGATGCGCGCGATCGATCGCAACGTCGTCGACTACCCGGGCTCGGCGTGGTCGCCGGCGGCGAGCGTCGGTGCGGATCGCGATATCGCGGTCGGTGTGACCGTGAAGATCGCCGCCACTCGGCGGATGCACGAGAACGCCGCATTGGCGATCGCATTGCCGAACGAGGCGATCGGCGCGGAAGCCGAGGTGTACGGGATGTTGCGCGGCACGACGCAGCGTCGGGCCGTCGAACGCGTACTCGCCTGGCTGACGTCGCCCGATGCCAAACCGTACTTCGAGCGGCACGCCAAGCTCATCCTCGACGACGCGAACCGCGAAACGCTGTTCGAGGTCGACGCACCGCGTGCGACGCGCGAACGCGACACCGTCCTGCGTCGATTCGATGAGTTGATCCATGCGCGCGTCGAACGATCGGCGCTTTCGTTGCGGGCGAGCCGATGATCCATCGCTCGACGTTCGGTACCTCCGCGCGCCGCGATCGTATCGAGCGAATCGAGTTGTCGCTGTCGAACGGCTTTTCCGCGAGCGTGCTCTCGTGGGGCGCCACGCTGCAATCGATCAGCGCCCCCGATGCCCGTGGTCATTTCGATTCGGTGGTGCTCGGCTATACGTCGCTCGACGATTACCGCTGCGCGCATGGCCGGCTCGGCGCGACGATGGGGCGTTACGCCAATCGCATCGCCAATGGCCGCTTCGAGATAGACGGCGTCGCGTATCAAGTCGAATGCAACGAAGGCAAGCATGCGATTCACGGCGGCCCCGAAGGCTTCGATCGCCGGCCGTGGCAAGTGGCCCGCATCGTCGACGAGCCGAACGGCCCGCAAGTACGCTTCGAACTAAGAAGCCCCGCGGGCGACCAGGGCTTCCCCGGCGCGATGGTGATGGCGGTGACTTATGCGTTGGTGCCGCCCGGCGACGTCGTGATCACCTACGAGGCATGCACCGATGCGCCGACCGTATTCAACACGACGAACCACGCGTATTTCAACTTGGCGGGCGAGGGTAGCGGCAGCGTGCTCGATCATGAAGTGACGCTATTCGCCGATCGTTTCCTACCGGTCGACGACGAGTTGATACCGCTTGGCGAGATGAGAGACGTGACGGGTACCGTCTTCGATTTTCGCGAACCGAAGCCCTTGGGCCGCGACATCCGCTCGGACGATGCACAGGTGCGGCTCGGCCGCGGTTTCGATCATTGCTATGTGCTCTCGAGCAGCGAGCGATCGACGACACCAAGGCTTGCGGCACGTGTGCTCGAGCCGACGAGCGGGCGCACGCTCGAAGTGTTGACGACGGAGCCGGGCCTGCAACTGCATAGCGGCAACGTGTTGAACGGGCGCTATGGCGGCGCGTCGGGCCGAGCGTACCGGCAATCGGACGGTTTTTGTCTCGAGGCGCAGCACTTTCCGAACGCGCCGAACGTCAGCCACTTTCCGAGTACGGTGCTGCGGCCCGAAACCGTGTATCGCTCGATGACGGTCTATCGCTTCGGCGTGGACGACACGCCGCGCGTGTAATCAACTTCCGCCGAAACCTTGCGCTGTCGATTCGTGCAGTTGTCGTGACCGTCCTTCGGACAGGTTACCGCGACTGACCGCTCGCTCAGCCGGCCACTGCGTGCTTGGCTTCGAGGAGCTTGCGAATCGCATCGACGTCGGCGGGCGTGGCGGGTTGATAGATGACCATGCTCAGATCGGGTCGCGCATCCACGGCAAACGACGAATACTCCATCGAAATCGGCCCAACGACGGGGTGCCGCAATTGCTTGGTACCTTCGCCGTGCGAGCGAACATCATTGGCTCGCCAGATTGCCGCGAATTCAGGGCTTGCCAAGCTAAGCTCGCCGACGAGCGCTTCGATGGCCTTCGATGCCCCGGCGCGTGCGGCCTCCATGCGAAACGTCGACACGGCGAAGCGCGCGACGCTCTCCCAATCGAACTGCCGCTCGCGCACGCGTGGGTCGGAAAAAATGAGGCGCAAGATATTGCGCTGCTGCGCTGCAAGCGTGTCGTAATCGGTCAGCACGACGTTCGCGGCGCGATTCCAGGCCACGACGTCCCACGTCGCCGTCTTGATGAAGGCCGGACTGAATTCGAGCGCATCGAGCACGCGTTGCAGCCGCGGCGTGACACCGTCGACGGCGTGATAGCGCGCTTCGGGCGGCCGTCCGAGGCCGAGCAAGAAAACGTGCTCGCGCTCGATGTCGGTCAACATGAGCGCGTGCGAAATACGATCGAGCACCTCGGCCGACGGTGCGCCACCACGGCCTTGTTCGAGCCATGTATACCAAGTCGCGCTGACGTTGGCGCGCTGCGCGACCTCCTCGCGTCGCAGGCCCGGCGTTCGACGGCGGGCAAGCGGGAAGCCGAGCGCCAGCGGGTCGAGTTTCGTGCGGCGGTCCTTCAAATACTTGCCGAGCAGATTGTCGTTGACGTCCGACATGTTCGATCCTGTTAGTCCGTTTACCCGTATAACGTCACTACTTCACCCCGATGAGCTGCCGGACCATAGTAACGCCACATCGACTTGTGGAGGATTTCACGATGCGTGTTTTCGTAACGGGTGCGAGTGGTTTCGTCGGGTCGGCCGTCGTCGCGGAATTGATCGCGGCGGGGCATCACGTGGTGGGTCTCGTGCGTTCCGAGGCGGGCGCGGCAGCGGTTGAAGCGGCCGGAGCGGAAGTGCTGCGCGGCTCGCTAGAGGATATTGAAAGCCTGCGTAAAGGAACGGTAAACGCGGACGGTGTCGTTCATACGGCGTTCAATCACGACTTCACGCGGTTTGCTGAGAACTGCGAGTTGGATCGGCGTGCGATCGCAGCGATCGGCGATGCGCTTGCAGGGTCGGAGCGGCCGTTGTTGGTGACGTCAGGGTTGGCTTCGGTGGCCAAGGGAAGGGCTGCGACGGAGGACGATGCGGCCGTGCCTCACTCGGATGCGTATCCGCGTGTGTCGGAAGCGACTGCGCTCTCGCTGATCGAGCGTGGCGTGCGCGCTTCGGTGGTGCGGTTGCCGCCGTCCGTGCATGGCGATGGCGATCATGCTTTCGTGCCGCGGTTGATTGCCGTCGCGCGGGAAAAGGGTGTGGCGGCGTATGTCGGGGATGGGGCCAATCACTGGCCTGCAGTGCATCGGTTGGACGCGGCGCGAGCCTATCGGCTGGCGTTGGAGCGTGGCGTCGGCGGCGTGCGGTATCACGTCGTGGCGGAAGAGGGCGTGCGGCTCAAGGATATTGCCGAAGTGATTGCGCGGCGGTTGAACGTGCCGTTGGTGTCGAAATCGCCGGAGCAGGCGATGGCGTATTTCGGCTGGATGGGTGCATTTACGGCGATGGATGTAACCGCGACGAGCCAGTGGACGCGCGAGGCGTTGGGATGGCAGCCGGAGCGGGTCGGATTGATCGAGGATCTCGAGAAGGGGACGTACTTCAAAGGGTAAACGTGGGGTGCCCAAGATCGATCGCCGTTATCGGACGGCAGATGATTCGTTCTCCTAAATAATTCCGTCGAATGCCTCGCCGGCGGAGGCGCAGCGCTCGCGGTGCTGCACTCGATGGCCTGCTCGCTCATGCCCGGCGATAGCGGGCCGTCACTTTTTCCGGACACACACGACCGAAGAATTGCGGTTTTTCGCACAACGTGCGCGTTGCCTCGCGGAAGAACCTCGCCGCATCAAGTCCCCTTGCTGATTGATCGAACTGGCACGCGACTTGCTCTCCGTATCTCCAAAAATATCAATTCAATTACAAGGAGACGCCCAATGAAACCCATTCTTCATCTTCATCCGTGACGGCCTGGGGCGAATCGCCCCTGTCCTCGACCACTGCTTCCCTTCCGCTTCCATATCCATGAGAATCGGGCCACGCGCATCGGCCGTGTGCCGTCACGCGCCGTGGATTGGTTTCGATGGTTTAACTTAACAATTCAGAGGAGACATCAATGCACGCTCGACGTATCCGCAAGCCTCTCGCTTCGCTCAAAGCCGCCGCGGCGGCCATCGCCTGCGCCGTCGCTAGCTTCGGCGCGCACGCCGCGCCGGCGGCTCCGGCGCAAATCACGATCGGAACGCTCTACGCGAGCACGGGCCCGTTCGCGGTCGCGTCCCTCGGTCAATACGAGGGCCTCAAGTTCTGGGCCGACGACGTCAACAAGCAGGGCGGTGTGTTCATCAAGTCATTCGGCAAAAAGATCCCCGTCAAGATCGTCGCCTATGACGACCAGAGCTCGACGTCGACCGCCACGACGCTCTACAACCAGTTGATCTCGCAGGACAAGGTCGACGTGCTCGTCGCCGACTTCGGCTCGGTGTTGACGTCGGTCGCCGTGCCGCTCGCGGCCGAACATCACATGCTGCTGATCGACCCGACCGGCTCGGGGGCGAACTTCTTCACGCAGAAGACCGACTATCTCGCCGACGTGAGCATTCCGGCGTCGACGGTATGGCCGATCCCGCTTGCGAAGTTCTTGCAGCAGCAGAACATCAAGCGCGTCGCGATCATCTACGGTGCGAACGATTTCGACGCGTCGCAGGCCGAGACGATGAAGGCCGAGCTCGTGAAGGGCGGCGTGACGCCCGTCTACTACCACAGTGTGCCGACGACGGAATCGAACTACAGCGTGCTGCTGCACACGGTGAAGGCTTCCAATCCGCAAGCGGTGCTCGAGTTCGGCTACGCGCCGAACGACATCGCGTTCCTGCGCGCGCTGTCGCAAAGCGGCTTGCACTTCGACATGACATTCACGGTCTTCCCGGGCCAGTTGCTGGACCTGATGAAGAAGAACGTCGGCGTCGACGCGCTCGCCTACACGTACACGTATCCGACGCCGCCGCTCGTCAAGTACGACAAGGTCAACTACGGGATGAACACCGCACAGTTCGTGCAGGCGTTCCAGGCTGTGCAGCACAAGGAGCCGTCGTTCCTCGACTCGGCCGGATACAACACGGGCGTCATCGTGCAGCAGATGCTCGGCACCGCGCCGCAGTTCACGCAGGCCGATTTCCATCAGGCGCTGATGGACATGTCGGGCAAGACGACGACACTGCTCGGGCCGTTCGAGATCAACGCGAACGGTGCGCAGCTCGGGCAGCCGTTCCCGGTCGCGCAGATGGTGCCGGACGGCAACAAGGATCTGAAGTTCGTTGTCGTGTATCCGCAAGAGCATGCGACGGGCAAGCCGGTGTTCCCGGCACCGCAGCACTGATCGCCGGCTGCATCATTTGATCGGGAACCGGTCGACGCCCGTGACGGCGCCGACCGCGACCTCTTGCTTGCGAAAGGACGAACGTGGAACTTCTCGCTTATGCCGTCATCGGCGGCATTCTGTACGGCATCTTCTTCACGCTGGTCGGCTTGGGGCTCAACCTCGTGTTCGGCGTGATGCGCATCATCAATCTCGCGCACGGGCAGTTCATCGTGCTCGGCGGCTATGCCGCGTGGCTCGTGTCGCAGCGCTTCGGCCTCAATCCGCTGTGGGGCATCCCATTGTCGGTGATCTGCGCGATCGGGATCGGTTGGCCGCTGTATCGCGCCGTCGTGCCGCGGCTGCAGCGCAGCGACGACCCCGAAATGCTGTCGTTCATTCTGTTCTTCGGCGTCGGCCAGATATTCGAGGCGCTGACCGTGCTGATGTTCGGCGCCGATCAGCGCTCGCTGCCCGAGGATGCGCTCGGCGGCGGCAACCTGGGCGTATTCGGCCAGCAGTTTCCCGATAGCTGGTGGTGGGCGGCCGGCGTCAGCATCGTCGTGCTGGCGGGGCTGTGGCTGTACTTCTCGCGCACGCGCCTCGGTTACGCAACGCGTGCCGTGATGGCGAACCGCGAGGAGGCGATCGCGACCGGCATCGACGTGCGCCGCGTGTCGACGATCGCGTTCGTCGCGGGCCTTGCGCTCGCGGGCATCGCGGGGGTGTTCGTGCCGTATCTGCTCGGCTCGGTGTCGCCCGACCTGGGCGATAACCTGACGACGACCGCGTTCGCGATCGTGATCATCGGCTCGCTCGGCAATCCGATCGGCACGATCGCCGGCGGCCTCGTGTTCGGGCTCGGCACGATGCTGATGCAAACCTACTATTCGTCGTGGTCGAACGTAGTGCCGTATGCGCTGCTGTTGATCATCGTGCTCATTCGTCCCTCGGGCCTGCTCGGAAAGGCGGTGCGTCTTGCTTAATCCAACTTTGCGCGAAACCGGCTCGGCCGCGACGCGCGGCTTGCGCGCGGGTGCCATCCTGCTCGCGGTGCTCGCCGCGATCTTCCTCGTTGCACCGCACGTCTACGCGAACCAGTCGCTGCTGTTCACGATCATGACGTTCATCGTGCTCACGCAGGGGCTCAACCTGCTGTACGGCTTCACGGGCTATCTACCATTCGGGTACGTCGGCTTCTTCGGTAGCGGTGCGTACGCGACGTCGCTGCTCGTGCTGCACACGCACCTACCGGTGCTTGCATGCGTCGCGGGCGGCGCGCTCGCGGCCGCGCTGATCGGGCTCGTGCTCGGGCCGCTGCTGCGGCTTTCGGGCGCGTACTTCTCGATCGCGAATCTCGCGGCGTCGCAGATCATCTACTTCGTCGTCTCGAACCCGAACCTGTCTGCCATCACGGGCGGGCCGTACGGCCTCAAGATCGAACAGGTCTACGATCCGCAGGCGAGCTACTACTGCATGCTCGCCGTGCTGCTCATCGCGTGCGCGCTCGCCGCGTATTTCCGCACGTCGGGTTTCGGCATGGCGTTGCGCGCAGTCAAGCAAGATCCCGTGAGTGCGGCGATGGCGGGCGTGAACGTCGTGCGCGCGCGTCTTATCGCGTGGCTCGTGTCCGCGCTGATCGCGGGAGCGGCGGGCGGTGTCTACGCGTGGGGCATCTCGGTGTTCTACCCGGATGCCGTGTTCACATTGCAGTTCTCGGTGTTCGCGATCGTGTTCGCGCTCTTCGGCGGCGTCGGCACCGTGATCGGCCCGATCGTCGGCGCGGGGCTGCTCTACATCTTGTACGCGGCGATCGGCATCTCGACGCCGCAATATTTCCAGTTCATCTACGGTGGCCTCATCGTGTTGCTCGTGCTGTTCCTGCCGGGTGGCCTCCTGTCGCTGCTGCAACGCCGGGGGATCCATGTCTTCTGAACTGCTGCAACTGGTCGGGATCCACAAGCACTTCGGTGCGCAGGTCGTGCTCAACGACGTGAACTTCGGGGTCGTGCCCGGTGAAATCGTCGGCCTCGTCGGCCCGAACGGATCCGGCAAGACCACGACCATCAACGTGATTTCGGGGCTGCTGCAAGCCGACGAAGGCGTGATCGACTTCATGGGGCACAAGATCAACCGCTTGCCGATGCACCGGCGCGCGCATCTCGGGATCAACCGCACGTTTCAGGTGCCGAAGGTATTCCGCGACATGACCGTGCGCGAGAACATCGAAGTCGCCGCGCGCAGCGTGCGTCTGGATCCGCGCGAGATCGGGTCGATTCTCGAAGACATCGGCTTGGCCGATGCGGCGTCGCGCGTTGCGGGCTCGCTGACCGTGAACCAGCAAAAGCTGCTCGATCTCGGGCGTGCGCTCGCTACGCGCCCGAAGCTGCTGCTCGTCGACGAGATCGGCGCGGGGCTCAACCCCGCCGAGTTGAACGTGGTTGCCCAATTGCTGGAAAAGCTGTCGGCGCGAGGGATCGCGATGATCGTGGTCGAGCATTTGCTCGATTTTCTCAACCGCATCACCGAGCGCGTGATCGTACTCGGCGCCGGGCGCATGCTGTTCGAGGGGCCGCTCGCAACGGCCTCGCGCGACCCCGAAGTGATTGCGGCATTCATTGGAGTGGCGTGATGACGGCATCCCTTGTAATCGAAGGCGTGGAAGCCGGCTACGGTGCCATGCAAGTGCTGTGGGGCGTCGACATGCAGGTCGACCCAGGGCAGACCGTGCTGCTGCTCGGCGCGAACAGTGCGGGCAAGACTACGTTGCTGCGCACGTTGATTGGACTGCTGCCGTGCCGCGGCGGGCGCGTCACGCTCGACGGCGAACGCATCGACACGCTGCGGCCCGATCAGCGGATTCGGCGCGGGATGGCGTTCATGTCTGAGCTTGGCGTGTTCCCGACGCTGTCGATCGACGAGAACATTACGCTTGGCGGTTACTTCATGCCGGAGGCCAAGATTCGTCAGCGCAAGGAGGTGCTGTTCGAACTCTTTCCCGATCTTGCCTCACGGCGGCGCGCGGCCGCGGCGAGCCTATCGGGTGGGCAGCGCAAGATGCTTGGCATTGCGAAGGTGCTGATCTCCGAGCCGCGCCTCTTGCTGATGGACGAGCCGTCGTCGGGTCTTGCGCCGATTTTCGTCAAGCATGTCATCGACGCGTTGCGGACTGCGATCGGTGATGGTACGTCGCTGCTGATTGCGGAGCAGAACATTGCGTTTCTCGATTTGGCCGATCGCGGCTATCTGCTCGACCACGGCAAGGTGCGCGTGTCGGGCACGCGCGAGGAGTTAGAGGCGAGCGACGCGGTGCGCGAGACTTACTTCGGGCTTTGATGATTGTTCGAGGGGCAGGCTCGTCCCTTCCGGACCTTGCCTCGCCTAATCGGAGCGCTTGTAATCGAATGTGCGCGTGGTCAGCGTGGCGCTTTGCTTCCGATTGCCTTATGCGCCCATCGCTTTGCGAATCATTTGGGCGGCGGCCGCGAGCACGAACAGCAATACGAGGATGCGGAACGCGTGCGGCGGCAGCTTGTCGCGCAGCGGCCGCGCGATCACGATGCCTGCGATCACAGGCACGCTCGCGGCGGCGGAAATGAGCACGTCCCCGATCGAGGCATGCGCGCCGCTTTTGAAAGCCACCAGCAGCGTCAGGATCGAGACGACGAGGATGATGGCCATCTGCTTCGTGAACGCTTTGCCGCGTGCGCCCGTTGCAATCAGATAGATCGCGAGCAGCGGGCCCGGGATCGACGCGATGCTTTCCATGAGGGCCGCGCCGAAACCGAGCCCGAATCCCGCCGGCTTGACCCAGCGGGGCGCGATAGAGAACCGCGGAGAGGCGAGCAGCAGCAGCGCGGCAAAGATCAACAGCGCGCCCGCGATGGCTTGCGCATGATGCGGCTCGAGGGAGATCAGAATCGACACGCCGATGATGTTGCCGAGCACCGTGCCGACGAGGGGTGCGGCGATGCCGCGCGCCGTAGCGAAAGTCTCGCCGCCTTCCAAGGCTTGGGGGATGTTGCCGAGAATGACGGGCATCGAGAGCAGCAGCACCGCTTGCTTCACGGGCATCATCTGGCTCAGGATCGGCATTGCCACGATCGGCACGCCAATGCTGACGATGCCCTTGACGATGCCGCCGATAACGAGCGCCGCGATGATCCCGGCGAGCGCGTAAGGATGAAGCGCATGCAGTGTCGAGGCGAGCATGCCGTGAAAAGCGGCGTGAAGCATGAGTGAGGTCTGCCTGTTGGTTTGCTTGCTATTTGTCGCCGGTGTTCTTTGGAACCGGTGTGGCGGTAGCCGGTGGCGCTGAAGGTGTCGCGCTCGTCGATGCGGCCGAAGGCGCTGCCGCGCCCGATGCCGGTGCCGCGGGTGCCGTTTCGGTTGCGCCGCTTGCCCCGCCGGGTGCGGCCGGCGTAGCGCTGTCGTCCTCGTCGCCGTAATTGGGCAGCACGGGTGGCGTCGACGTACCGGCGCTCAGGGCTGCGCGGCGCTGCTGCGTATAGGCGTCGCGCACGAAGGAGTATTTATCGAGCGCTGCTTGCTCGAGAATATTCGTCGCGCCGAGCATATCGGAGCGAGCGCTGACGAATTGCACACCGTAGAGCGGCTTGCGCGAATCGGCAGGCGCATAGATCAGCGGGCTGAAGCGCGTATCGACGGCGAGCCCCACGCCGTCGCGGAACGAACTCGGCCCGAAGATCGGCAACACGAGATAGGGGCCGGACGGGATGCCCCAATGTCCGAGCGTGAGCCCGAAGTCTTGATGGTGCTTCGGCAAGCGCGCGGGCGTGGCGAAATCGATGAGGCCGCCGATGCCGAACGTCGTGTTCATCGCGAAGCGAATCACGTCTTCGGTGGCATCGGTGATCTTGAGCTGCAGCAACTCGTTCGCGATATTGTTTAGGTCTCCTAAATTGGAAAAGAAGTTGCTGATTGCCGTGCGCAGCGGATGCGGCGTCACCTTCTGATAACCCTTTGCGATCGGCACGGCGATCGTGCGGTCGATCGTGTCGTTGACCTTGAACACGACACGATTCATCGGCTCCAGCGGATCGCCGGGCGTGCGTTTGTCTGGGCTCGCGCAGCCGGCCAACAGCGTCGCGGCGGTCAACGTTGCGGTGAACGTCGCGCTCAAGGTTCGTCGGTTATCCATCGATTCCTTCTATTCTTTCTTCTGGACGCGCGCGGCGCGTGGTTTTCCCATCAGCACGGGCTGGAACACGACGGCGCCGACGAGCGTACAAGAAAGCGAGAGGGCGAGTAGCCGCCCCATGCTCGCGGTACCGGGATGGTGCGACAGCCAGAGGCTGCCAAATGCGGTGGCCGTCGTGGCTGCGCTGAACAATACTGCATGAGTGAGGCTCGACGAGAGCAGGTTGGTTTGCCCTTCGCGCCATGCCATCACGAAATACACCTTGAATGCCACGCCCACACCGAGCATCAGCGGCAACGCGATGATGTTCGCAAAGTTCAGCGGCATGTCGAAGACGACACAAAGCTCGAGTGTCACGAGCGCGGAGAACAGCAGCGGAATCATCGTGCGCAGCACGTCGCCGAAGCGGCCGAGCGTGACCCACAACAGCAGCGTGATCGAGAGCACCGCCCAGGCGGCCGCCTGCAGGAAAGCCGTAATGATCGTATCGGCCGAATGCAGGATCGAGATGGGGCCGCCGATCGCATCGGGCTCGGCTTGCTTTACGGCATGCGCGAAGCCGCGCAGCATCGTGTCGTCGTCCGGTTCGACGCCGGGCGGCACGCGCGGCGAAACCTGAACGAGCGCGCGACCGTCGGGCGTGACCCAGTCGCGCACGAGCGCAGGCGGCAGCGTCGCGCGCGTGATCTCGAACGGTTGCAGCAGTGTCGTCAGTTGATGCAAAGCGAGCCGCAGTGGCGTGGAGAACGCGGCTTCGGCGCGATCGCGTTTCGCGACGTCGGCTGCTGCGAGCTTGGCCAGCGAGGCCGAGAGCCGTTGAGCTTCCTTCGCGCCGGCGCCTGGATAGTCTTGCGCGGCGTACGCGAGCTGATTCGATGCGCGTTTCAATGCGGCGACGCGCTGCGCGTCTGTCGCCGCCGGCGCTGCCGGTTGCGTCAGAGCGGGCAAGAGGGTGTGCGCAGCCTGTGCGATCAGTGCGAGTTTTTGCGGTTGGTCGGGCGGAATGAACGTTGTCAGCGTTGTGATGCGCCCCACTTCGGGCAGCTTGCCGATGCGGCGCGCGGTCAGATCGGCGGCCGCGACCGAGGGCGCGAGCACGGTGACGTCGTTGACGCCTGCCTCGGGGGAGTTCTTCAGCGACAGCAGGGTCGCCATCGATTCCGTCGTCGGATCTTTCAGATGCAGCGGGTTGAAATCGAAGCGCAGATGGAGCAGCAGCGGCGTTGCGCCGAGGACGATCACGAGCGTGCCCAGCAGAATCGGCTTGCGGTGGTCTTGCAGATAATCATCGATCGGCGCCAAGCGCGCAAAGCCGGGACGCGACGCTTCGCCCGGCGGCGCCATGAGCTTGAGCAGGGCGGGCAGCAGCGTCATCGTGCTGAAGTAGGCGATGACCATGCCGACGCCCGCAATGAGGCCCAATTCCGATACGCCGCGGTAGGCCGTCGGCAGAAACGAGAAGAAGCTCGTGGCGACGGCCGCTGCCGCGAGCGTCAGCGGCAGGCCCATCGAATGAGCGGCTCCGATGAGCGCATGATCGATCCGCTCGTCGCGGTGGCGCTCCTCGCGATATTTCACGCCGTATTGGATCGCGAAATCGGCACCGAGCCCGATGAACAGCACCATGAACGCAACCGAGATCATGTTCAGCGAGCCGACCATCATGAGGCCGAGCGCGGCGGTAATCGGCAAGCCGACGGCCAGCGTGACGAGCACGGCGAGAATCATGCGCTTGGAGCGCAGCGCAAGCCACAGGATCGCCAATACGACGACGAGCGTGCCGATGCCGTTGACGAGCGCGCCGTCTTCGACCGAGGCAAATTCTTCGTCGGCAAGCGGCTGCGCGCCGGTCAGGCGCACGAGGGCGCCATAACGTCGTTGCAAATCGAGTTCGCGCGCGACCGCGCGGATCGTGTCCGAAGCTTGAGCGCCGGCTTGCAATGCACCGTAATTGACCACGGGCTGTACCGTGACGAACGCGCGCGCGGGCCGGTGCGCCGCGTCGGAGTCGACGAGCGCGCGCCACGAGAACGCCGCGGGTTTGCCCGCGAGCACCGCGTCGACCGTATCGGCCGCGCGCGTCAGCAAGTTCGCCATGGCGGGCAGTTTTACTTGGCCCGATTGCAGCGGCAAGCCGAGCATCGTCGACAAGGTGGTCGATAGCCCCGCGACGCTCGGGTCGTGAGCAAGCGTGTTGACGAGCGGACGCGCTTGCGAGAGCTGCGCCGTCGTGCTGGCCACGCTCGCGGTGGGCAGGAACAGCATGCCGTCGTGCTCGAACAACGGCCCGCCGCCCGGCTGCGAGACCGCGCCGATTTGCGCGCGGTGCGCGGGGCTCGACAGACCGGCGGCAAGCGCATCGGCCGCCGCATCGGCCATCTCGGGCGCGCCTGCCTCGACGACGGCAAGAATGGTTTGATCGCGTTGCGGAAACGCGCGATCCATCGCGTCGCCGAGCGCCGACCATTGAGCATCCGTGTCGATCAACTTGCTGATGTCGGTGTTGATCTCGAAGTGCCGCACCGTATAGACGCCGCTCGCCGCGGCGAGCACGAGGGCGAGCGCGACGACCCAGATCGGTCGGCGCACGGACCAGTCAACGAGTCGAACGATAAAGGACGTCAGCATGGATCGGGAGGCAACAAAACGAAAGGCGCAAAACGCCTAAGTATACCGGTGGATGGGATTGCCCCGCCCGTCGCCGAGCCGGCCGTTGCGGAACCCGGTGCGGAACCGTCCGTCGGCGGCGTGCGTCCAAACCGAAAGCGAACGGGCGAGGATCGGTATACTGCCCGCACCCGCCCGCTGGCCGGTCGCATGCGTGCGAGCGGCACCGCCGGCACTCTTTCAACCGAGCTCGAAATTCCATGAAACGTCATTTGTTCGCATTTTTTACCGCAGCGCTCGTGAGCGCCGCCGCCTGGGCGCAGACGGCGCCCGTCGACGTGGTCAAGCAGGCCGTCGTCGGCACCGTCAATGCGATGAAACAGGACCCGGCCGCGCGCGGCGGCGATTTGACGAAGATCACGCAGATCGTGCAGTCGCACTTTTTGCCGGCGACCAACTTCGACCGCACTGCCCGAATCGCCGTCGGCGAGGCCTGGAAGCAAGCGACGCCTGCGCAGCAGCAAGCGTTGACGCAGCAATTTAAAGTCCTGATGACGCGCACTTATGCGGCTTCGCTTGCGCAATTGGGCACGCAGGATGCGCACTTTTCGTTCAAGTCCGAGGAAGCGACGGCCAACGACGCGCTCGTGATGTCGACGGTCGCGACGCCGGGCGACAGCCAAGAGGTGGGCTACCGTCTCGGCAAGGTCGGTAATGAATGGAAGATTTACGACATCGACATGTCGGGCGCTTGGCTGATCCAGGTCTACCAAAATCAATTCAAGGGTCAACTGAGCCAAGGCGGCATCGATGGCCTCATCAAATTCCTGACCGCGCACAACGCGCGCACCGAGTAACCCGTCAGCGCCGGCGCCGTTCGACGGCGAACTTGATCAGTTCTGCTTGGCCTTCTATGTCGAGCTTGCGTTTGAGGTTGTGCCGGTGCGTTTCGACGGTTCGTACCGAGAGGCCGTAGCGTTCGGCGATCTGCTTGCTCGACAGCCCCTCGGCGAGCGCATCGAGAATCTCGCTCTCGCGCGGCGTCAGGCGTTCCACGGGCGTTTGCAGGGCACTTGCCCGAATCATGCGCGCGGCGATCCCCGCGCTGAAGAACGTGCGGTTCGCGAGCACCGTCGAGATCGCTTGAAGAATCTCGGTGGCCGGCGAATCCTTCAGTACATATCCGCTCGCGCCCGCCCTCACTGCCTGCATCACATACTCGATGTTGTCGTGCATCGAGAGCATCAATACGCGCACGGCCGGAAAGCGTTCGTGGAATATGCCGGCCAGCGCGATTCCGTTCATTCCGTTCATCCCCACGTCCATCAGGACGAGATCGGGCGATAACGTCTCGGCCAGCGCGAGCGCTTCCTCGGCGTTGCCCGCTTCGCCGGCCACGACTAGGCCCGGCACGCCTTCGAGCCGGAGACGAAGCCCATCGCGCACGAGCGGGTGGTCGTCGATGAGCATGATGCGAGCTGAGCTGGAGGGAGCGAGTGCGTTCATGTTCGAGGATCGTCCTGCACGGATTGCGCGATGCGCGCGGAAACGGGGTGCGGCAGCGGGACCGCCGCCGTGACGACCGTATGCCCCGGCGCCGACTCGATCGTCAGCATACCGGCCAGCGCATCGAGCCGTTCGCGCATGTTGCGCAAGCCGATGCCGCCGCGTAGGTCGGCTTGCGCGTGTTCGACGTCGAAGCCGTGGCCGTCGTCGGTGATCGCGAGTGTCGCGCTCACCTCGCAAACGGTGAATGCAAGCGTTGCATGCGCAGCGTTTGCGTGCCGCACGATGTTCGTCAACGCTTCTTGAGCAATCCTGAACAATGCCGTGTTGACCGTCGTCGGCAGCGCGGCCGCGCGCGACGCGGCGTCCGTCTCGACGCGCATCTCGATGCCGGTTTCTTCGCCGAGTTCTCGCGTCAATTGCTCGAGCGCCACGGCAAGGCCAAGGTCGTCGAGCATCGAGGGGCGCAACGCATGCGAAATGCGCCGCACTTCGCGCAGCACGTGCGATAAGCGCGTGAGCGCCGTACCGAGTGCCGCTTCCGCGCTGGGTACGCGCACTTGCGGATGGCCTGCGCGTTCGAGGCGCGCGAGCGCCGATTCGAGCAGCAGCTTGACCGACACCATCATTTGGCTGATGCCGTCGTGCAGTTCGCGCGACAGCCGGGCGCGCTCGTGTTCTTGCGATTCGACCACCTGCTGCGCAAGGTGCTTGAGCTTCGCATCGGCGCTGCGATATTCCGACACGTTCAGAAAGAGCGCGCACGCGGTAATGATGCCGAAGCCCATCAGCGCGATGATGCCGATCCACGTCATCGTGCGTGCGATGTTGGCCGAGGCGCTTGCATCGATGCGTGCCAGCGCTTCGTTGACGCCGTCGAGATAGATGCCGGTGCCGACCATCCAGCCCCAGCGAGGCAGCGGCACCACGTAGCCGAGCTTCGCCTCCAAGCGATTCGTCGACGGCCGATGCCAGACGTAGCGCACATAGCCGCCGCCTTTGCTCGCGGCGGCGATGAGCTGCTGGATCGTGAGCGAACCGTTAGGATCCCTAAGCAACCACCAGTTGTGCCCGACGAGATCGGGTTCGCGCGGATGCATGAGCGAATTGCCCCGCATGTCGTAGACGAAGAAGTAGCCGTCGGGCCCGAAGTCCATTCGCTGCAGCATAGCGAGTGCTTCGCGTCGGCGCGCCGCATCGTCTTTCGCATCGCCGTGTGCGTCGTAAAGCGGTGCAATGGCGCTCGTCGCGAGATCGACGTAATGCTTGAGTTCGCTTTGCTTGCTCGAAAGATAGGCCGCCTTGACCGTTTCGCGCTGTGCATCGGCGAGCGCCGACGCCTGCAAGCGCACGCCGATGCCGATGCCCACGATCGCCACGACGAACGGAACGATCGCCAGCAGAAAGATCTTCGTCTTGGTTTTCATCGCGCGGGCATTTCAAGCGAAACGGCGCGGCCCATCGGGACCGCGCCGTTTTAGTTAGGCGTACGAACGATTCGCGCGCTTTCAGTGCGCCGCGGCCGTACGCGTGCTCTTGGAATTGGCTGCGTGCTTGATTTCCTCGAGCTTGATCTCGACGTGGTGCGCGAAGACGTATTCGGCCGGACGCTGCTTGTCGAGCGGAATGTCCTTCGCGAAAGCGCCTTCGATCTTCGGACCGCGCATGCTGACGCGCAGGGCTTTGAGCGGGTGCGCGACGGTATCCATCACGGCCGTTGCTTCGAAGCCGCTATGCACCATGCAATCGGCGCACTTTTCGTAGTTGCCGGTACCGTATGCGTCCCAATCGGTTTCCTCCATCAGTTCCTTGAAGGTCTTCGCATAGCCTTCGCCGACGAGGTAGCAGGGACGCTGCCAACCGAACACCGTGCGCGCCGGATTGCCCCAGGGCGTGCAGTGGTAGGTTTGGTTGCCCGCGAGGAAATCGAGGAACATCGCCGATTGGCTGAACGACCAATTCTTGCCGCGACTGCCGCGCTTGAAGATCTCGCGGAAGAGCTGCTTCGTCTTGTCGCGATTGAGGAAGTGCTGTTGATCGGGCGCGCGCTCATAGGCATAGCCGGGCGAGACGGTGATGCCGTCGACGCCCATCGGGCCGAGCGTGTCGAAGAACGCCGCCACGCGCTCGGGCTTCGCATCGTTGAACAGCGTGCAGTTGATGTTGACGCGGAAGCCGCGGCGCTTCGCTTCGCGAATCGCGGCGACGGCCTTCTCGTAGACGCCTTCTTGCGACACCGAGTGATCGTGCATTGCCTGGTCGCCGTCGAGGTGGACCGACCAGACGAAGTACGGGCTCGGCTGGTAATCGTCCATCTTCTTTTCCATCAGCAGCGCATTCGTGCACAGATAGACGAACTTCTTGCGCGCGATGATGCCCTTGACGATCGTGGGCATTTCCTTGTGCAGCAGGGGCTCGCCGCCCGCGATCGAGACGACGGGCGCGCCGCACTCATCGACGGCGCCGAGGCATTCCTCGACCGACAGCCGTTGATTGAGGATGGGATCCGGGTAATCGATCTTGCCGCAGCCGTTGCAGGCTAGGTTGCAGCGGAAGAGCGGCTCGAGCATCAGCGCGAGCGGATAGCGCTTGTTACCGGTGAAATGTTGGCGCGTGATATAGGCGCCAACGCGAACTTTCTGCAAAAGTGGGATCGACAAGGCAACCTCCTTAAACTTGGCGTGCGGCGAGGGGCTCGGTGAGCTTCGCCGGCAGCTTGAATTCGACTTTTTCTTCACGGCCGGCCATCGTCGAAACTTCGACGGGACCAAGCGCGCGCAGCGCGTCAATGACGTGCTCGACCATTTCCTCGGGCGCGGATGCGCCGGCTGTGATGCCGACGGTTTGCACATCGGCGAACCATGCGGGCTCGAGCTCCGAGCCGTCCGCGACGAGATAGCTCGGCACGCCCGTTTCGGCGCCGATCTCGCGCAGGCGGTTCGAGTTGGAGCTGTTCGTCGCACCAACCACGAGCAGGACATCGACTTGCGCGCTCAATTCGCGGACAGCGGCCTGCCGATTTTGCGTCGCATAGCAAATATCGCGTGTATCGGGCCCCACGATATTCGTGAAACGCCGTGTCAACGCTTCGATGATGCCGCGCGTGTCGTCTACGGACAGCGTGGTCTGCGTGACATAGGCGAGCGGCGCATCCTCGGGCAGATCGAGTGTGGCCACTTCCGCCTCGCTTTGAACGAGCAGCACTGTGCCCGGAATCTGACCGATCGTGCCTTCGACCTCGGGATGCCCGGCGTGACCGATCAGAATCAACGTGCGGCCCGCCGCCACGTATTGACGGCCTTGCACGTGCACCTTCGTGACGAGCGGGCACGTGGCGTCGAGCACGTCGAGCCCGCGCGCATCCGCGTCGCGCTCGACGCTTTGCGCCACACCGTGCGCGCTGAAAATGGCGACCGCACCATGCGGAACCTCGTTGAGTTCCTCGACGAAACGCGCGCCCTTGCTGCGCAGGTTTTCGACGACGTGCCGGTTATGCACGATTTCATGTCGCACGTACACGGGGGCACCGTGCCGTTGCAACGCGCGATCGACAATTTCGATCGCGCGAACGACGCCCGCACAAAAGCCGCGGGGTTGAGCAAGGATGACTCGCATGTATGGCGAACTCCGACCGAATCGGGACATCGAGCCGCCGCCGATTAGCGGCGTGATCGCCCAGACTCCAACTATTATTAGAAAGCGGGCGTGATAGCCGGCAAACCAACCCAAACGCGCATTCTAACGCTATCGGGCTACCCACGCTCCCGCGTGGGTAGGCGGGCGTTGCAAGAATGTCAGCGCCCCGGCCCGATGCGGCTCGCGGCGATGCAGGCGATGCAGACAATAGGCCGGTAAACTAAGCAGCTTCACGCACAGGGCTACGTTTTTATTACAACAATACTTTCAATTTCATTTCATCGCATGGCTGGCAGGATGCTCTTTGCTCATTACTCATACTGTTTTTCGCTTTGCGCCGCCGCGCGCCACACGAGCCGGAGGCGCGCATGAGCGTGCTGCTCTTTTGCTTGTCCATCCTCTCGCTCGTCATTTGGTGCGTTCTGCTGTGCGCGCGAGGTGGGTTCTGGCGCACGCGCTGCGCACCGCCGATCAAGGCTGAAACCCTCGATGCGATCGACGCGTGGCCCGCCGTCGCGGCCGTCGTGCCCGCGCGCAATGAGGCCGACGTGATCGGCGCGGCCGTGACGTCGTTGCTCGAACAAGCGTATGCGGGCGCGTTTCACGTCATCGTCGTCGACGATCACAGCACCGACGGCACCGCCGATTGCGCGCGCGCGGCAGCCCTCGCCCTGGGCAAGCCCGAATGTTTGACCGTCATCAAAGCGGAACCGCTGCCGGCCGGCTGGTCCGGCAAAGTATGGGCGCAAGCGCAGGGCGTTGCGGTAATCGCCGCGCGCGGCATGCCGGCCGACTATTTGCTTTTGACCGATGCCGACATCGCGCATCCGCCGGACGCCGTGACGCAACTCGTTGCGCGCGCAACGATCGAGCAGCGCGACCTGGTCTCGCTGATGGTACGGCTGCGGTGCGATTCCATCTGGGAGAAGGCGCTGATTCCGGCCTTCGTCTTCTTTTTCGCCAAGCTGTACCCGTTCCGTTGGGTCAACAATCCGCGCAACAAAACGGCGGCCGCGGCCGGTGGCTGCATGCTGGTCAAGCGTGCAGCTCTCGAAGAGGCGGGCGGCATGGAATCGATTCGGGCGGCGTTGATCGACGACTGCACGCTGGCTGCCCGCATCAAGCATCGCGGGCAGGGCGGACATTCGATTCGGCTCGACGTGGCGGCGGCCAGCCGTTCGCTGCGCCCTTACGACGGCCCGGGCGAGATCTGGAACATGATCGCGCGCACAGCGTTCACGCAATTGCGCTATTCGCCATGGCTGCTTGCCGGCACCCTGGCCGGTATGGCGGTGATTTATCTCGTGCCGCCCGTCGTGGCGCTCGTGCTCGGCCCGTTCGGTTGGCCGGCATGGCTGGCTTGGGGTGTGATGTGCTGCGCCTATGCCCCGATGCTGCGCTATTACGGCCGTTCGCCTTGCTGGGCGCCGGTGTTGCCGCTCGTCGCGTTGTTTTACGTCGGGGCGACACTCGCCTCCGCCGTGCGCTATTGGCGCGGCAAAGGCGGCCAATGGAAATCGCGCGTACAAGCGCCCGCGCAGGGCGGGTAGCGGCGGCGCGCTACCGCTGCGTCAGCATCATATAGAGCTGGACGGCGGCATCGGGCGAAAACGTAAACGGCACCCAGCCGTGGCCCGTATGCCGCGCGATCAGCAAACGATCGCCGTTCGGTTGCTTCTGCATGGCGATGAGGGGATTTTTCGTCGATGCGAAGCGCCAGCCGGGCGCGAGCGCTGTCGGCGGCTCCGGCGTCATCGAGGCGCGAGCGTTCGCCAACTCCTCGATCAACTGTCCGATCTGCTCGGGATGCAGCGTCACGGCCTGCGAGTCGATACTCAGTGTCAATGCGTTGTGCGAGGGACGCGCGACGCGCAGCGTGGGCGTTTCGTCGCTCGTCGCCGCCGCACTCACCGCTTGCGCGGCATCGTGCGCCTCGCAAGTGGCCTGCTCGGCCTGGGCCTGCGCGAGCCCGACGAGTTCGCTTAGCCGATCGACTTGCGCGTCGATCGCATCGATCTGTTCTTCCAGGTTCATGCGCGACTATCTCAGCCAAAGAGACGCGATTCTACCGGCTCTTGTCGCCAGCACTCGCGAGCGGTGCCGCGCAGTTGTAACAAAATGCACGCGCGGCGATCAACGCACCAATCAACGCGCCAATCAACGCTGCAAGTAACCGGCTTCGCGAAACCATTGCAGCGCATCGCGCAGCCCGTCGAGATAGGGCCTCGCACGATAGCCGATTTCGCGTTCGGCCTTGGCCGACGTGAAATACATCTTATTTTTCGACATCTTCAGCCCATCGACCGTGACGAACGGTTCGCGCTTCGTGAGCTTGGCCACGCATTCGGCGCCGAACGCGAGCGGATAGAGCGGCCAGCGCGGCAAGCTGATCGTCGGCGCCTTGCGGCCTGTTTCCTGCGCGATGTCGGCAAGCATGCGCTGCAGCGGCAGGTTCTCGCCGCCGAGGATATAGCGCTCGCCGATGCGCCCGCGCTCGAGCGCGAGCAAATGACCTTCGGCGACGTCGTCGACGTGCACGAGATTCAAGCCCGTATCGACGAAGGCGGGAATCTTGCCGAGCGCAGCCTCGACGATGATGCGGCCCGTCGGGGTGGGACGTACGTCGCGCGGACCGATCGGCGTCGAAGGATTGACGATGACGGCAGGTAGCCGGTCGCGCTCGATCATGCGCTCGACGGCGCGCTCGGCCAACACCTTGCTGCGCTTGTAGACGCCGATGGCCTGTTGCGCCGTCAGCGGCGCCGTTTCATCGGCGACGCGGCCTTCGCGCGTCACTTTGAGCGTTGCGACGCTGCTCGTATAAACGATGCGCTCGACCCCTTCCGCGAGCGCGGCGCGCATCGTGGCCTCGGTGCCTTCGAGATTGGCGCGCTCGATCTCCGAGGGATCGGGCGCCCAGAGCCGATAGTCGGCCGCCACGTGAAACAGGTACCGCACGCCGCGCAGCGCGGCGCGCATCGAAGGCTCGTCGCGCATGTCGCCGACGACGATTTCGGCGTCGAGCGCTTCGACGTTCTTGCGCGGACTCGTTGCGCGCACGAGCACGCGGACGCGCATGCCGCGTGCGAGCGCCGCGCGGGCGACGGCGGAGCCGACGAAGCCCGATGCGCCCGTGACGAGCACGAGGTCGCCTGAAGATTCGGTCATGGTGTGGCGCGGATGGATTCGGTTGCGTGGATGCGGCGAGATTGTACTGGTTCCCGCCGCTCAGCCGCTGCTTAGCTGCCGCTCAATCGCCGCTCAACTATACGCAACCGCGCCCGCGTTGAAATGCATGATGAATGCGTGCGCATCGGCGGCGGGCATCGGGCGCGCGAAGCGGTAGCCTTGCACGACGCCGCAGCCGTGCCGACGCAAGAAGGCGAGCTGCGTGTCGGTCTCGACGCCTTCGGCTACGACCTTGAAGCCGAGCGCGCGTCCGAGCGAGAGAATCGCGCGCGTAATGACTTCGTCTTCACGATGACGGCCGATGCCCGATACGAACGACATGTCGAGCTTCAGGCGTTCCGCGTGGAAGTTGCGGATGTACGACAGGCTCGAATAGCCGGTGCCGAAATCGTCGATGGCAAGATCGATGTCCATCGCGCGCAATGCGCGCAGCACATCGATTGCGCCGACCGTCATCAGCGCGCCTTCGGTGATCTCGATTTCGAGCAGGCGCGGCGAGAGCCGCGCACGCGCCAGCGCACGCTGGACGACGCGCAGGATGTCGCCGCGCGCGAATTGCCGCGGCGAGAGGTTGACCGACATGCGCACCCCCGGCAGCGTTTCCTGCCATACCTGCGCTTGGAAGCACGCCTGCTGCATGACCCATTCGCCGATCGGAACGATGAGGCCGTTTTCTTCGGCGATCGGAATGAAGGTGCCGGGACTGACGGGGCCGAGTTCCTGGTCGGTCCATCGCAGCAGGGCCTCGACACCGGTGACGCGGCTCGTTTGAAGATCGACCTGCGGCTGATACTCGAGACGGAATTCGCCGTTCGCGAGTGCGGCGCGCATGCGGCGCGACAGTGCCAGGCGCTCGTCCGCGCGACGGCCCAGCTCGGGCGTGAAGCGCTGCAAGACGTTGCGCCCGTTCGATTTGGCGCGATACATCGCAAGGTCGGCGCGCCGCAGCAGGGTTTCGGGGTCGTTGCCGTCGGTCGGGAAATAGGAGATGCCGATGCTCGTTTCGACGTGGAACTCGGTGTCGTCGATCCAGACCGGACGCGAGAACGCTTGCGATACGCGCGTGAGCACTTCGGTGAGCCGGTCTTCGTGCGCGCTTTCGCAGACGACCATGACGAATTCGTCGCCGCCATAACGCGCGACGGTGTCGAGTTCGCCGACGCACGATCCAAGCCTTGCGCTGATCTCGCGCAGTAGGCGATCGCCGATGCCATGCCCGAGACTATCGTTGACGTCCTTGAAGTGGTCGATGTCCATGAATACGACGGCAACGCGCGTGCCGTCCCGATCGGCATCGCGTATCGCTTGGACAAGGCGTTCGTTGAGGCGATGGCGATTCGGCAGCGTCGTCAGCGAATCGAAATTCGCTTGTCGAGTCAGCAAATCGCGCGACTGCACGAGTTCGGTGACGTCGTTGACGACGCTGATGTGATGCGTGACATTGCCGCCATCGTCGCGCACTGGGGCGATGTAGATCTGATTCCAGAAGAGCGTGCCGTCGCGCCGATAATTGCGTATCAGCGTCGTGACCTCGCTTTGATTGGCCAGCGCGCGGCGGATCGATTCGATGCCTTCTTGATTGCGATCCTCTCCGTGCAGGAAGCGGAAGTCCATGCCCTTGACGTCGTCGACCGAATACCCCGTGATGCGCTCGAATGCGGGGTTGGCGTACTCGATCAGATCGCCGTCTTCCGTGACGCGGGTGATCAGCACCGCGTTGACGATGGCATCGAGCGCGCGGCTGCGCAATCGGAGTGCGAGATCGACGCCCTTGCGCTCGGTCACGTCGTCGTAGGTGGCGAGCAGGCCCATGACCGTGCCGTTCGTATTGCGCAACGGCACCTTCGTTTTACGCAGCCATCGCCATGCTCCGCTTGCCGCCGGGGAGAACTCTTCGTAGTTCGTGAGCGGCTGGCCGCTTTGCACGACCTCGCGATCGCGCATGCGCGCGTTCGGTGCTGCCGAGCGCCAAGGCAGATCGTAATCGGTGAGCCCGATGATTTGCGAAGCGTCGGCCAGGCCCACGTCTTGTGCGAAGGCGCGATTGCATCCGATGTAGCGCGACTCCGTGTCCTTCCAGAAGATGCGTTGCGGCACGCTGTCGATGACGGCTTCGAGCATTTGCTTCGATTGCCGCAACGCTTCCTTCGCGTTTTCTTTTTCGGTGACGTCGATCGCGACCACGAAGCACGCGCGCCGATTCGCGTAAGTCAGAAAGTGATATGAGGGTTCGATGAAGAAACGCGAGCCGTCCTTGCGTACGTGCGTGCGCATATACGACGAGCCGCTTGCCGAGGCGCTCGTCGGGTCGCCCGCGGCGCCCAACGATTTTGCGAACTCGGAAAAGCGTGCGATGAACGCTTCGCTTTCTTCCGGCGGCCGTAACGCGGCGATCGACATACCCTCCAGTTCTTCGCGTTCGTATCCGTATTGCTGTATCGCGGCGCGATTGATCGCGGCGATCGTCAGCGTTTCGACGTCGTAGATGAGCATCGGTAGCGGATGCTCTTCGAAGTACTCGCGAAAGAGCGCTTCGCCTTCCTCGGTCGAAATGCGCGCACGCGCACGCGCGATGCGACGGTTGGCGAGAAACCCATGGACGAGAAGGACGAACGCCGCGGCGGCGGCCGCGGCGAACGCCGTCAGTTCGGACGCGTGGCGCAGGTTGTCACGAACTTGTAACGTGCGCGCGAGTTGCGCATCGGCGAACTCACGCGCCGCGAAGATCTGGCTTGCTCCGAATGCGACGATGCCCACCGCGATCGCGCAAACGGCGACGGCCAAGAGGGTCGCGCTGTGCTCGTCCAGCCATGTTCGAAAGGAGCGGTTGCGAGCGACTCGTGCCGCATGATTCAGTAGCGCCACCGTAAGGTCTCCTCTCGCCAATTGAGCTGTCGCGCATACGCAATCAATGCATTTAACGACAGCGAGTCTTACTTTCTTTAGCGCCGAATGCAAGCTATGGATAAAAACGATTGCAGTCGGACGACTACAATGCGGGAATCGACATAAGGGCGCTGGAGAGTCAGTAATGGAAGGTCCCGATTTGGACAAGAAGCTCGAGACGTATTACGTGCGTGTGCGCGGGGTGGTGCAGGGTGTCGGTTTTCGGCATGCGACCCTACGGCAAGCGCATGCGCTGGGGATTACCGGCTGGGTGGCGAACGTTGCGGACGGGTCGGTCGAAGCGATGCTGCAGGGAACGGCGAACCAGATCGACCGGATGCTCGAATGGATGCGGCGCGGGCCGCCTTCCGCCCGCGTGATCGATTGCATCAGTGAGGAGCGCCATGTCGACAAGCGCTTTGCGCGTTTCGAACAGCATTGAAAAAGGAGCCACTAAAATTGCTGTCCTTTTACCGGCAGCGCGAATGAGCGCGCTCGGTGCAGAGCCGCCGAGCGAAGATAGTGCGCAGCTTACGCGATGAATCGACATGAGAATGGGCATGAAATGGGGCGCGGCATTGCGCTATCGGTCGCGGCCACGACATTGTTCGCGCTCTTATCCGTGTATACCCGGATGCTGCGCCCGCTCGACGGCCTCGACATTTTTGCGTGGCGTATCGTCTGGACGGTGCCGGGCGCGTTGCTGCTCGTGTGGATACGGGGCCGCGGCCCACAGTTGAAAGCGCTCGCGTGCGCGGCGGTGCGCGAGCCGCTCAAAGGGCTCATGCTGCTGTTGGCCTCGGCTTTGCTCGGCGCGCAACTTTGGCTGTTCATGTGGGCGCCGTTGCACGGGCGCATGCTCGAGGTATCGCTCGGGTACTTCCTCTTGCCGCTGTCGATGGTGCTGGTCGGGCGCTTCCACTATCGCGAACGGCTCGTGCCGCTGCAGTGGCTCTCCGTCGGTTTTGCCGCGCTCGGCGTGGCGCACGAGTTGTGGGCCACGCATGCGTTCTCTTGGCCGACGCTGCTCGTCGCCGTCGGCTACCCGCCTTACTTTGTGCTGCGCCGCAAGCTCGGCGGCGATTCGCTCGCCACGTTCGCGTTGGAAGTGCTGCTTCTGTTGCCGGCGGCGCTGCCCGTCATCGCGCTGAGCGCGAGCGCGCAGGCGGCGCTGCAGCGGCCGTTGCTCTGGGCTGTGCTGTTGCCGGGGCTCGGTGCATTGAGCACCGTTGCGCTCGCGAGCTACCTCAAGGCCAGCCGATTGTTGCCGATGGCGTTGTTCGGCATTCTCGGCTACGTCGAACCGGTGCTGCTCGTGCTCTTTTCGGTGACATTGCTTGGCGAAACGCTATCGACGCGACAACTCGCCACCTACGTGCCGATCTGGATGGCAGTGTTGGTGACCGCCTTGCATAGCGTGTTGCTGTTGCGCGAGCGAGCGGATGTTCAGATCGGCTGATGTCGCGTGTGATGGTTTTCACGCAGCGCGCTGGCTTGGCGTTCGACCGAATCGCGCAGGGTGCTGCGCCAGCCGAGCCCGAACGCGATTTCGGCGAGCACGAACAGCGGGCCGATGATGAGCCCGATCAAATCGTCTGCGAACGCGGGCTTGCGATGCTCGTACGCGACATGTCCCACGAATTGGAACACCCAGCCCACGATGAACAATGCTGCGCCGCTTCCGGCCCAGATCACGACCGATGCTTGCGCGAGGTAGGCGCCGACGACGAGGCAGACGACCGAGACGATCGCCATGACGAGTCCCAAGGCAACGTCCAACGCGATGTAATAGATCGCGGCGCAGCCGAACAGCACGAGTGCCGGCGAAGCCGCCAAGGAAAGGGCGGCGAGATTCAAATGCGGCCCCTGCGACCACTGAGGGCGGCTCAGCAAGACGGCCAGCGCAAGCACGATCATCGGGATGCCGACGAAATGGGTGGCAATGTTGCGGCGGTCGCGATGGTACGACGCGTACTGCGCGAGCTGGTCGGTAAGGGATTTCATCTGCGCGTTCCCGGAGGAGGTGCGGCTACGGATCTCCGAACCATCGCACGAGCGTGGCCGATCTTCAAGCGATTGAATGTGTCATTCGCATAAAAGTAGGAGTACCAAAATCGTTAGGACTCCTATCTATTTCTTCGCCTGCACGATCGGCGCGAGGCTGACGATAGTCGATAGTCGGCAACCAGCGCGAGCGTGCACGCCAATCCGGACCCGCGTCATGTCGGATCGAGCGGAGATTCGATTGCTGCGACGCACAACGTTCAATGCGTTGAGAACCTTGTCGACTGCCTAACGGCTAATTCGAGTTGAAGCTTTTTAGAAATAAACATGAAAGTAAATAGCAAGAATTACAGTTAACAAAGTTAGATTGAGTCCTCTAAAGTCAACCGGAGCGGTTGCGAACGTCATCCTGTTATCGTCGTGCGGCGCGCATCGATAAGTGGCATCAGCATGGGTTGCGATTTGCCGATGCGGGTTGCGACGCGAGTTGCAACTCAGAAGGCACTCGTCGATTTTCCGTGAACGCAGTAACTCAAATTTCCATACGACAAAGGAACTTACCGCCATCACGATAATTACTGAAAGGTTGCACCATGGGTTTTCCCGTATCGACCGAACAGCCGTGCTTCGCACTACGGTAAAAGGGGTGCCGCGGGGCCGGCACCGGCACGGTGCATCAAGGAAAGAGCCGCATTCGGGTAAACCTTGGGTAAACCTAATTTGCTTATATCAAACAATTTTTGACGACCGGTTTCTGTCCTGCTATGGTTCCGCACACTGAAGATAAGACAAGCGCTGCTCTTGTGCTAGGCAGCAAAATTAGAGCGCTTCGCAAAAGGCTCCAACGCACACTCGACGAAACGGCAACGGCTGCCGGCATATCGAAGCCGTTCCTTTCGCAAGTTGAGCGAGGGCTCGCCACGCCGTCCATTACGTCGTTGGCAGGTATTGCGAGAGCGCTGGGGGTGACGGTGCAGTACTTCGTCGATACGCCGACAGAAGCAAAGTCGGTGCGGCGTGCAGACGAATTGCAGTTCTTTAGCTTTGCCGATTCGGCCAACCTTTTCGCCCGGCTCACCAACGTGTCGGGCGATCGGCAACTTGACGCGATTCTCGTCAGGTTGCGAGCGGGGCAGCCGCCGTCGGAAGTGACGACGCATGCGGGAGAAGAGTTCTTGTATGTGTTGCGCGGTGAGATATCGCTGAGCCTCGAGGGAACGGCCTTCGTACTGCACGCGGGAGACAGCGCGCACTACGCGTCGACGGTCCCGCATGGGTGGGCCAATACCCACGGCGATGAAACCGTGCTGGTTTGGGTCGGAACGCCAAGGTTGTTTTGATTAGCCGCTGTTCGTTTTTTGCGGGTACCGGTCTTCGCATAACAGTTAGGAATCCTAAGTTTCCCAAACTGTGAATGTGTCGACAGTAGCCGAGTGAATCTCGTCGCCTAGCAGCGACCGAGATCGTACGCTTGCACGCCGACATCCGGTTCGCAGGCGGAATGCGTACTTGATGATTTAGGACTACTAACTAAATTGAGGCGTGCTCGTTTCAAACGGAGCGGCGCGCGAACGTGGTGGCGGATTTGTGACGCAGTGCGGGAACGAAGTAATCAACAGGGGCAGTCAACACGGGGCGGTGCAAGGGGTGCCGCCAGTGCGAAGGTGAGCCAGGCCCTCGCGCAAAACAACTTGGCGTTATCGACGAGAGAGAAGGGGAAAAATGAAACTGACGGCTTTAGGATCGGCCATACGAAAAATAGTGTGGGCCGAGGTGGCACTGACGGCGGCATTGGGCACGTCGGTTGCCTTCGCGCAGAGTCAGCCGGCCGCGGCGCCGGCCAGCGCATCGGGTGCGGCCACCGCGGCGGCGCCGAGCGCGGCATCGGGCACGGCGGCCGCGGCCGCGACGCCCGCTTCGGCGACCCCTGCCGCGGGTGCGGCAGAGAAGTCTTCGGGCAACGTGCAGAAGCTCAAGCGCTTCGAAGTGACGGGCTCGCTGATTCGCAGCTCCGATAAAGTCGGTTTCAATCAGGTTCAAACGGTTACGGCCAAGCAGATTCAAGACAGCGGCTACTCGTCGGTTGCCGACTTCATGCGCGGCATTTCCGCCAACTCGGCCAATAGCTGGAGCGAAGGCCAGTCGGGCAACTTCGCGGCCGGTGCCGCGGGGATGGCCCTGCGCGGCCTGAGCGAGAAATACACGCTCGTGCTCGTGGACGGTCAACGCGTCGCGCCGTTTGCCTTCTACTCCAACAGTGTCGATCAGTTCTTCGATCTGAACACGCTGCCGCTGAACGTCATCGACCGCATCGAAGTGGTGAAGACGGGCGCCGTGTCGCAGTACGGCTCGGACGCCATCGCGGGCGTCGTCAACATCATCACGAAGCACAACTTCCACGGTCTCGAACTCGACGGCAGCTACGGTAGCGCCGTCAATGGCGGCGGCGGTGCCGGCACGACGAAGTTCAGCATCTTGGGCGGCTTCGGCGATCTGAATTCCGATCGGTTCAACATCACGGCTGCCGCGAGCGTCTATAAAGACAACGGCTTTACGATGGCCGATCGCGATTCGACGCAGAATCAGAATTACTTGAATCAACCGGGCGGCTTCAACACGTTCGCGCCTTCGTTCTGGAACGTGGGCGGGGCGGGCGGCACCGGCGTCGCGGCGCCCGTGGGCAATTGCGTGCGCGGTACGGCAATGCCGGCCGGCAACAACTATCTGGGCGGCGCGGCCATCGCCGGCGGCGTGATCAGCGGCGGTACGTTGTGCGGCTTCAACAATGCCGAAGGCATGTCGATCGCACCGATGACGGAGCGCGCGAACGTGAAGGTTCACGCCGACTTCAAGATCAACGATACGACCACGGCATTCGCCGACCTGCTGGAAAGCAACAATACGACCACGACGAACGACGGCACCTGGAGCAACACGATCGGCAGCCCGCAGTCGCCGACGCTCGTGCTGACCAATCCGGGCGGCACCACGCTGGCGCCGTTCAACTACACCGTGCCGGCGAGCAATCCGTACAACCCGTACCACACCGCGACACCGCTCATCTATACGTTCCCGAACACGATCGCCGAGAACACGTACGCGAACTACTATCGCGCGGCGGCAGGGGTCAAGGGTTCGTTCACCGCGCACGGCGATTGGGATTGGTCGACTTCCGTCAGCCACTCGCAGAGCACGGTTTCCAACGTCTACACCAACAGCCTTAACGAAAGCGTTCTGAACAATATCTATCAGAACGGCACGTACAATTTCGCGAATCCGTCCTCGACGCCGAACGGTTTGAACGGCTTGTACATGGACGCGCGCAACGGCGGTATCTCGAAGCTCGATTCGCTCGACGCGACGATTTCGACGCCGAACTTGTTCCATCTGCCTGCCGGCGACGTGGGTATCGGCTTCGGCGCTCAGTTCCTGCATGAAAACGAGAACCTGACGCCGGGTGCCGAGTACCTCGACGGGCTGGTGGTCAACCCCGATCTGGAAACGGTGCACGGTAACCGCAACATCGGCGCCGTGTACTACCAGATCGACGTTCCGATCATCCATAACCTGACGTTCAGCCAGTCGGGCCGCTACGACCACTACAGCGACGTGGGCGGTGCGTTCTCGCCGCGCTTCGCGTTGCGTTACCAGCCGGTCCAGCAGTTGACGATGTACACGTCGTACGACCGCGGCTTCCGTGCCCCGACGTTCGTCGAGGACAGCACGTCGCAAACGCTGGGCATTCAACAGTTGCAAAACGGTACGGTGACGACGATCACCGAAGGCAACCCGAACCTTCAACCGGAACGCACGAAGAACTTCAATATCGGCTTCCAGGTGGCGCCGACGCGCACGACGGACCTCGGCCTCGACTGGTACAAGATTCACATCGACCACGTGATCGGTCAGGGTAGCGGTACGACGGTGAACGACCCGAACACGGGCCTGCCGCTATACGAAATCATTCCGTATCAGAACCTCGGCTACCTCGACACGACGGGTTTCGAAACGACGTTCCGTCAATCGCTGCCGACGCATATCGGTACGTTCACGTTGTCGGGCGACTGGGCTTACGTCTCGACGTTCATGCTCGGCATTCCGGGTCAAACGCCGATCAACGGCGCGGGCAACAACTTCACGATCACCCAGCCGTTCGGTGCGAGCTTCCCGCGCTGGAAGGGCAATACGACGCTGAGCTGGGCGTATCACAAGTGGAATGCGGCGTTTAGCTGGGAGTACACCGGGCCGTACACGCAAGCCATCCAGGCCGCGGGCACGCCGACGCCGTCAACGGGCAGCACGCCGTCGTACAGCCAGTTCAACTTGATGATGACGTACACGGGCTTCAAGCATTGGACGATCTACGGCGGCATCGACAACATCTTCAACCGTACGCCTCCGTTCGATCCGGTTTGGGCGAGCAGCGCGCTCGATCAGAACGGCTACGACCAGTCGCTGTACACGTATATCGGCCGCTTCGCGCAGATCGGTGCGACGTACAAGTTCTAAAAGCTAAAAACAAGGCATCTCGAGCTAGCTAGTCGGTCAGCCGCCTTCACGCGAAGCACAACGCTTCGATTCGAAGGCGACGCGCAACGCGCGAAGGCGGCGGACCTGTTTTAAAGCAGTGGCAAGAAGTCCCTTGTGATCGGCCTCATCCCGCGGTTCGTTGCACGACGAGCGCCGCAATCACGGAACAAGGCGATTCACGCCGGGAGGATCGAAGGTGGGTATGAAAGTGGAAGGACAATCGCCCGGGGTTCAAGCCGGGTTGGCATGGTCAGGTCGCCCACGCGAGTTCGGGCGAAAGCAGCAAAATCCCGTGCGCCGCTTCGGCGGCATCGCAGTCGTCATCGCGTTGCACATCGTGCTCGTGTATGCACTGCTGAACGGCCTCGCAACGAAGGTCGTGCACGTCATCCAGCATCCGATCGAAACGAAAATCATCGAGCCGATCAAGCCGCCTCCGCCGCCGCCGTTGCCGCCCGTGCAACTGCCGCCGCCGAAGTTCGCACCGCCGCCGCCGCCGTTCGTGCCGCCGCCGGAAGTGCAGGTGCAAGCGCCGCCGCAGGCAACGATCACCCATCAGGCGAGCCCGGTTCAATCCGCGCCCGTCGTGGCGCCGCCCGTGCAAGCACCGGCGAAGCCCGTCGTGCATCGGGAAGTCGGTGTCGTGTGTCCGAATTCGGATCAGATTCGCGGGTCGATTCCTTATCCGAAGGACGCGCAGGAAAACGGCGATACGGGCGACGTGTTGATCGAATTCACGGTCGATCCGCAAGGCCACATCACGAACGAGCACGTAGCTAAGTCGTCGGATCACGACAGCCTCGACGACGCGGCGTTCAAGGCGGTCAAGCGATTCAACTGCATCGCACAAGGTCAAGCCGTTCCGGTGCAAGTGCCGTTCTCGTTCAACCTCAACTAAGTCGAGCTTAGTTGAGTGCCGAACAACGACGGACATACGCATACGAACGACACAGGTACAACAGGATTCACGAGTTCAACGATTGAACTGAACTGGAGCAGATCATGAAGAAGCATTCCCTCGCCGCACTCGCCACCACCACGGTGATCGCCTTGGCTACGGCCAGTATCGCTCTGCCGCAATTCGCCTATGCGCAAGCAAGCGACACGGCAGCCACTGCCACCACGACCGCTACGGCAGCGGCAAGCGCCACCGCCGCACCGCAAGCCGCGGCGCCCGCAGCCGATCAACCGGTGCCGCCGCCGGCGCCGGCCGCCACTGAAACGGTGACCAATCCGTACGGCCTCGGCGCGCTCTGGAAGAACGGCGACTTCGTCGCGCGCTTCGTGCTGATTCTGCTCGCCGTCATGTCGATGGGGAGCTGGTACATCATGATCACGAAGTTCTTCGAGCAATTCCGCGCGAACCGTCGCGCCAAGGCCGCAGATCAGCAGCTCTGGAGCGCGCCGTCGCTCGCCGAAGGTACGAAGCAACTCGATGAATCGTCGCCGTTCCGCTTCATTGCCGAAACGGCGATCGAAGCCGGCGAGCACCACGACGAAGCACTGCTCGAAGCCGTAGACCGCAATACGTGGATCGACGCCTCGGTCGAACGCGCGATCACGAATGTCTCGAACCGCATGCAAGACGGCCTCGCGTTCCTCGCGACGGTCGGCTCGACGGCCCCGTTCGTCGGCCTGTTCGGTACGGTGTGGGGGATCTATCACGCACTGACGGCGATCGGCATTGCCGGTCAAGCATCGATCGATAAGGTTGCGGGCCCCGTCGGCGAAGCGCTGATCATGACGGCGGTCGGTCTTGCCGTGGCCGTGCCCGCGGTGCTCGGCTACAACTTCCTCGTGCGCCGCAACAAGTCGGTGATGGAGCGGGTGCGCGCCTTCGGCGCTCAACTGCACGCGGTCCTGCTCGCGGGCGGCAAGCGTCCCGTGCGCGCCGCGAGCCGCGCTGCATCGCTCGTTCAGTAATCCCGTTTCGATAAGCGAGGTCCACCATGGCCATGAGCGTCGGAGGCGAGGAAGACGAAGTCATCGCCGCCATTAACACCACGCCGCTCGTCGACGTGATGCTCGTGCTGTTGATCATCTTTCTGATCACCATCCCGGTCGTCACGCATACGGTGCCGTTGCAGTTGCCCCAGGAACGGGTGCATCCGCTGCAAACGACGCCGAAGAGCATCGAAATCGCAGTCAACAAGGACGGCGATTTCTTCTGGAACGAAGCGCACGTCGACGGACCGACGCTGCTCGCGAAGCTCAAGACGGTGTCGGTGACATCGCCGCAGCCCGAAGTTCACGTGCGCGGCGATCAGAACACGCGCTATGAGTTCATCGGCCGCGTCATTACCGATTGCGAGCGCGCCGGCATCGCCAAGGTGTCGTTTATTACTGAGCCGCCCGCGCGCGGCGGCTAGGCAGGGAGTCGATTATGGGGATGAACGTACCCTCGGGTAGCGGCGGCGAACCGGAAGTGATGGTGGATATCAACACGACGCCGCTGATCGACGTGATGCTCGTGTTGTTGATCATGCTGATCATTACGATTCCGATTCAGATGCACGCGGTGAAGATGAATCTGCCGGTCGGCAATCCGCCGCCTCCGGCGGTACAGCCGCAAGTCGTGCAGATCGATATCGACTTCGACGGCACGATGACGTGGAACGGCGCGCCGGTTCCGGACAAGGCCACGCTCGAATCGAAGCTCGCACAGGTGGCCGCCGAGCCCGTGCAGGACGAGATTCACGTGCGGCCGAACAAGCTCGTGCCTTACAAGGATGTCGCGGCCGTCATGGCGGCCGCGCAGCGCGTTGGTGCGACGAAGATCGGTTTGATCGGCAACGAGCAGTACATGCAATAAGGAAGTGGCAATGCGAACGATCCATCGACGGTTCAAGCACGCCGCGCTCGCGGCGGCGAGCTGTGCGTTCCTCATGCTGGCGACGGCGCCGGCCGCGACCTTTGCGGCCGACACGCTGCGCCCTGAAGTGGGCAAGCCTTTGAACGACGCACAAAATCTATACCGCGCGCACAAGTACAAGGATGCGCTCGGGAAGATCGCGCAAGCGGCGGCCGTGCCGAACAAGACACCGTACGAGACGTACATGGTCGAGGAAATGCGCGGCGCCGCGGCGATGGCGGCCGGCGACACCGGCACTGCCGCGCAGGCATACGAAAGCTTGCTCAGCGGCGGGCAGTTGAAGGGCGAGGACGAGCAGCGCGTCACCGCCACGCTGGCCGGCGTGTATTTTCAGCAGCGCAATTATGGGCGCGCGATCGCGGTTGCGCAGCGTTACTTGAAGGCGGGCGGTACCGATCCGCAGATGCGCACGCTGCTCGTGCAGTCGTATTACTTGTCGAACGATTGCGGCAGCGTCGTCAAGCTGCTCAAGCCTTCGATCGATGCGGACGTGCATGCGGGCCGCGTGCCGGACGAATCGCAGCTACAACTGCTCGGCACCTGCGCTCAGCGCGTCAAGGATGACGCCTCGTATCGCGGCGCGCTCGAAAAGCTCGTGGCCTATCACCCGAAGCAGTCGTACTGGGACGATCTGTTCACGGCGATTCGCAACAAGCCCGGCTATTCGTCGAGTCTCGACATCGATACGTATCGTTTGCGCCGCGCCAACGGTTCGCTGACGAGCGTCGACGATTACATGGAGATGACTCAGCTCGCGATCGTCGCCGGTACGCCGTTTGAGGCGAAGCAGGTCATCGATCAAGGGTTCACCTCGGGTGTGCTGGGCCACGATGCGCAGGCCGCGCGCGAGAAACGTTTGCAGGCGCTCGCGACCAAACGCGCGCAAGCCGGCGTGGACAAAACCAATCCGCCCGCACCTGTCGACGAGGGTTTCAACCTCGTCTTCGCCGGCAAGGCGCAGCAAGGCTTGCAGATGATGGAAGCGGCAATCGTGAAGGGCGGGCTCGATCACCCCGATCAGGCGCAATTGCATTTGGGCATCGCGTATTACGTGGCGGGACAAAAAGCGCATGCCGTGCAAGCGTTTCGTGCGGTGAAGGGCACAGACGGGTCGAGCGACTTGGCTCAACTCTGGTTGCTGGTAGCGTCGAAGTGAGGCGGCGCTAGGGAGCAGCCGTCGCGGCGGCGGTAACGCTGCCCGCGACGGCTCATGTTCGCTTTAGCACTGTTCCGATGAATGGCGCGCCGGCGTCGGTCGGCGTGCGTCCATACGCACTGAGAAGATGAAACCTTCCATGTATCGCCTAGCGTTCGCGGCAGCGCTCGGCTTGGCATTCGCGCTCGGCGCGCAGGCCAAGCCCGCGATCGCGCAATTCGGCGATCCTAAATATCCGGCGGATTTCACGCATTTCGATTATGCGGACCCGGACGCCCCGAATACGGGGACGCTGAAATTCCAGAATTACGATCAGTCGCAAAGCTACGATTCGCTCAATCCGTTCATCGTGCGCGGGCAGCCCGCGCCGGACGTCAGAAATCTGATGTTCGACACGCTGATGCAGCGTAGCTGGGACGAACTCGCTTCCGAATATCCGTTGATCGCCGACGACGTCGAAGTGGCGCCCGATGGATTGTCGGCCACGTTCCATATCGATCCGAAGGCACACTTTTCGAACGGCGATCCGATTACGGCCGCCGACGTCAAGTACTCGTTCGATACGCTCAAGAGCCAGCAGGCTTCGCCGATGGTCTCGTCGCAGTTCGCCGAGATCAAGCGCGCGACGGTGCTCGATCGCTTAACCGTGCGCTTCGATTTCGTCGACAACTCGCGCGCCGCGCCACTGATCGCGGGCGATCTTCCCGTGTTTTCGCCCAAATGGGGTGTGCAGCCGAACGGCAAGCGCCTGCCGTTCGATCAGATCTCCGTCGAACCGCCGATCGCGAGCGGCCCTTATCTGGTCGAGCAGCGCAAGAACGACAAGGACATCGTGTATCGCCGCGATCCGAACTATTGGGCGGCGAACCTGCCTTCGCGGCGCGGCATGTTTCATTTCGAACGGATCGTCTTCAAGCTCTACCTCGATCAATACACGAAGCTCGAAGCCTTCAAGGCCGGCAACGACGACGTCGATCGCGAATACAGCGCGACGCAATGGGCGCGCAAGTACGTCGGCAAGAATTTCGACAACGGCATGCTCGAGAAGGAGACGTTTCCCGATGGCCCGGCGCAAATGCAGGGCTTCATGATCAATACGCGCAAGCCTGAGTTCCAGGATCGTCGCGTGCGTCATGCATTGGCGCTCGCGTTCGATTACGACTGGATGAACCGCATGATGTTCTACGGTCAGTACACGCGATTGAATAGCTTCTGGGATGCAAGCCCCTTCGGCGCCACGGGTATGCCGAGCGACAAGGAACTCGCGTTGCTCGACCCGTTCCGCGCGCAGTTGCCGCCCGAGGTGTTCGGCCCCATGGTGCGGCAGCCGAGCACGAAGCCGCCGGGCTCGCTGCGCGCGAATCTGCGCGAAGCACGCGCGTTGCTCGGCGAAGCCGGCTGGCACTATCGCGACGGCGCGTTGCGCGATGCCGCCGGCACGCCGATGAGGATCGAGATCATGGACGACGAGCCCGGCTTCGATCGCCTGCTGATCCCTTATACCCAAGCGCTGCAAACGCTCGGCATCGACGCCCACATGCGGGAGATCGACAGCGCGCTCTATCAAAAGCGGCTCGACAATTTCCAATTCGACATGACGACCTACATCTATCCGCCGGTGACGATTCCGGGCATCGAGCTCGAACGCCGGTTCGGCAGCCGGGCGGCGTCCGAGGTCGGTTCGGAGAATTACTCCGGCATACGCTCGAAGGCCGTCGATGCGCTCGTGCATGCGGCGATCTCGGCCACCAATCTCGACGATCTCGAAGCGGCCACGCGCGCACTCGATCGCGTATTGATCAACGAGTACTACGTGGTGCCGCAATATTACGAGCGCAACGTCCGTATCGCTTATAAGAAGACGATCGCGCACCCACGCGTGGTCCCGGACTCGTATCAATCCGAAGACTGGGTCATCGATTATTGGTTTCGCAGGCCGCGGGGCGCAACGCCCGTCAAGACGTCGGCCGCGGCCGCGGCGCACTGAGACATCGAAGTATTGAGGACTCCTTATGTTTGCCTACATTCTCAGACGCCTGCTCTTGATGATTCCGACGTTGATCGGCGTCGTGACGGTCACGTTCTTCGTCACGCAGTTCGTGCCGGGCGGGCCCGTCGAGCAGATGATCACGCAACTGCGCCACGGCCAGGCCAATCACGGCGGCGACGGCGGCGGCGGTGGCGGGGGCGGGTATCACGCGAGCCAGGGCGTCGATCCGCAGCAGATCGCGCAGATCAAGAAGCAGTTCGGCTTCGATAAGCCGCCGCTCACGCGCTATTTCTTGATGCTCAAAAGCTACGCGACGTTCGATCTCGGTCAATCGTACTTTCAGCACGAGAGCGTTTGGCAAGTGATCAAATCGAAGCTGCCCGTATCGATCTCGCTGGGCTTGTGGACGATCATCCTGACCTACGCGATTTCAGTGCCGCTCGGCATTGCCAAGGCCGTGCGCAACGGTTCACGGTTCGACGCGGTGACGAGCGTGCTCGTGCTCGTCGGCTACGCAATTCCGGGCTTCGTACTAGGCGTGCTGTTGTTGATGCTGTTCGGCGGCGGCACGTTCTGGGACGTATTCCCGATGCGCGGCCTGACCTCCGACAACTTCGACGACCTCACTACGATCGGCAAGGTGCTCGACTATCTCTGGCACATGGCGTTGCCCGTGACGGCATCGGTGGTCGGCAACTTTGCGATCGTGACGATCCTCACGAAGAACACGTTCCTCGAGGAAATCGGCCGGCAATACGTGTTGACGGCCCGCGCCAAGGGGGCCCCCGAGCGCGACGTGCTGTGGAAGCACGTGCTGCGCAACGCGGCGATTCCGCTGCTGACAGGCCTTCCGGCCGCCTTCGTCGGCGCTTTCCTGAACGGCAACTTGCTGATCGAGACGCTGTTCTCGCTCGACGGCATGGGCCAGCTTTCGTACGACTCGGTGATACGCCGCGACTACCCCGTAGTGCTCGGCTCGCTGTTCCTGTTCACCTTGATCGGCCTCGTAACCAAACTGATTGCTGACGTCTGCTATGTCCTTGTCGACCCCCGCATCCAATTCGACCGCATGGACCGCTAAGGCGCCCAGTGCGCCGGTAGCGTCGATTTCGCCGTGGCGGCGCACGTGGCTGCGCTTCAAGAGCCAGCGGCTAGGCTATTGGAGCCTCGTGATCTTCGTGACGCTGTTCGTGATCAGCTTGTTCGGCGAAGTGCTGTGCAACGACAAGCCGCTCATCGTGCGCTACGAAGGCCACTACTACTTTCCGATCGTGAAGGATTACCCGGAAACGCAGTTCGGCGGCGACTTCCCGGCCAAGGCGAACTATCTCGATCCGTATATCCGTTCGCACATCGAATCGAACGGCAATTTTGCGATCTATCCGCCGAACCACAACTATTACGACACGATCGACTACTTCGCCGTGCGCCCGTTTCCGGCGCCGCCGTCCTCGAGCAACTGGCTAGGAACCGATCAGTTCGGCCGCGACGTGCTCTCGCGGCTACTCTACGGCTTTCGCGTGTCGGTGCTGATGGCGCTAGCGCTGACGATCTCCGGCGTATTCTTCGGAGTCCTAACCGGTGCGCTGCAAGGCTTTTATGGCGGCCGCACCGACCTGATCGGGCAGCGGATCATCGAGATCTGGAGCTCCATGCCCGATCTCTACTTGCTGATCATCTTCGCGTCGATCTTCGAGCCTACGCTCTGGCTGCTGTTCATCTTGCTATCGATGTTCGGTTGGCTCGTGCTGTCCGACTACGTGCGTGCCGAATTCTTGCGCAACCGCTCGCTCGATTACGTGAAAGCCGCGCGGACGATGGGTCTGTCCAATTGGCAAATCATTTGGCGTCACGTGCTGCCCAATAGCTTGACGCCCGTCATTACGTTTCTGCCGTTTCGCATGAGCGCCGCGATTTTGTCGCTGACGAGCCTCGACTTTCTCGGGCTCGGCGTGCCGCCGCCCACGCCTAGTCTTGGTGAGTTGTTGCAGGAGGGCAAGAACAATCTCGACGCGTGGTGGATCTCGGTGTCGGCCTTCGCGGCACTCGTCGTGACCCTGTTGCTGCTCACGTTCATGGGCGATGCGCTGCGCAACGCGCTCGATACGCGCAACCGCGGCTCGGCTTTCGGAGGAGCGAAGTGATGCCAACGAGTCCTTTGCTCAGTATCGAAAAGCTGTCGATCAGTTTCGGCGAGAAACAGTGCGTTCGCGAGCTGAATCTGGCCGTCGCGCGCGGCGAGCGCGTGGCGCTCGTCGGCGAGTCGGGATCCGGCAAGAGTTTGACGGCGTTGTCGATCCTGCGCCTGGTGCAGCATGCGACGGTGTCGGGCCGTATTCTGTTCGGCGGCGAGGATCTGCTCGCCAAGACGGAGCAGCAGATGCGCGGCGTTCGCGGCGCCGATATCGCGATGGTGTTTCAAGAGCCGATGACGGCGTTGAATCCGCTCTATACGGTCGGCAAGCAGATCGCCGAAAGCTTGCGTTTGCACGAGGGCTTGCGGCCGAACGCGGCGCGCGCGCGCGGCATCGAACTGCTGCGCCGCACCGGGATTCCCGAGCCGGAACGCCGTATCGACAGCTTTCCGCATCAACTTTCAGGCGGACAACGCCAGCGCGCGATGATCGCGATGGCACTCGCGTGCCGTCCGAAGCTGTTGCTCGCCGACGAACCGACGACGGCGCTCGATGTGACCGTACGTCAGCAAATCGTCGATCTCTTGATTGAGCTACAGGAGCAAGAGGCCGCCGACCGCGGCATGGCCGTGCTCTTGATCACGCACGATCTGAATCTCGTGCGGCGCTTCGCGCAACGCGTCGCCGTGATGGAAAAAGGCGTGCTCGTGGAAGCGAACACGACCGAGGCATTGTTTAGGAATCCTCAACATCCGTATACGAGGCGATTGCTCGATAGCGAGGCGCATCGATGCGTCGATCCGGTGCCGGCGGAATCGCGAAAGGTGCTCGAAATCGAAGGCCTTGCCGTCGACTACCGGATGAGCGCGAAGGGGCTGCAGGGATTGTTCGGCAGTGCGAAATTTCGGGCGTTGCAGGACGTTGACTTGACCCTGCGGCGCGGCGAGACGGTCGGCATCGTCGGCGAATCGGGCTCGGGCAAGTCCACGCTGGCCTCCACGGTGCTGGGGCTGCAGCGCGCGGCGCAGGGGCAGATTCGGATCGGCGGCAAGCCGCTTGCGAGTTATCGTTCGTCGAGCGCCGAATGGTGTGCGCTGTGCGCCCGCATGCAGGTGGTTTTTCAAGACCCATTCGGCTCGCTTTCGCCGCGTATGACGATCGAGCAGATCGTCGGCGAAGGGTTGCGCGTGCACAAGCCCGATCTCGGCGCGCGCGAGCAGGCCGCACGCGTGGTCGAATTGCTGGAAGAAGTGGGCCTGCCGGCCGATGCGCTGCTTCGGTATCCGCACGAGTTCTCGGGCGGTCAGCGTCAACGCATCGCGATCGCGCGTGCACTGGCCGTCGAACCCGAATTGCTCGTGCTCGACGAGCCGACGAGCGCGCTCGACGTTTCCGTGCAGCAGCAGGTCCTCGCGCTGCTCACGCGGCTGCAGAAGAAATACGGGCTAAGCTACTTGTTCATTACGCATGATCTCGCGGTCATGCGCGCGATGGCGCATCGCGTCGTCGTGATGAAATCGGGCCGTATCGTCGAATCGGGCGATACGCTCGACGTGCTGCGCGCGCCGACCCACCCCTATACACAATCGCTGCTGGCGGCATCGATGCAGATGCCGGCGGCAGACGCAAACGAGGCCGTTGCATGATCGATGGACATTGGACGCAAGTAATCTCGACCTTGACGAGCGATGCCGACTTCTGGTCGCTGCGCATCGTCGATGAAAGCAGTGACGAGCACGCGGTGCGCAACGACGTCGCGCAGCCGTTCGCGACGGTTCGCGAACGCGGCGCGATGCTGACGGCATGGCACGGCGCCGGTGCGGGCTACGCTGCAACGGCCGATCTGTCGGCGGCGGGCCTACAGGCGGCCCTCGACCTTGCAGGGGCACGCGCGCACGCATCGGCGGCCGTCACGCTGGTCGATCATCGGAGCGCGCCGCGGCCCACCGCGAGCGGTAGCTATGTTTCGCCGAATGCGGACTCGGCGCTGCCCACGCGCGGTGAATGGATCGAGCGGCTCGCATTCGAATGTGCCGCGGCCGCGATCGATGCGCGCGTCGTCGAGCGCACGGCGGCCATGCGGATTACGCACAGCGATCAGCTTTACGTGACGAGCGATGGGGTACGAATCGAGCAGCGGTTTCGCTACCTGCTGCCGCAAATGGCCGTCGTGGCTCACGGTAACGGCGACACGCAGGTGCGCACGCTCGGCGGTTTTCAGGCATTGCTTGCGCAGGGTGGCTTGGAGATTCTGGCTCGATATCGATTCGACGGCTCCGGTGCGCGCTTGGCCGATGAAGCGTTGCAATTGCTGGCTGCGCCCAATTGCCCGTCGGGCGTGCGCGATTTGCTGCTGATGCCCGATCAGATGATGTTGCAGATACACGAATCGATCGGACATCCGTTGGAACTCGATCGCATCTTGGGCGACGAACGCAACTTCGCGGGCTCGAGCTTCGTGACGCCCGACATGTTCGGCAGCTATCGCTACGGTTCGGCGTTGCTGAACGTGACGTTCGATCCGTCGCCGCGCGAGGAGGCGGCTTCCTACGGCTTCGACGACGAGGGCGCGGAAGCGCGCAAGCAACATTTGATTCGCAACGGTGTTCTCGAGCGCCCGCTCGGCGGTACGTTGTCGCAGCAGCGAGCGCAACTTCCCGGCGTAGCGAATTCACGCGCGTCGAACTGGAACCGCGCACCGATCGATCGGATGGCGAATTTGAACATCGAACCGGGCGACAGCACATTCGAGGACATGATCGCGGGGATCGAGCGCGGCATCCTCATGCGAACGAATACGTCTTGGTCGATCGACGATCGGCGCAACAAATTTCAATTCGGCTGTGAGTTCGGCCAATTGATCGAGAACGGCGAACTGACGCGGGTCGTCAAACGGCCGAACTATCGTGGCCTCTCCGCCAGCTTTTGGCGCAGCTTAAAAGCCGTCGGCAACGACGCCACGCGCGAGGTCTACGGCACCCCGCTGTGCGGCAAGGGTGAGCCCGCGCAAATCATCCACGTAGGCCATGCATCGCCGGCGTGCGTGTTTGCCGACGTCGACGTATTCGGGGGTGCGTGATGGCGACATTCGATTGGAAACGCCATTTCGGCATGCTCGCCGATGCGATCGAGCAATTGCGCGAAGGCGGCGAGGTAACGCTGGTTTCGTTTGCGGCGGAAAACTCCGAGTTCATTCGCTTCAATCAAGGCAAAGTACGGCAAATCGGCGCCGTTTCGCAGGGGCGGCTCACGTTGCGCTTGATCGATGGCGCGCGCCAGGCGTACTCGACGATGACGGTGGGCGGACAGGCGCAGGAAGACGTGAATGAGGTTGCGCAAGCGTTCGCCACGCTACGCACGGGGTTGCGCGATGCTCCCGAAGATCCTCACCTGTTGTTCGGCCAGTCGAAATGGTCTCAATCGACGCAACGCGCCGGACGTTTTCCGGAGCCGCAAGCGCTCGTGCACACCGTGGCCGAATGCGCCAAGGGGCTCGATTTCGTCGGATTCTATGCGGGCGGGACCATTGCGCGCGGTTTCGCTTCGTCGATCGGTAGTCGCGGCTGGTACGAAGTGGACAACTTCAATTTCAGTTGGTCGCTCTACGATCGCAGCGGTCGCGCGATCAAGAGCGAGTACGCGGGCGATGCTTGGGATGACGCCGTTTTCGCGCATAAGGTCGAAGAGGCCGCGGCACGATTGCCCATTCTGAGCCGCACACCGCGCGTACTGACACCGGGGCAGTACCGAACCTATCTGGCGCCGGCGGCGATGGGCGCGCTGATCGAGCTCGTGGCTTCCGAAGGATTTTCGGCACGCCAACAAGCGACTTCGCGCAGCCCGCTCTACAAGCTCCACACGGGCGCGGCCGCATTCGACCCGCGCGTCGCGATGACCGAGGACCTGAGCCTCGGCATGACGCCCGGCTTCAATCGCGACGGTTATCTGCGCGAAAGCGTGCCGCTCGTGACGAACGGGCGCGGCGCCGAGCGCTTGACCGATGCGCGCAGCGCGCGCGAGTACGGTTTGACGACGAACGGCGCACTCGCTCATGAGTCGACCTCGACGCTCGCAATGGAGGGCGGCGATCTGCGCGCCGGCGACGTGCTCGCCGCGCTCGATACGGGCTTGTACGTCGGCAATCTTTGGTACGTCAACTTTTCGGACCGCATGCACTGCCGCATGACGGGCATGACGCGCTTTGCGACGTTCTGGGTTGAAAGCGGCCGCATCGTGGCACCCGTCGAGGCGATGCGTTTCGACGACAGTCTGTATGAGCTGCTAGGCGATCGGCTCGAGCGGCTCGACGTCGAGCCTGAACTGTTGCTCAACGATTCCACATGGGGCGAACGTGCCACCGGCGGAATGAAATTGCCGGGGGTGCTCGCGAAGTCGTTCGAACTTACCCTCTGATCCACATGCCGTCATTTTTTATCGACCGCCCCGTCTTCGCGTGGATCGTCGCGCTCGCGATCATCGTCGCGGGTGTGCTGGCTTTGCCGACGCTGCCTGTTGCTCAGTATCCGCGGCTCGCGCCGCCGCGCGTCATTATTTCCGCGCAATACCCAGGCGCCTCGGCCGAAGAAGTCGACAGCAACGTCGCGAGCTTGATCGAGCAGAGCCTCGACGGTGCCGACGGTCTTCAGTACTACGAAACAACGAGCGACGCACTCGGCGAACTCGAAATCGACGTCACGTTCGCGCCTGGGACCAACCCGGACTTGGCGATGGTCGACGTGCAGAACCGCATGAAGCAGATCGAGCCTCGTTTGCCGCAAGCGGTCGTGCAGCAGGGTATCAGCGTATTCAAGGCGGCCAACACGTTCCTCATGCTCGTGACGCTCGTCTCGACGGACGGCAGGCGCGACTCGACCGCGCTCAGCGATTATCTGAACCGGTACTTGCTGCGCGAACTGAAGCGCACGCCGGGCGTTGGCTCCGCGCAGCTATGGGACGCCGATCGTGCGATGCGAATCTGGCTCGATCCGATGAAGCTGCGCGAATACGAGCTCTCGCCGTCGGAGGTGACAGGCGCGATTCAAGCGCAGAACGCGACCGTGACGGCCGGAGCGATCGGCGACGCGCCGGCGGTCGACGGACAGGCGATTACGGCATCGGTCAGCGTGCGCGGCCAACTGCATTCGCCGCAGGAATTCGCCGCGATCGTGCTCAAGGCGCTACCCGATGGCTCCGTCGTGCGGCTCGGCGACGTGGCGCGCGTCGAACTCGGGGCCGACAGCTATACGTTTTGGTCGCGCCTGAACGGCAAGACGGCCGCCACGGTCGGCATCCAACTTGGGCCGCTCGGCAACGCACTTGAAACGTCCAATGCGATCCGTCAGCGGATCGCCGAATTGTCGAAGACGCTGCCGCCCGGCATCGCCGTGGAAATACCCTATGACGGCGCGCATTTCGTGAAGATCGCGATCAGCGAAGTCGTGCTCACGCTCGTGGAAGCGATCGTGCTCGTCTTTTGCGTGATGTGGCTGTTCCTGCGCGATTTGCGCTACACGCTCGTACCGACGGTCGTGATTCCCGTGGCGTTGATGGGCGCGTTCGTATCGATGCATCTCTTCGGGTTGTCGATCAACGTGTTTACGTTGTTCGGGCTCGTGCTCGCGATCGGTATTCTCGTCGACGATGCGATCGTCGTCGTCGAGAACATCGAGCGGATCATGCGCGACGAAGGGCTTTCCCCGCGCGAGGCCACGCGCAAGGCGATGGCGCAGATCGGCGGGGCAATCGTCGGTGTCACGGCGGTATTGACGGCCGTGTTCGTGCCGATGGCGTTTTTTACCGGCGGCGTCGGCGGTATCTATCGTCAGTTCTCGATCGCGATGATCGCGGCCATTCTCGTGTCGGCGTTCATGGCCCTCTCGCTTGCGCCGGCACTCTGCGCGAATCTGCTCAAGGCGCCCGCGCACGATGCGCAGGGGGGAAAAGGGCTGGCCGATCGATTTCTGGCGCGCTTCGAGCGTGCGTCGGATGGGTACCGCGGCGTCGTCGAGAAATTGCTTCGGTGTCCTAAGCGTGTGTTCGCCGTTCATCTCGCCTTGATCGGTGCGGGTGTGCTCATGTATGTCTCGCTGCCGGGCGGCTTTTTGCCGACCGAAGACCAGGGCCAATTGCAGGTGATGGTGCAATTGCCGCCTGGCGCGTCACAGCAACGCACTTACGCCGTGGTTCGTCAGGTCGAGGACATCTTGCATCGACAAAGCGCGATCTTGAATGTGACGACCGTCATCGGCTGGAGCTTCGCCGGCAGCGGCCAGAACGTCGGGATGGCGTTCGTCGAATTGAAGGACTGGTCGAAGCGCGACGTCGGTGCGTTGGCGCTGCGCGATACCTTGAATGCGTCGTTCGCGAAGATTCGCGACGGCGAAGTCATTGCGCAATTGCCGCCCTCGGTGCCGGGCTTGGGTCATGCCGAAGGGTTCACGTTCCACCTCGAAAATCGCGGCGGCATGAGCCGAGCGGACTTCGATGCGGCGCGCGAGCGCCTGCTCGAATTGGCGAAGAAAAGTCCCGTTTTGGCCGACGTGCATTCGGAGACGCTGCCCGATGCGCCGCGTGTCGTGCTCGACATCGATCGCTCGAAGGCGTATGCGATGAACGTGTCGTTCGATACGATCCAGGACGTGCTCGTCAATACGTTCGGTACGTCGTACATCGACGACTATCCGGCGGGAGGGCGCATGCTGCGCGTGCTCGTGGCCGCGGACTCGCCTGCGCGCATGACCGATGCGGATCTGCTGCAGCTCTCGGCGCGCAACATGCTGGGCAAGATGGTGCCGTTCTCGGCGTTCGCTTCGTTGAAATGGTCGCGCGGGCCGATCATGCTCGCGCGCTACAACGGTTACCCGTCGCTCGACGTGACGGGCCGCGCGGCGGACGGTTACAGCTCGGGCGCGGCGATGGCGGAGATGGAACGGCTTGCCGCGCAACTGCCGCCGGGCACGTCGTACGATTGGGCCGATGCGGCGCTCGCCGAAACGCAAGCCGCCCGCCAGACGCCGCTCTTGATCGGCCTGTCGCTGCTGGCGGTTTTCATGGCGCTGGCCGCGCTTTACGAAAGCTGGACGATTCCGCTGTCGGTGCTGATCGTCGTGCCGCTCGGCATGATCGGCGCCGTTGCGGCGATGCTGTTGCGCGGTTTGCCGAACGACATCTACTTCAAGATCGGGCTCGTCACCGTCATCGGTCTTGCGGGTAAGAATGCAATCTTGATCGTTCAGTTCGCGCGCGATGCGCAAGCGCGCGGCGTAAGGCTCGTCGATTCGATCGTACAGGCGTGCGCGATGCGCTTCAGGCCGATCGTCATGACGTCCGCGGCATTCTTGCTCGGGGTCGTGCCGCTCGTGTTCTCGAGCGGTGGCGGGGCCGAGAGCCGTCATTCGATCGGCACGGGCGTATTCGGCGGTGTGATCGCCGCGACGGCGCTTGGGCTCGTGTTCACGCCGGTCGCGTTCTACATCGTCATGCGTGCGACGCAGCGGCGGCGCCCATCGTCCGGATCGAAGCCAATGGGCGGCGCTGAAGATGCAACGGGAGAACGCGTGCCCGATCCGGAAACGGAGCCCTCATGAAGGACAGCATGAGACGGCACCGGAGGACATACGAACGCGGCGCGTGGCTCGACGACGAACGTCCGAGTTCGACCGTGCTCGGCTCCAAGATTCGATCCCTGCGTCAGCGTTTATTGCTGACACTCGACGAAGTAGCCACGAATGCCGGCATCTCCACGCCGTTTCTTTCGCAGGTCGAACGCGGATTGGCGCGGCCCTCGGTGATCACGTTGATGGCGATCGCGCGCGTGCTCGGCGTGAAGATCCAATACCTGCTCGATGCGCCGCGCGAGGAGCGCTACGTCGCGCGCGGCGATCACTTGACCTTCTTCGGGTTTGCCGATGCCGACAATCGCTTCGCACGCCTGACCCAGGTAACCGAGGGCGGCCTGATGGAAGCGTTGCTCGTGCGCATCCCCGCGGGGCAGAAACTCGACGAGATCACGGCGCGCGCCGGCGAGCAGTTCTGGTACGTCCTGTCCGGCACCGTGACGCTGACGCTCGAAGGCAAGATTTATGTCTTTCGCGAGGGCGATTCGGCGCACTACGATTCGACCGACGCGCACCATTGGGAGAACACGGGCGAGCGCGAGGCATTGCTGATGTGGGTCGGTACGCCGAATTTGCTATAGCGTGCCGCGGCAGCGCGTTCGCTACGCCGCCCGGGCTTGCGCTGTTTCGTAGGTTTCGACCCCGGCCGGAGCGCTCATTCCAATGTGGGTGACGCGCTGCCGCGTGTCTTGGCCTGCGTCGCGCGCAGCAGCACGTTGATCGACCGGCCGAGCGGCATGCCGGCAAGCGCCCCCCAGGCTACGAACGAAAGAATTTCGAAAGCATGCGTCGCACTCCACGGCGTGTGCACGGCGAGTGCATAGTGCTGCGCGAAGTCGACGAAGAACGAAAGCAGCAGCGTGACGAGCAGGCTCGGATCGCCGGGCAGAAGAACCTTGAATCCCGTATCGGTAGTGTGGAACTGCAGGCGCCAGCGGCTCGCTTGCAACCAGCCGAGGCCGGCGCCGAGGATGAATGCGACGAGCGCCGCCGCTTGTGCCGGCACACTTGCATCGGGAAAGAGGCGATTGAGGCTCGAGGCGCCCAGTGCGACGAACATGAGCGGAAAGACGAGCGCGCGCTCGGGGCGCACAGTGCGCGGAAAGCAGCGCCGCACACCTAGATAAACGAGCACGCAGAACAAGACATAGACGTACGTCGGAATGTAATGCATGGCGAATCGCTCCTTCTTTTATGACGCATATGTGATGCGATACCTTTGCCCAAGCGGCAAGCTTCAGGATATTTGCATACGGAAACGCTATGCGCGGCATACGACGAATCGCATTCTGCGGCGACCAACGGTGTTTGGCGGCGACGAGCCGGTCGATGCGGCGAGAGGGTGCATCGGGTTAGCCCACTAAACCTCGTAGCGAACGACGTTCGCGGCGTCACGCGAGCCGTGCGCGCTTCGATGCGTAGCGGCCGAGCGCGATCCGAAGCTTTAATGCACGCGTGCGCATCGATTGCGGAATGCGACTATCGTTAGCGGAAAGCGGGCGCTATACTCTGTGCCGCATTTGATTGTCCTGATTGTTTCGATTGCACGATAGCCAGCTTCATCGTTCCTCCGCTGACGAATCGGGGGATTTATGTCGAACCGCCCCCATTCCGAATATGGAAAAGAACGAGCGTGGCCAACTGCGCCGATTGATGCCTGAGCGCGGACCGAGTGCGTCGTGGCTCGGCATTGCCGCATCGATCGCATCGTGTGCGGTCGCGCTTGCATGCGGCGGCTGTGCCGTCGGCCCCGATTTCAAAGCGCCCGCCGCGCCCGAGGCGAAAAGCGTCACGCGCGAGCCGTTGCCCGTGCAAACGCAGGCCACGCCCATTGCCGGCGGTGAGGCGCAGCATTTCGATCCTGCCGCCGCACTGCCGTCCAAGTGGTGGACGGCATACGGATCGCCACAACTCGATCGGCTCGTGTCCGAGGCGTTTGCCAATAGTCCGACGATCGCTTCGGCGCAAGCGGCATTACGCATCGCTCAAGAGCAAGTGAACGCGCAACGCGGCGCGCTGTATCCGTCGCTCAGCGGCAGTGCGGGTGCCACGCGAGAAAAGCTGAACGGCGCCTCCGAAGGTTTCCCGCAGGCCGGCAATTTTCTGTTCACGCTTTACAACGCCTCGGTGAGCTTGTCATACGATTTCGACGTGTTCGGCGGTGTGCGGCGCGGCATCGAGGCGCAAGAAGCCGGACGCGATGCGCAGCGCGAGGAGTTGCAGGCGACGTATCAAACGCTCGCGGCCAATGTCGTGACGACGGCCGTGCTCGAAGCGTCGCTGCGCGCGCAACTCGATGCAACGCGCGATCTCGTTGCCTCGGCGCAACATGAAGTCGATCTCAGTCGGCAGGAGTTCGAGCTAGGCGGTGCGGCGCGTTCCGATGTGCTGTCGGCCGAATCGAATTTGGCTTCGGTGCAGGCGACGTTGCCGCCATTGCGGCAGCAGCTCTCGGCGGCGCGCAGCCAACTCGCCGTGTACCTCGGCAAGGCGCCGAGCGAGTATGACGCTACCGCATTCGATCTCGCTTCGCTGCAATTGCCGCTCGATATTCCGTTGATGGTGCCGTCCGAGATCGTGCGTCAGCGGCCCGACATCCGGCGCGCGCAAGCGCAGCTCCATCAAGCGAGCGCGCAAATCGGCGTCGCCACGGCAAACATGTTGCCGCAGATCGGCATCACGGGAAATTTCGGCGATTCGGCTGCGTCGATCCGATCGATTTTCACGAGCAACGTGTTTTCGCTGGCCGGCAACGTCACGCAGCCGCTGTTTCAGGGCGGAACGTTGAACGCGAAACGGCGTGCCGCCGTTGACGCTTACGATCAATCGCTCGCGCAGTATCGGCAGACCGTTTTGCTGGCGTTCAAAAATGTTTCCGATTCACTGCGCGCACTCGATGCCGACGCGCAAACGCTGGCCGCGCAATACCATGCGCAAACGGCGGCGGCCGACAGCTTGAATCTGATTCAGCAGCGTTTCGGCATGGGCGGCGCGAATCACCTCGAATTGCTCGTCGCGCAGCAACAGTATCAACGCGCGCGCATTGCCTACGTGCAAGCGTTGGCTGCTCGCTATCAAGATACCGCTGCGCTGTTTCTCGCATTGGGCGGCGATTGGAAGCAGTTAGGCGAAGGCAAATCGATCACGCAGTAGCCATCGCAGGGAAGCGGTGGCGCGCTTATCCATTTACACCGCGGAAATCCAGTACATGACGGACAAATCGGAGTTGTTGCGGCAGTTGCGGATCGATCGCGAGGACCGGCCTGCGCATACGGCGCCTTCGCGGCGCTGGTGGTGGCTGGCGGGGCTGCTCGTCCTTTTGATCGCAATCGCGGCCGGGCTGTTCTTTGGGTTGCATGCCGCGGTGCCGGCGGTGCAAGCAGTGGTGGCGCGGCCGGTGGCGACGGGAGCCGGTCCTGAGAGCGGGACGTCGATTCTCGATGCTTCGGGCTATGTCGTTGCGCGTCGTCAAGCGACGGTATCGGCGAAGATCACCGGCAAGCTCGATCAGTTGTTCATCGAGGAAGGCGTGCACGTCAAAGAGGGCGACATTGTCGCGAAGCTCGACGATCGCAACGCAACGGCCGCGCTGCTGCAAGCGAAAGCGGCCGTGACGCAGGCCGAAGGCACGCTCGCCCAGGCGATGTCGGCCGCGGCCGACATCGCGCCGATCTACGAGCGCGATCGCAAGATGGCCGCCGCCGGTGTCATCAGCACGACTGCGCTCGAGCAGAGCAAGGCGAACTACGACGAGAAACAAACGGACGTCACCGTCGAGCAAGGCAATTTGGCCGTGCGGCGCGCGGCGCTCGAAGTCGCGCAGCGCGATCTCGACGATACGATCGTGCGCGCGCCGTTCACGGGTGTCGTGACGAGCAAGAACGCGCAGCCGGGCGAAATCGTATCGCCGCTGTCCGCAGGCGGTGGCTTTACGCGCAGCGGTATTTGCACACTCGTCGACATGGATTCGCTCGAAGTCGAAGTGGACGTCAGCGAAAACTTCATCAGCCGCGTGCAAGCAGGCGAGGACGCCACGCTCAAGCTCAACGCGTATCCTGATTGGGCGATCCCGGCCTACGTCATCGCGGTCGTGCCGACGGCCGATCGCAGCAAGGCAACGGTGAAAGTGCGCGTGGGCTTCAAGTCGCGCGATCCGCGCATCTTGCCCGAGATGGGCGCGCGCGTATCGTTTCTGAGCCGTCCGCAAAAAGGGGCGAACGGCGCTGCGAGCGCCGGCAGCGTTACGCTGCCGCTGAACGCGGTGCAAGCGAGCGACGGCGCGGCGATGGGCGTCGTCTACGTGTTGCACGACGATACCGTCGAGCGGCGCGAGGTCAAGCTCGGCGTGCGCAGCGCCGATGCGCAAACGGTGATAGCCGGGCTATCGGCAGGAGAGCGCGTAGCCGTCGGCGATTTCACGAAGCTATCCGACGGTGCGCACGTGAAGGTCGTCGATCGGTAAGCCGCCGGCCATGATCGAACCGGAATCGAGATTGAACGAGGAGCGAAGCAAATGACTGCGATGGTGTTTCTGAAGAACGTCGTGAAGACGTACACGCGAGGCAAGCAAACGGTCGAAGTGCTTCATCGTCTCGACCTGCAAGTGGCCGATGGCGATTTCGTCGCACTCATGGGGCCGTCGGGATCGGGCAAGACCACGGTGCTCAATCTGATCGGCGGCATCGATCATCCGACGAGCGGCGAGATCGTCGTGGCCGGCGAGCGGATCGATCAATTGAAGGGCGGTGCTCTTGCGCGCTGGCGGTCGAACAACGTCGGCTTCGTGTTTCAGTTCTACAACTTGATGCCGATGCTCAGCGCCGAGCGCAACGTCGAGTTGCCTTTGCTGCTGACCTCGCTCGGCAAGAGCGAGCGTATGAAGCGCGTGCACGCGGCGCTCACGATCGTCGGTCTCGAAGATCGCGCCAAGCACAAGCCGTCCGAGCTTTCCGGCGGCCAAGCACAGCGCGTGGCGATCGCGCGCGCGCTCGTGTCCGATCCTAAGCTGCTCGTTTGCGACGAACCGACGGGCGATCTCGACCGCGCCACGGCCGACGAGATCTTGCACTTGCTGCAAGTGCTCAATCGCGAACACGGCAAGACGATCATCATGGTGACGCACGATCAGAAGGCAGCCGATTACGCGACGCATACGCTGCATCTCGACAAGGGGCAGTTCGTTCAAGAGCGGCAAAAGACCGAGGCCTGATGCGATGAAATTCATTCCGCTGATATGGGCGATGCTCTGGCGCAAGAAGGTGCGCACGTCGCTGACCCTGCTCTCGATCCTGATCGCGTTCTTGCTGTTCGGCATGTTGCAAGGCGTGAATGCCGCGTTTCAGCAAACGGTCGACAACTCCAACGTGAACCGTCTGATCGTGACGAACAAGATCTCGATCACGGAGAGCCTGCCCTACGCTTACCTGCAGCAGCTCGCGGCTTTGCCGGGGGTGGAGCGCGTATCGCACGAATCGTGGTTCGGGCCTTATTACCAGGACCCGAAGAACTTCATTGCCGCCTTCCCGGTCGAGCCTGAACTCGAGTTTCCCGCCCACCCCGAGTTTCAGATTCCTCAGGACCAATTGACGGCGCTCGAGCACACACGCGACGGCGCCATTATCGGCGCCGGCCTGGCGAAGAAATACGGCTGGAAGATCGGCGATCACATTCCCCTGCATTCGACGATCTGGGTGAAGGCGGCCGACGGCAATTCCGACTGGGATTTCGACATCGTCGGCATTTACCAAGATTCCGGCGATCGCTCGCGTGAAGACGCGATGTTCTTCAACTACAAGTACTTCGACGAGGCGCGTAGCTTTGCGAAGGGGACCGTCGGCTGGTACATCGTCGTGTTGAAGGACCCGTCGAAATCGGCGCAGGTGGCGCAGGAGATCGATCGGCATTTCGCCAATTCGCCCGACGAAACGAAGACGCAAACCGAGAAGGAGTTTCAGCAGTCCTTCATGAAGCAGATCGGCGACATCAATCTGATCGTCACGTACATCTTGTTCGCCGTCTTCTTTGCATTGTTGTTCGCCGTCGGCAGTACCGTCATGCAGGCCGTGCGCGAGCAAGTGCCGGAGTTGGCCGTACTCAAGACGCTCGGCTTCAGCGATACGCGCATGCTCGTTCTCGTGCTCGTGCAATCGCTGACGCTGTGCGTGGTCGCGGCGCTGCTGGGCCTGGGGCTGGCCGACTTGCTCTTCCCGTTGCTGCGCAACACGCTCGGTGTCGTGAAAATGCCGGCGGCGGTGATCGCTGAAGGTGTGCTGATGGCTGCGCTGCTTGCCGCGGCAACAGGGATCGTTCCCGCTTGGCGTGCTAAGCGGCTCGTCATCGTGGAGGCGCTGCGCTCATGATCAAGCAAATCGTTGCAGTTACGTCGATGAATCTGCGTAGCCTGCCGCAGCGTATCGGCACCGCGTGGGTCATCGTGATCGGCATCGCCGTGACGGTTGCGGTGATGGTGTCGGTGCTTGCGATGGCCGCGGGTTTTCAGCGCACGCTCAAGGGCACGGCGCGCGACGATCGCGCGATCGTGCTGCGCGCGGGTTCGCAAGCGGAACTCGAAAGCACGATCGACCGCGACAACGCGCAGACGATCATGGATGCGCCGGGCGTTCGCAAGGATGAAGCGGGACGACCGATCGCCTCGGCCGACGCCGTCGTGATCGTCGCGCTGCCGCAGAAGAAGGACGGCGCCGATGCGAACGTTACGCTGCGCGGCGTAGGTGCGAATGCGATGAAGCTGCGCCCCGAGATGCATTTGATCGCGGGCCGTATGTTCCGCCCCGCGGTGCGCGAACTGATCGTCGGCAAATCGGCTCTTGCCCAGTTCAAGGGGCTCGAGATCGGCAGCCACATCGCGTTTCGCAATTCCGAATGGACGGTCGTCGGTATCTTCGAAAGCGGCGGCGATGCGCACGAGTCGGAATTGCAAGGCGACGTCGAGACCGTACTGTCGGCTTATCGCCGCAACGGTTTTCAGTCGGTCACCGTGATGCTCGATTCGGCGGCGGCGTTCGATCGCTTCAAAGCGGCTTTGACGACGGACCCAACGCTGAAAGTGAGCGTGCAACGGGAGGTCGATTATTACGCGGCGCAATCGCGCAATCTGTCGAAGCTGCTGAATCTGCTCGCCTATTTCGTCGGCGGCATCATGGCGCTCGGCGCTTGCTTCGGTGCGCTCAATACGATGTATACAGCCGTCTCGGCGCGCACGCGTGAAATTGCGACGCTGCGGGCGATTGGCTTCAGCGGTGCGCCGATCGTCGTTTCCGTGCTCGTGGAATCGCTGTTGCTGGCGATCGTGGGCAGCGTGATCGGGTCGGCGGCCGCTTGGGTGTTCTTCAACGGGAATACCGTCAATACGCTCGGCGCAGGCTTTACGCAGGTCGTATTTCATCTGACGGTGACCGCTTCGCTGCTCGTATCGGGCGTTTTTCTCGCGTGCACGATCGGCATGCTCGGCGGCTTGCTGCCGGCGATCCGCGCGGCGCGCCAGCCGATTGCGACGGCACTGCGCGCGAGTTGAAGCAATGGCGTAGGGGCGGCTGACGTTCGTCGCCTCGTTCGACCGTTCGTCGCATGCGAGCGCTGCTCGTCGCACGTTGTGCGGACGGGGCGAAGGAC